>SKKL01000076.1 GCA_007121465.1 Acidimicrobiales bacterium | reverse complement strand
GCGGCGGCGACCTCGACCAGGTTGCGCAGCTCCTCGACCGCCACGTCCACGGTGTGGGCCGCGGGGCTCACCGGGTGAACCGTCGCCGATATCGAGGCGGCCAACCGGACGAGCTCGGCCTGGGCGTCGGCCAGAGATTCGTCCGAGCGCGAGACCCCTGCGAGGCGGGTCATGGTCCCCTGGAGGTCCTCACGAACCTGGGCCGGGTCCTGTGCCGACTCCGAGCGGCCGAACACGACGGGGTCGATCACCACCTCTCGTCCGGCGATGACGCTGGCGGTCCCGGCAGCGGAATCCGGGGTGAGCGAGCGCATCGCTCCCGTGGGGCGGGGTCCGTCGGCACCCGCCTCGATCGCCTCGACGCACCGGAACCCGAAGACCATCCCGTCGAGCAGCGAGTTGGACGCCAAGCGGTTGGCGCCGTGGACACCGGACCCGCCCGACTCCCCCGCCGCCCACAAGCCCGGCACGGTGCTCGCACCGTCGAGGTCGGTGAGGATGCCGCCGCAGTGGTAGTGGGCGGCGGGTGCGATGGGGAGCAGGTCGACCGTGGGGTCGAGCCCATAGCGGGCGAGAGCCGCGGCGAGGGTCGGGAAGCGGACACCGAAGTCCTCGAGATGGCGGGCGTCGAGGACGCAGTGGTCGACGCCGAGGACGAGCATGCGGTCGAGCATCGCCCTCGACACCTGGTCCCGGGGCAACAGCTCGTCGACGAATCGCTCTCCCTCGGTGTCGCGGATCAGCGCCCCGTGACCTCGTAGGGCCTCGGAGAGGAGCGGTCGCGGCATGGCCGGGTGGTGCAGGGCCGTGGGGTGGAACTGGACGAACTCGATGTCGGCGAGCACCGCACCCGCGCGCAGGGCCATCGCCAGACCGTCGGCGGTGGCCTCGCGCGGGTTGGTGGTGACCGAGTACAGCTGCCCGGATCCTCCGGTGGCGACCAGGGTGTGGCGGGCCCGGACGGTGCGGACCGTGCCGTCGGACTCGCGCACGACGACGCCGGCGCATCGACCGTTCTCCACCACGAGGTCGAGAGCGAAGGTGTGCTCGTGGAGCGCGGCGGCGGTGGCCCGCACCGCCTCGACCAGCGCCCGTTCGACCTCCACACCGGTGGCCGCCCCACCCGCGTGCAGGATCCGGGGCAGGGAGTGACCGCCCTCGCGGGCGAGGAGGTAGCCGCCGTGTTCGTCGAGATCGAAGGCAGCCCCGAAGGCGATGAGCTCGTTGACCCGTGCCGGCCCCTCGTCGACGAGGACTCGCACCGCGTCGCCGTCGCACAACCCGGCGCCGGCGGCGAGGGTGTCGGCCAGGTGCAGGTCGGTGGAGTCGGCGTCGCCTCCGAGGACCGCGGCGACCCCACCCTGGGCCCATCGGGTGGCGGTCTGGGTCAGCTCCCCCTTGGTGACGATGCCGACGCGCATCCCGTGGCTGCCGGCGGCGCGCACCGCGGCCGAGAGTCCGGCGACTCCGCTACCGAGCACCACCAGGTCGAGGTCGGCGTCGCTCACCGGCCGGCCTCTGCGGGCACCACGGTGCCGACGTTGTCGAGGAGGCGGGTGGCGCCGATGCGCACCGCTCCGAGCAGCCGGACGGGGCGATCGGCCAGGACCCTGATCGGACCGACCGGCTCGAGAGCGACGGGGTCGACCACCTCCAGGTAGTCGAGCTCGGCCAGGGGCTCGGCCGCCACCACCTCGGTCATCGCGACGCGCACCTCGTCGGCGTGGGTCACCCCCTCGCGGATCATCTGCTCTCCGACCGACAGGGCGCGGTGCAGGACCGGCGCGGCAGCCCGTTGAGCCGGGTCGAGGTAGGCGTTGCGACTCGACATGGCCAGGCCATCGTCTTCGCGCACCGTGGGGCAGGCGACGACCTCGACGGGGATCGACAGGTCCGACACCATGCGTCGCACCACGGCGACCTGTTGGAAGTCCTTCTCCCCGAAGTAGGCCCGGCACGGACCCGACAGGCTGAACAGCTTGGCGACGACAGTGGCCACCCCGGCGAAGTGGGTGGGCCGACTCGCCCCCTCGAACCGCTCCGACACCCCGGCGACGGTCACCGTCGTGGCCACCGGCTCGGGATACATCTCGGCGGTGGAGGGGACGAACAGAACGTCGACCCCGGCCCGTTCGGCCGACTCCCTGTCGCCCGCGAGGTCGCGCGGATAGGCGTCGAGGTCCTCTCCGATCCCGAACTGGAGGGGGTTGACGAAGATGCTCGCCAGCACCAGGTCGCATTCCGACGCGGCCCGCTCCACGAGCGAGAGGTGCCCGGCGTGGAGATATCCCATCGTCGGGACGAAGCCGATGGTGCTCCCCTCCCGACGGGCTGCCTCGAGCACGTCGCGCAGCTCGGCGACGGAGGCGACCTCACGCACGACCGTTGGTCCCGTGGCCGTTCTCGGACACCGGGGCGGGCTCGTGCCCGGCCAGGCGGCGCGCCTCGGCCACCAGCGCCTGGTAGGTCGGCCGTTCGGCGGGGTCGAGGGCGGCGAGATGCCGGGTGATCGTCTCGGTGTCGCCCCGGGCCGCCGGACCGGTCAGCGCCGCCCGGGCCCCCATCGCCTCCACGTTGTCGACGGTTCCCCGCACGAGATCGAGGTAGGCCTCGAGCGGTACCCCAGCGGTGGCGGCAATCCGCTCGACATGGGCGAGAAGGGCGACGAGGTGGTTCGAGGCGACACAAGCGGCGGCGTGGTACGCCACCCGGTGCTCGTCCGGCAGACGGATCTCGCGCCCGTTGAGGTCGGAGACGACCTGGGCGGCCAGACGTTCGGCACCATCACTGTTGGCGGCGACGGCGAACCACGCGCCCTCGACCAGGCGCCGGGACCCCACGTCGGGACGGGGGATGCTCACCAGCGGGTGGATCGAGGAGCGGTGCGAGTGAGGTTCGAGGATGTCGAGACCGAGCGATCCGGCGAGGTGGGCGACCACGGTGCCCGGCGCAGGGGTGATCTCGACGGCCACGTCGGCGACCACCGAGTCGGGGGTGGCGATGACGAGCAGGTCGACACCGATGGCGGCGTGGGCCAGATCATCGCCACGCCGGTAGGGCGGCTCGACCTCCCAGCCAGCCGCTCCGAGCGCGAGGGCGAGGGCGCTTCCTGCCCGTCCCGGTCCGATGATGCGAACGGTTGCCACGTGTCCCTCCCGATCCAGCCCTGGTCGGTGCCGGTCGTCGTGGTCGAGACGCTACCGGGCGTCAGGGTCGGGGAGCGAGACGGAGCGACGGCGTCGGCCGGCGCATCGGCCGGTCTCAGAGGTCGTCGACGTGCTCGACACGATCGTCGGGGTCGACCTGCCAGTCGAGATCGGCCAGATCGGGGGCCACCTCGAGGAGGGGGACCTGGACGAAGCGCCGTTCGAGCATCCGGGGATGGGGCACCTCGAGATCGGGCTCGTCGACGGTGACCCCGTCGATCCACACGATGTCGACATCGAGGGTGCGGGGCCCCCACCGCTCGACCCGCACCCGTTCGGCCGCCTGTTCGAGGCGGGCGCACCACCCGAGCAGCTCACGGGCCGACAGGTCGGTGTCGAGCTCGGCGACGAGGTTGAGGAAGGCGCCCTGGTCGTCGGGACCACCGATGGGACCGGTCTCATAGACCGAGCTGGTGCGAACCAGGTCGGGAAGTGAGGCGACGGCGGCGCGCAGGTGAGCGCGACGGTCGCCGAGGTTGGAGCCGAGGGCGAGTAGCGCCCGGGTCACCGGTCGGACCGGCGACGGGTGATGCGAACCCCGCTGGTGGCGAGCGCGACCGGGACCGGGGGCCGGAGCTTGCGGACCGCGACGGTGACCTCGCTGACGCGGTCGTCGCCCAGCACGGCGGTCGCGACAGTCTCGGCCAGCTTCTCGAGCAACACAGGTCGGCCTTCTTCGACGATGGCCACCGACACCTGGGCGAGAGCTCCGTAGTCGACGGTGTCGTCGAGGTCGTCGGACTGCCCGGCCGGACCCAAGTCGACGACGACGTCGAGGTCGAGCTCCAGGGGTTGGGGTCGCTCACGCTCCTCGGGGAGCGCCCCACAGATCCCGACCGCTCGGAGACCGCGCAACTCGATACGGTCGGTCACTGCGCTCAGCCCTGGGTGGGGCCGGGCAGGCGGGCGGCGACCGAGATCAGCTCCCGGCCGGCGGGGCCGAGCTGGCGGGTGGTGAGCCGCTCGATGGCGTTGATGGTGTCGGGGCTGGACGTGATCAGCCCGGCCCAATGCAGGTATCCGGCGGCGACACCGCAGACCCGGTCGCCGAGCTCGTCGCCGTGCAACAGGAGCTTCCCGCCGTCGGCGAGCATGGCCCGCATCTGGGGGTAGAGCGCTCCCAGGACCCGCGCGGGTTCATCGTGGGCGGCGAAGGGACAGTGCACCCACTCGACACCGAGCTCGTCGTAGTTGTGGAGGTTGTGGGGCGAGGCGATCAGCGACACGACGCGGGTGAAACCCTGCTCGCGGATCCAGATGATCTCCTCTTGGCGACGCACCTTGCGGTGGTTGTGCCCGTAGCCACCCGGCCGCTCGCATACCGCGAGCTTGTCCTTGATGATCCACGAGAAGTGCCGAGGGGTGATGCCCTGTGCCCACTTGCCCTTCATGGCCATGACTTTCGCTGTCTCCTGTCGGGGTGGCCCGAGCGCGGCCACCGGGCGTTACCCGCCGGCAACCACCTTGGCCGCGTCGCGTGCTGGGCGCACATCGTGCACCCGTACCATTCTCGCACCCTTGGCAAGGCTCCATGTCACCGTTGCGACGCTGCCCTCGACGCGGTCGTCGACCGGGCTCGGGCCATCGGGCAGGTCAGGGGGCGGATCGAGGGTGACCTCGGGGCGGACCGCTGAGGCCGCACGTGCCCATCCGGTTCGGTCCGAGGCACCATGGGCCACGCCGAGGAAGGCCTTGCGGCTGGTACCCACGAGCACGTCGAACCCGGTGGCGACGAGTCGGTCGAGGTGGGCGAGCAGCACCAGGTTCTGTTCGGCGGTCTTGGCGAACCCGATGCCGGGATCGATCCACACCTCGCCCACGCCGAGGTCGCGAGCGCGGGTGGCCATGGCGACCAGTTCATCGGTGACCTCGGCGACGACGTCGTCGTAGTCGGTGAGACCCTGCATGGTGGCGGGGGTGCCGCGACGGTGCATGGCGACCCAGCCCACGCCGAGGTCGGCGGCCACCGGAGCCAGCGTGCCCGAGACGTCGTTCACCAGCGTGGCACCGGCCTCGACCGCCACCCGGGCGACCTCGGCCTTGCTGGTGTCGACCGACACCCGGACCTCGGCGGCGAGCGCCTCGACCGCGGGGAGTATGCGGGCCAGCTCGGTGTTGGCATCGACCTCGACCGCTCCGGGCCGGGTGGACTCTCCGCCGATGTCGACGACGTCGGCCCCGTCGGCGACCAGCAGGCGGCCGTGGGCGATCGCGGCCGAGTGGTCGAGGTAGCGACCCCCGTCGGAGAACGAATCGGGCGTGACGTTGAGGATCCCCATCACGAGGGGCCGGGGGGTCATCGCCGCAGCGTACCGGCGAGGTCGATCAGCTCGGCGGGTGTGTCGACGACATGGGCGGCACCGGCGTCCCACAGTTCGGCAGCGGTCCCGAACCCCCAGGTGACACCGACGGGAACGAGACCGTGAGCGAGGGCCGCTTCGACGTCGTGGTTGCGGTCACCGACCATGAGGCTGCGATCGCGATCGACCGAACCGAGCTCGCCCAAGGCCCGGAGGAGCGTCTCGATCTTCGACTCCGCCTCGCCGTGGAGGGGCCCGGCGATCACCTCGAAGAGCGGAGCGAGCCCGAGATGCTCGAGGATCGGGATGGCGAAGCGGGCCGGCTTGGAGGTGCACACCGCGACCCGCGTCGAGTCGGCCAGGAGGTGGACGGTCTCGGGAATCCCCGGGTAGGTGAGCGCCAGGTCGATGGAGGCCGTGCGGTACCGGTCCCGGTAGGACTCCACGACCGGGTCGCGCAGCTCCGGCTCCGCCCCCGCCTCGGTCAGCAGAGCGCTGACCATGTGTTGGAGCGGCGGTCCGATCCGAGATGCCAGATCGTCACGGCCGATCGGCTCGAGCCCGTGGTCGACCAGCGCGGCGTTGAGGCACTGGGTGATCGGTTCGGTCGAGTCGAGGATGCACCCGTCGAGGTCGAACACCACGACGGGCCCACCCTCCTCGGAATCGGAGGTCGAGTCGGGTTCGCTCACCCGGTCAGTGCGCCTCGGGGCCTTCGTACACCGCGATGTAGGGGAGGTTGCGGTAGCGCTCACCCACATCGAGGCCGTAGCCGATGACGAAGTCGTCGGGCACCCGGAACCCCACGTGGCGGATCCCCACCGCCTCGACATCGGTCGACTCACGCACCAGCAGGGAGCAGACCTCGAAGCTGGCCGGTTCGCGGGCCTGGAGGGTGCGACGCAGGTAGCTGAGGGTGAGGCCGGAGTCGACGATGTCCTCGACGAGAATGACGTCGCGCCCCGACAGGTCGATGTCGAGGTCCTTCACGATCCGCACCACGCCGCTCGAGCGGGTGGCCGAGCCGTAGGACGAGACCGCCATGAAGTCGAACTCGACGGGAAGGTCGATGGCGCGGGAGAGGTCGCTCACGAACATCATGGCGCCCTTGAGCACACACACCAGCAGCGGGGGCCGTCCCTGGTACTCGCGGGTGATGTCCACACCGAGCTCGGCGACCCGGTTTCGGATCTGCTCCTCGGTGACGAGGATCTCACCGATGTGAGGCAGATACGGGTGGTCGGCACCCGTGAGATGTGGGGGGTCCTGGTCAGGCGCCATCGGGCTCGCAGACTAGCGGTGCTCGAGGCGAAGGCGCGAGTCGGTGCGCCGCACGGACCACCCGTCGGCGAGGTCGGCCCCTCGGACCCGGCCGGCGGCCACGTCGAGCAGACGGGCGACGGCCCCGGAGTCGAGAGGGTGTTCGAGGCCCGTGTGATCGGCGAACCAGCGCCGCACCGCGATGCGGGCAAGAGCGACCGGCGCCTCCCGGACCGCTCGGGCATCGGTCGGGTCGATGCGCGCCGCCTCGGCCCCCAGGTGGTCGACCGCATCGCGCACCAGACGAGCCTGGCGGGCGACGAGGGGGACGACGTCTCGCTCAGCGACGTCGGCCAGCAGTGGCAGCACCTCGTGGCGGATCCGGTTGCGTCGATGGGCGGGGTCGAGGTTGGTGGGATCCTCGACGACGGGGAGGCACAGCCGACGACAGAGGCCTGCCGTCTCGTGGCGTCGTAGGTCGAGCAAGGGGCGACCCTCGGGGCGGATGCCGGCGAGCCCGTCGAGAGCCGATCCGCGCATCAGGTTCAGCAGAACCGTCTCGGCCTGGTCGTCGGCGGTGTGGCCGGTGAGGACGCCGGCGGGCAGGACTCCGTAGCGGGCCCGTCGAGCCCGGGCCTCGAAGTTCGGTCCCGGCTCGACCTCCACGCTCTCGGCCACGAACCGGGCCCCGAGAGCCTCGGCCACGGCCGCCACCGCCGCCGCGCCGTCGCCCGAACCGGGACGATTGCGGTGGTCGACGTGGATGGCGGTGACCTCACACCCTGCCGCGACCGCGAGCACGAGGAGAGCCAGCGAGTCGGCACCTCCCGACACCGCGCAGGCCGCCGTAGTGCCCGGGCTGGAGAAGGCACAGCGAGCGAGAAGGCTCTCGAGGTGGGGATCGTCCCGCAGACCTGCGAGGAGGTCCACCACCGGTGCCGGACTCAGGCCGGGCTGAGGCCGAAGGCCGGCCCGTCGAGCGACGCGGTGGCCCGGATCCGGTCGACCCAGGTATCGGGGCTGCGGATCTCGTCGAGGCTCGGGAGGTTCTCGGGTCGCTCCCACGCCCGATCGAGCAGCTCGGTGCCCCCGGCTTCTTCGACCACGGCGATGAAGTGCTCGCCCTGTGCGTACTGGCTGAGCTTGGCCTCGAGCCCGACGAGCCGCTGGATGAGTCGTGCCGGCCCCCGCACCTGCTTTCGGCGGGCCCGCAGAACCCGCCCGAACCGATCGGCTGAGGGGATGAGCTCGGCTCCGGCGCGGTCCATCGTGACGTCACCGTGTCCTTCGAGGAGGCTCATCAGCCCGCTCATCTGTTCGAGCACTTCGCGCTGTTCGTCGCCGGCGAGGAGCATGGCGAGGCCACCATCGTCGAGGGGCTTGCGCCCCTCCCGGACAGCGTCGGTGACCCGCTTGAGCGCCTCGACGAAGCGCTGAGGGTCGGGCTCGACCGCGTCGACGGTCGACTCGACCAGCGACAGGAAGTGGGGTCGCATCCACTCGACACCGGTGAACTGGGCCCGGTGGGTGACCTCGTGCAGGGCGAGCCAGAGGCGGAACTCGCGAGGCGGGAAGGCAAAGCGCTTCTCGAGGGCGAGGATGTTCGGCCCCACGTAGTAGACGATGTCCTGGTCCTCGGGATCTTCGTCCTCGATGACCAACAGGTCGTACTGGCCGAGCACGCGGGTCGACATCCACCCGAGGAGGGCGCCGAGCTCGGCACCGGCGATGCTGCGGGCCACCGGGGCGATCGGGCTGTTCCCCATGTGGGACCCGACCTTGTCGGTGAGGGGCCGCAGCAGCCGCTGGAACGACGCCACGTTGGCCTGGATCCAGCCCGGGCGATCGGTGACCCGAGCGCGCGCCGAGCCCGACAGCGACCGCAGGCCGGTCGCCTGAGCGACGAGCTCTTCGGCTTCGGCGGTGAACTCGGCGAAGTCCGGTTCGAGCGAATCCCAGTGGTAGGACTCGGCGAAGGGTTCCCGCCCGGCCACCTTCGTGGCCACCCTGGCCGCCAGGTGCCAGTCGACGGGAGATCCCATCAGCGCCTCGGGTAGCGGGGACGGCTCACCTTGATGAAGTAGCCGACGATGGTGACGAGCAGCAACAGCACGGCGGGGATGGCGACGGCGACACCGATCCAGTAGTGCCACGGAGGATTCGCGAGGATCATGGGGGTCATCCTAGGCAGGGGTGAGCGTAAGGCTCACGTCGAGGGGTCGCCGAGGCGCTCGCAACGCCCGTGCCACCGGGTGGTTCAGGGACCCTCGGACAGGCCGAGGGAATCGGCGATCCGACGACGCAGCGTTTCGGGCACCTCGTCGTGGCACCGACGGGCGATGACGGTGCGGAGCTCGGCTTCGAAGTCGAACGCCTCGAGGCAGGGGCTGCAGTCGTCGATGTGCTGCTCGATGGTGGAGCGCTTCTCCTCGGTGAGCTCGCCGTCGAGGAACGTGTAGAGCTCGTGGAGGGAGTCGTCGCAGTCGCTGGTGGAGTTGCAGTCTCCGTGTTCCATCGGTGGCTCCTCGATCACTCGGCCTCGCCGCCCGCGGGTGCGGCGGCCGTGGCCTCGAGCCGCTCCACCAGTCCTCGGGTCGCGGCGAATTCGTACAACGCCTTCTGGAGCCCTTTTCTTCCCCGATGGAGTCGACTCATGACGGTTCCCACCGGGATGTCGAGGATCTCGGCGATCTCCTTGTAGGCGAAACCCTCGACGTCGGCGAGGATCACCGGGATGCGGAAGTTCTCGGGGAGCTCCTCGACGGCGGTCTTCACCTCGGCCTCGCTGAAGAGGTCCATGAGCTCGTCCTCGGCGCTACGCCCGATGGTGGCGGCCTCGAGTCCGCCGAGTCGGCGGAACAGGTAGAGGTCCTCGACGTCGTCGAGATCGGACTCGTCGGGGCGGCGCTGCTTGGCCCGGTAGGTGTTGATGTAGGTGTTGGTGAGGATCCGGTACAGCCAGGCCCGCAGGTTGGTCCCGGCCTCGAACCCCCCGAAGCCCCGGTAGGCCTTGAGGTAGGTCTCCTGGACGAGATCCTCGGCGTCGGCCGGATTGCGGGTCATCCGCAGGGCCGCGCTGTAGAGCGAGTCGATGTGCGGCATCGCCTGCTCGGCGAAGTCAGCCTGGTCTGCCACACAGGTCAGGCTAGCGGGGGAGGACACAGGGACGAGATCGGAGAGCCCGAGAGGGGAATCGAACCCCTGACCTGCTCATTACGAGTGAGCTGCTCTGCCGACTGAGCTACCCGGGCGTGGGCGCACAACACTAGCCGCGTGTATCGAGGGCACAGCCCGCCCGCCGGGCTGCGCCAGACACCGGTGAAAGGTCATGCTGGCGTGATGGCAGCGAGCACACGGACGCGGAACCGTTCGGCCCTGGTCGGGGTCGTGCTCGTCGCCGCGCTCCTGTGGCCGCTGTGGGGCGTCGCTCCGGGCGTCGACGCTCACGCCGTGGTGATCTCCACCAGCCCCCCGGCCGGCGCCCAGCTCGACGACGCGCCGAGCGAGGTGTCGGTCACCTTCAACGAAGCCGTGGAGATCGGCGACGACTCGATCACCGTCGTCGACGCCGAGGGCGTGGTCACCAGCGCCCCCGCCTCGATCTCGGGGACGACCATGTCCGCGACGATCGACCTTCCTGACGACGGGTGGTACGCCGTATCCTGGTGGGCGATCTCCGCCGACGGCCATCCCGTGTCGGGCGCGTGGACGTTCCGGGTCGGCGAGGGCGACGACGCCGAGCCGGAGGGACTCACCGAGCGAGCACTGGCCGCCTCCCGCACCTCGGATCTCACCCGGTGGAGTTACTACCTGTTCCAGTGGGCGTCGGCACTGTCCACCGTGGTCCTGGTGGGGACCGTCTTCGTCGCCGCGTTGAACCGGTCGCTCGACCGCCTCGTCCCCCTCGCCCTCGGGGCTGCAGCGACGGCGGCCGTGACCTCGGTCGTTGCGGCCTGGTTGAACGGCCCCTACGCCTCGGTCGGCGGGACCCCCTTCGACGGGCCGGCGAGCGACCACCACCTGGCTCGCGCGGCCCTCGTCGCGGTCGTCGCCGGTGTGGTGTGGCTGACACGACCGCGGGCCGACCGGCCCGAACCGGACCGGCCGGTACTCGCCCGGGGCGCCCCGGTGATCCTCGCCGCCGGGGCCCTCGCCGTTCCGGTCATGGCCGGCCACGCGTCGAGCGACGGCGACCTCGCGGTCGCCACCGTGTCGGCCCACCTGGTGATCGCCGGCGCCTGGCTCGGAGCCATCCCCGCCCTCCTCGTCCACGTCCCTCGTCGTGACGATTCCGCCCAGGCGCTGCTTGCCCGGTTCTCCCGGGCTGCCACCTGGTTGTTGGCCGGCACTGCGCTGCTCGGTGTCGGCGCGGTCATGCTCCTCACCGGTGGCCTGACCAACGCCTCCCAGAGCTGGGGGTGGGCATTGTTCGCCAAGGTCGCACTGCTCGGCGTGGCGGTCACCGCCGGTGCCTGGAACCGCTGGAACGTGCTGCCCCACCTCAGCCGGCTCGAACGCCCCCAGGCCACCGTCGCCCTGCGGGTCGAGGCTCTCGCCTTGGTGGCGATCGTCGCCGCCAGCATCGCCCTCACCCACAACGGTCCTCCCACGCCGGCCATGGCCGACCGCGGTCCGGTCGTGATCGACACCGCCCTCGACGACGAGCTTCGCATCCAGGTCATCGTCGACCCGGCTCGGGTCGGGACCAACGACCTGCACATCTTCCTCCTCGACGAGGCGGGGATGCCGGCCGTCGCCTCGGAGGTCACCGCCACCCTCGGGTCGGACGAGCTCGCCATCCCCCCGATCGACCAGGCGTTGACCAACCTCGGAGCGGGGCACTACTCCACCCGCACCACCGACCTCGGGGCATCAGGCACCTGGGAGCTGGTGGTTCAGGTGCGACCCGACTCGTTCAGCCTCGCCGAGCTCACCGAGGAGATCGAGATCCGGCCCTGAGCGACCTCAGCCCGCCCGACCGAGGCGGACCATGAGCGCTTGAAGCATCAACGCCTCGTTGGGGTTGCGCTCGAGGGACTCGGCGGCGTCGAGCAACGCCCGGATGGCGCCGATCGACGCCGCCTGGTCCCGACCGGTGACCATCCGGTCGCGATAGCGCTCAGCCAGGACGGTGAAGCCGAACCGCAGTTCGTCGGTGCGCAGCCGGCGGGCCTCACGTCGGTGGCGGGCGTCCATCTCCCGCCGACCCGATCCCCGCTCACCGGTGACCTCGACCCGGGTCGCCAGCTCGTCGATCTCCCGCCGGTGCCACTCGTCGAGCGGAGCCTGGGCGTCGTCGAGCAGCGCCACCATTTCGGCGGCGACGACGGCGGCGGTGGCGCCGGTGCCATCGAGGCGTTCGGGAACCGCCGCCCAGGTGTCGCGCCGGAGCGAGTAGCGGGGATCGTTGATGAGCAAGCGGGCCCGGTCCATGCTGCCGAGTGCACCGGCCGCTGCTGCCTCGGCCGCTGTCGGGTCGGCTCCTTCGGCCACGAGCGCCGCGATGAGCACCTCCCGGGAGATGCCGTGGAACTCGACGCGAACGCAACGCGATGCGATGGTGACCAGCTCCGGGGTGATCTCGTCGGCGACGACCACGAAGACGGTCTGAGCGGGAGGCTCCTCGAGGGTCTTCAACAGCACCGGAGCGGCGTCGCGAACCAGGTGGAAGTCAAGCAGCACGAACACGCTGTAGCCGCCCTCGACCGGGCTGAGCGCCGCCCGCTGGGCGACCCAACGGGCCGACCCCTCCTCGGGGTTCTCCCGGTCGCCCACCGGTATGGAGGCGCCTCGGCGCTCGACCACCGTGAGATCCGGGTGCTGCTCGGTCGCGGCCAGCGAACGGTGGCGGCGCGCACCGGAGGGGTCGGCAGTGGCGAACAGCTCACCGGCGAAGGTGCGGGCCGCGGCGCGGCGCCCGCTGCCGGGCGGACCGACGAAAAGGTAGGCATGGGCCGGCCGTTGCGCCGCCGCCTGCAGCTGGCCGACGGCGCGTTCCTGGCCGACGACCGATGCCCACGGGTCGACGGCCGCGACCACGCGTCCCGTGCCCTCGCCGCTCACCGGCCGAGTCCCAGTCGTCGCTGCACGACGGCGCGCACCTCTGCTGCCACCTGCTCGACGCTACCCGTCGCCTCGATGCGGGCCCACCGGTCGGGATCGGCCGCGGCGAGGGCCTCGAACCCGTCGGCCACTCGGCGATGGAACTCGGCTCCCACCCCCTCCATGCGGTCGCGGTCGGCGAGCCGGGCATCGGCCAGTTCGGGAGGGACGACCAACAGGATCGTGAGGTCGGGCCACCAACCGTCGACGGCGAACTCCGAGAGGGCGGTCACCTCGGCGAGTGGCAACCGGCGGCCGAAGGCCTGGTAGGCGAACGACGACCCGGCGAAGCGGTCCGACACGACGTGGCGTCCGGCGTCGAGGGCGGGGGCGATCACCTCGTGGACGTGCTGAGCCCGGTCGGCGGCGAAGAGCAGAGCTTCGGCCCGATCGGAGAGCGACTCGTGGGCCGGGTCGAGCACGAGCCCCCGAATGGTGGCACCGAGACGGGTTCCTCCCGGCTCCCGGGTGAGCACCGCGTCGAGCTCGGCGGCGAGGAGCACCGCTTGGGTCGACTTCCCCGAGGCCTCACCGCCCTCGAAGGCGACGAACCGGCCGCGTCCTGCACTCTCAGCGCTCATCGGCCTCGACCTCCTCGTGCTCGGATGCGGTCGCCGGGTCGGGGCCAGCATCGTCGGGTGGCGCGGCCTCGTCCTGGTCGACGGCCGTCGCCTCGGACTGCGCCGCCTCCCGTCGGGCGGCGACCCGGAAGCTCCACGTCGTGAGGAGCCCGGCCGCGATGATGATCGCGCCGGCCAACCACAGCGTGAGCCTCACGCCGGGTAGGAACAGCGAGGCCCCGAAGGCGGTGACCTCCCGACCGACGAGGGACTCCGACGCGGAGTCGAGGAACTGGGCGGTGAAAGGTCCGATCAGGAACGCGGAGAGGACGCACAGGCGCACCAGGGTGTAGAGAGCGCCGAAGGTACGTCCCCGCATCTCGTCGTCGACGTTCTCGTGCAACAGCGTGAAGCCGAGCACGTAGACGAAACCGGCGCACGCCCCGACCCCGGCGAGAAGTGCCACCGCCGGGCCGATCGTCGATGTCGACGCGCCGGCGATGAGGAGACCGCCAGCGGCGATGAGCGCCCCGGTGAAGACCTGCCGCTTGGGGAGGCGCTTCTGGACCGCCGACACCGCGGAGACACCGACCGCCATGCCCATGCCCAACCCGAAGGTGAGCAGACCGAACCCGGCCTCGCCCCGCTGGAGCACTTCGTTGGAGAACACCGCCCCGAGCGGCACGAGCATGCCTCCACCGATGAGCCCGGTGGCGAGACCGCCGATCACTGCCCGCGACACCGGGTTGGCGAAGGCGAACTGCCACCCCTCCTTCACGTCGGTGAACGCCGCCCACATCTCGACCTTCACCGAGGAGGAACGAACCCGCTTGGGCCGCTTCGGGATGACGAGGGTCCACACGATGAACGCGGCGACGAGGAAGATGGCGGCATCGACGTAGAAGGCGAGTCCCTCCTGGTTGAGTCGCAACACGTCGAGCCATCCGATGTCGGCGAGGGACTCCGACACTCGGGACAGGATGGCGAACAGCGCCGCTCCCACCGGGAAGGTGCCGTAGGCCGCGACCAACGACAGCGAGTTGGCCGACGCCAGCCTCTCGGGCGGCACCAGGTTGGGGACCGTCGCCTCCTTCGCCGGTGCCCACAAGAGGGTGAACACCTCGAGTACGAGCGAGGCGAGGATCAGCCCCCAGATGCTGTCCACGAACGGCAACATGACCAGGACCACGGCCCGGCCGATGAGGCAGACCACCATCAGCTTCTTGCGGTCGATGCGGTCGGCGAAGAGGCCAGCGACCGGGGCGAGGAAGAAACCCGGCCCGATACGGGCGGCGAGGACCAGTCCGATGGCGACACCCTCGGACCCAGCTCCCACCCGCGCCGCCAGGGCAGTGATGGCGATCAGCCCGAGCCAGTCACCGGTGGCCGAGACGACCTGGGCGAGCCACAGCCGGAAGAACGCGTGAGACCCGAAGATGCGGACGTGACGGCCCGGTTCGTCGAGGTCGCTCGGAGCCGGGCCCGGCAGGGACGGGGCCGGGATACCGATCTGGGTGTCGGCCTCGGGGTCGACACCATGCCCGACGGGGCTCGGGCTTGTCCGGGTGGGAGAGGGGTCTTCCACAGCGACACGTTACGAGGCGGCGAGGGCCCGGCCCGGGAGGGGCCGTCTCACCGACTCAGTCGGACTCGGCGGAGTCCGGGGACGGGGCCTTCTTCTCGGCGGGGGCCTTCTTCTTCGCCGGAGCCTTCTTGGCGGCGGCCTTCTTCTTGGCCGGAGCCTTCTTCTTCGCGGCCGCCTTCTTCTTCGCGGCCGCCTTCTTCTTCGCCGGAGCCTTCTTCTTGGCCCCGCGCTTCTTGGCCGGACCGGCGTCGCGACGGATCTGGAGCAGCTCGGAGGCCCGCTCGTCGGTGAGGTTCTCCGGCGTGTCGCCCTTGCGAAGCGAGGCGTTGGTCTCGCCGTCGGTGACATAGGGACCGAATCGGCCGTCCTTCACCACCATGGGCTTGCCCGACACCGCGTCCTCGCCCAGTTCCCGAAGGGGTGGCGCCGTCTGCTGGCCCCGCCGGCGCTTGGGCTCGGCCAGGATCTTCAGGCACTCCTCGAGGGTGACGGTGAACAGCTGCTCTTCGGACTCGAGGCTGCGGCTGTCGCTGCCCTTCTTGAGGTATGGGCCATACCGCCCGTTCTGGACGGTGATCTCCTCACCGTCGGCGGGGTCGGCACCGACCACCCGGGGAAGGCTGAGCAGCTTCATGGCGTCGTCGAGAGTGACCGACTCGAGCTGCATGTCACTGAAGAGCGACGCCGTCTTGGGCTTGGTCTTGGCGGCGTCGTCGATCTCACCGAGCTGGACGTAGGGCCCGAACCGGCCGGACTTGGCGAACACGGGCAGGCCGGTGTCGGGATCGGTGCCGAGCTCGCGGTCGCCCGACGGTGCCTCGACCAACTCGATGGCCCGGTCGATGGTGAGCTCGTCGGGGGCGATGTCCTCGCGAATGCTGGCCGTGTCCTCGCCCCGCTGGAGGTAGGGCCCATAGCGGCCGACTCGGGCAACGACCGGCTGACCGTCGCTGTCGACGCCGATCGGGATGGAGTTGATGTCGCGGGCATCGATCTCGGCGAGACGGTCAGAGACCATCGCCTTGAGCCCCGGCAGCTCCTGCTCGTCGGTTCCGAAGTAGAACCGGCTGAGCCAGGGGATCGCTTCGGTCCCGCCCCCGGCGATGCTGTCGAGGTCGTCTTCCATGCTGGCGGTGAAGGCGTAGTCGACCAGGTTCGGGAAGTGACGTTCGAGGAGGGTCACCACCGAGAAGGCGGTGAAGGAGGGCACCAGAGCGTTGCCCTTCTTCCAGACATAGCCACGATCCTGGATGGTGCCCATGATCGACGCATAGGTCGACGGGCGGCCCACACCGAGCTCCTCGAGCCGGCGGATGAGCGAGGCTTCGTTGAACCGGGACGGCGGCTGGGTCTGGTGGCCATCGGGGCGCAGCTCGTGGACGCTGACCGAATCGCCCTCGGCGAGCGCAGGCAGCCGCCGCTCCTGGGCATCGTCGCTGGCATCGTCGGTGTCCTCGACATAGACCCGCCGGAAGCCCTGGTGGGTGATCACCGTTCCGCTGGTGGAGAACTCGGCGTCGCGACCGTCGGGCGCCGTCGCCCCCAGGCGCATGACGACGGTCTGGCCGGTGGCATCGGTCATCTGGGAGGCCACCGTGCGGTTCCAGATCATCTCGTAGGCACGGGCCTCCATCGAACCAACCTCGCGCGCCACCTCGTCGGGTGAGCGGAACTGCTCACCCGCCGGACGGATCGCCTCGTGGGCCTCCTGCGCGTTCTTGACCTTCTTGGCGTAGCGGCGCGCCTCGTCGGGGAGGAACTCCTTGCCGAACCGGTCGACCACCTGGGAACGGGCGGCGCTCAGCGCGGTCTCCGACAGGGTGGTGCTGTCGGTTCGCATGTAGGTGATGTAACCCTGCTCGTAGAGGGTCTGGGCGGTCCTCATCGCCTGGGCCGACGACATGCGCAGCTTGCGGCTGGCCTCCTGCTGGTAGGTGGAGGTCATGAACGGCGGGGCCGGACGGCGTCGGTAGGGTCGGCTCTCGACCGATCGCACCGAGAAGTCGGCATCGGTGAGCCCCTCGGCCAGCGCGGTCGCTCCCGCCTCGTCGAGGGCCACGACTTCGCCGCTGAGCGCACCGTGTGAGTCGAAGTCCTTGCTGGTCGCGACCCGAGTCCCGTCGACCGCGACGAGGGTCGCGTCGAACGCCGGAGCGTCGTCGCCGCCCTCGGTGGCGGCGAAGGTGCCCTCGATGTCCCAGTAGGAGGCGGCGACGAAGGCCATCCGCTCGCGCTCGCGCTCGACGACGATGCGGGTGGCCACGCTCTGGACCCGACCGGCCGACAGCTGGGGCATGACCTTCTTCCACAGCACCGGCGACACCTCGTAGCCGTAGAGCCGGTCGAGGAGGCGGCGAGCTTCCTGGGCGTCCACCATGCGGCGGTCGAGGTCGCGAGGTTCGTCGATGGCGTGCTGGATCGCCTCGGGGGTGATCTCGTGGAACACCATCCTCTTGACCGGGATCTGTGGGTTCAAGGTCTCGAGCAGGTGCCAGGCGATGGCCTCGCCCTCGCGATCCTCATCAGTGGCGAGATAGAGCTCGGTGGCGTCCTTCAGGAGCCCTTTGAGCTCTTTGACCACGTCCTTCTTCTGGGCCGAGACGATGTAGAGCGGCTTGAAGTCGTTGTCGACGTCGATGCCGAGACGCGCCCACTTCTCGCCTTTGTGGGAGGCCGGCACCTCGGCCGCGTTCTTGGGCAGGTCGCGGATGTGACCCACCGAAGACGTCACGACGAAGTCGTCGCCGAGGATCTCTCCGATTTTGCGCGCCTTGGCCGGCGACTCGACGATGACGAGGGGCTTGCTCACAACCGACAGGTAAGGGGTCGGGACGGCGTGTTGTCAACAGCGCCCCCCGCCGGGCGTCCTCCGACGACCGCTCTCAGCCGGTCTCCTGGTGGCCCGGACGGACCACCACCAGGCGGACCTTCGTGCCACTCGAGGTGAGCTCGAACTCGGTCTCGTCGACGAGAACCTTCATGAGAGGGATGCCGAGCCCGCTCTCGTACAGGAGGCGCTCAGGGTGTTCGGCATCGGGAGCGGAATCGGCGTCCTCGGGGTCGAACCCACCGCCGTGGTCGGTGACCTCGACCTCGATCCGGTCCTCGGCCAGATCGCATCTCAGCACGATCCGCTCGGCGTGACCGGCCGACGCGTGGGACTCGATGGCATTGGTGCACGCCTCGGACACCGCGAGACGCAGATCGTCGATCCGGGCGTCCGAGAAGGTCGGCTCGATGGCGGCCGCGCTGCTGATCACCAGGCGGGCGAGGGAGATGAAGTCAGCGCGGGCGGGGATCTCGAGCTCGACGATCTCGCCCATCTGACTCAGCTCTCCAGTGCCGCGTCGACGGAGTCGTACAGGTCGAACACGCCGTCGAGCCCGGTCACCTCGAACACCGACCGCACCCGAGGCTCGGTCACGACCACCCCCAGGCTCCCGCCGGCGGACCGACTTCTCTTCAGCGCCCCGACGAGAACCCCGAGTCCGAACGAGTCGAGGAACGGCACCCGGGTCAGGTCGAGGACCAGGCGACCTGACCCATCGCCGAGCAGACGGATGATCTCACCCCGCACCTTGGGGGCATTGACCACGTCGACGTCGCCCGAGATCGACAGGACGCGACCACCGGGTCGCTCCTCGTCGTCGAGCACGAGCACAGCACACCTCCGGGGTCGATCGGATCGGGACCCCAGGATCGCACGCCGGTAACCGCAGCGACCATTTCCACGGGTCGATCGAGAATCACACGCGTGTCACTCGTCGACGCCTGGCGCCTAGAGTGATCGGCGAGGGAGCGGCCATGACGATCACCGATGCCCGGGAGCTCCGGGAGGGACATCCCGAACCCGACGACGGTGGGGTCGCCGGTCTCCTCGACGCCCTCGTCGCCGACGGGCGCGTCGTCCACGTCGAGGCGCTCCCCGCCCGCCCGGCGCACCACGCCGAGCTCGACCGGCCCCTCGGTCCGACCGCCGCGAGGTGTGTCCCACCCGCGGGGTTGTGGACCCACCAGGCCACCGCCATCGACCTGGTCCGCTCGGGGGCCTCGGTCGCGGTGGCCACCGGCACCGCGTCGGGGAAGTCGCTGTGCTACCAGCTCCCGATCATCGAAGCGGTCGCCGACGACCCGTCGCCCGCCACCGCGCTCGCCTTGTTCCCCACCAAGGCCCTCGCCCAGGACCAGCTCCGTGCCCTCACCGAGCTCGAGGTGCCCGGTCTCGTGGCCAGCACCTACGACGGCGACACCTCCACGGAGCTGCGTCGGTGGGCCCGGGCCAACGCCGGGGTGTTGCTCACCAACCCCGAGATGCTCCACACCGGCATCCTCCCCCACCACGGCCGGTGGGCGACGTTCCTGCACCGACTCCGCTACGTCGTCGTCGACGAGCTACACCTGCTGCGGGGCGTGTTCGGCACCCATGTCGCTCATCTCCTGCGCCGCCTGCGCCGGCTGTGCGAGCACTACGGGGCCTCGCCCACCTTCGTGTTCACCTCGGCAACCATCGGCGACCCCGCGGGGCTGGCCTCGCGCCTGTGCGGGCTCGACGTCACCGCCGTCACCGACGACGGATCGCCTCGGGGTCCCCGCACCGTGGCGCTCCTCGACCCACCGGTTCTCGACGTGGCGTCCGGCCTGCGCTCGTCGGGGCACGCCGAGGCCGCATCGGCCATGGCCGAGCTCATCCGCCGGGGCCACCGCACCCTCGGCTTCAGCCGCAGCCGCACCGGCACCGAGCTTCTCGCCGGCGACGTCCGGGCCCGACTCGACGGTCCGACCGCCGACTCCGTCCGCTCCTATCGGGGCGGCTACCTCGCGTCGGAACGGCGCGAGATCGAACAGGCCATCTTCAGCGGCGAGGTACGTGGCGTCGTCGCCACCAGCGCGCTCGAGTTGGGGGTCGACATCGGAGGCCTCGACGCCTGCGTGCTCGACGGCTACCCGGGCACGATCGCCTCGCTGTGGCAACAGATCGGTCGTGCCGGTCGGCGCACCCAGGAGTCGGTGGCGGTGCTCGTCGCCGGGGACGATCAGCTCGACCGGTGGTTCATGGCCCACCCGAGCGATCTGTTCTCCCGCGACCCGGAGCCGGCGGTGATCAACACCGCCAACCCCGAGATCCTGGCCCCCCACCTCGCGTGTGCCGCCTACGAGCGGCCCCTCGGCCGCGACGACGGCCGGTTCTGGGACCCCGACCTGCTCGACGACGGGGTCCGCCTGCTGGTTCTCGGCGACCGCCTGCGGATCCGTCGAGTGCGCGACGGCTCGCCCCGGGCGGTGTGGGCCGGACGCGGGTGGCCGTCACGAGGCGTCGGGCTGCGGTCGGGGTCGGGGCGCGAGGTGGTCATCACCACGCCCGGAGGCGATCCGATCGGCACCGTCGAGGCGGCACGCGCTCCCGCCACGGTGCACGAGGGGGCGATCTACCTGCACCAGGGTCGTACGTGGCGGATCGCGGAGCTCGACCTCGACGATGCCACCGCCGTCGCGACGATCGACCCCGGCGACACCTACACGCAGGCCCGGACCGACACCTCGGTCGAGATCGTCGAGGTCGACGAGGAGCGAACGGTGGGGGCGAGTGCGCTCCACCTCGGGCGGGTGCGCATCCACTCCCGGGTCGTCGGCTACCAACGCAAGGACGTGCGGACCCGCGAGGTGCTCGCCACCGTCGAGCTCGACCTTCCTCCCCAGGTGCTCGACACCCGGGGGGTCTGGTACACCGTCGACGAGTCGGTGCTCGCCCGGGCCGGGGTCTCCCCGGCGGCGGTGCCCGGCACGCTCCACGCCGTGGAGCACACCGCCATCGGCCTGCTCCCACTGTTCGCCATCTGCGATCGGTGGGACGTCGGCGGGGTGTCGACGGCGGTTCAAGCCGACACGGGGCTACCGACCGTCGTCATCCACGATGCGCATCCCGGAGGGACCGGTATCGCCGAGCTGGCCTTCGGCGCCGCCGACCGGCACCTGGCCGCCACTCTCGAGCTCCTCGAGGCGTGTGGCTGTGAGGCGGGATGCCCGTCGTGTGTGCAGTCACCCAAGTGTGGCAACGGAAACGAGCCGCTCGACAAGGCCGGGGCGATCGCGTTGATCCGGGAGATCCTCTCCCCCGGGTGACCGGCACGGCCCGCGCTCAGTTCCCGCCCGGCTCGCGGAACATGACACAGATGCGAGGCCCGGCTCGGGCTCGCTTGGGCACCGAGTGCTCGAAGGTGCGCTGGCAGGTTCCTCCCATGACCAGGAGGTCGCCGGCCCCGGGCTCGAAGGCCTGTGACGGACCGCCACCGCGGGGCCGGAGCAGGAACCGCCGGGGTGATCCGAGGGTGAGGATGGCGACGGTGGTGATCGCCCGATGACGGCCGACGCGGTCGCCGTGCCAGGCGACCGAGTCGTTGCCGTCGCGGTAGAGGTTGGCCGAGATGCTGCACAGGTCGGCCTGGTATCGCTCGGAGAGCTGCTCGGCCATGGATCCGAGTGCGGCCGGAGGGTGGCCCCACACTCCGGTGTGGAGGCGGGGCACCTCGACGATGCGGTCGTACATGGGCCGCTGCTCGACGCCACCCCAGGGTGCCTGGCGGGCCACGAGCTCGAACAGCTCGTCGGTGCCCGACGCGCAGAACGGCACCTCGTCGACCCAGGCCCCACAGCCGAGATCGTGGTGCACCGCCCCCTCGAAGCACAGGGCGTCGAGGGAGGCGTCGGCTCCGAGCAGCGACGGCTGCCAGATGGTGGCGACCATCACCCCAGACTAGCGAACAGGTGTTCGCTTGCGGTGCATTCGACACCCCGGTGCCCCGAGTGAGGCTCCGACCCGAGCGAGGACTCAGTGTTCTTTGAACATGGTGGCCCGGGCCGAGAGGTCGACGTCGGGGACGAGCGCCCCGACGAGCGGCAGGTCGGCTTCGTAGGTGTAGCGGACCTCGACCTCGACGTGGTCACTGCCGGAGGCGCGGGTCTCGACCACGACTCGGTCGGCGTCGAGCGGAGTGCCGAGGATGACCGCAGCCCGCGCCGCGTAGGGGTGTGGGTCGACCGCCGCGGCTCGTGCCCCTTCCCGGGCAGCGTGACCGACCACGAGTTGGGAGTGGACGATCAGCCCGACTTGGACCACGAGCAACAGCAGCAGGCAGACCAGGGGGAGGACGAGGGCCAGCTCGACGGTGGACTGGCCCTCGTCCCCCCTGGTGCGCCTCACCCTCGGAACCGTCGGATGACGTTGTCGAGGACCGTGTCGAGGAGACGACTGATGCGGTTGGTCTCGTTGGCCCAGGCGAGGATCAACGCAGCCACCGCGGCCGCTCCCAGGATCACGAGGGCGTACTCGGCAGTCGACTGGCCCCGCTCGTCGTCGCGTGCCGACCCGACCCGCTCGAGGGCGACGGCGCCGACCGAGTGGGCGGCGGCGGCGGCCCGGAGACCGGGCTCGGTGTACCAGCGGGGGGTCACGCTCACCTCGGCGGCGTCGAGGTCGGTGGTGGTGGGAACGATGGACATGATGAATCTCCCGATTCGGAGTGAGAGCTGGTGGGGGAAGCGGGAGGTGAGCCGGAGCTCAGAAGCGGATCCCCTGGAGGCCGCTGACCAGGAGGGGAACGACAGTGAGGAGGGCAAAGGCGGGAAGCACGCAGCAGACGAGGGGGAACAGGAGACGGATCGACACCCTTCGGGCTCGTTCCTCGGCCCGACGACGCCGATCGGTGCGCACCTCGTCGGCGACCCGTTCGAGGGCGGTCGCGACGGCGGTGCCGTCCCGGAGGCCGCCGACCAGGACTCGGATCACGGGCCGCACGGGGTCGCCGAGGCGGCTGGGGATCTCGTCGAGCGAATCGGCAAAGGCGGCTCCGAGATCGGAACTGTGCCGGGCCCGGGCCAGCTCGGCTGCGAGGCGCCCCGAACCCCGTTCGGCCACCACTCCCACGGCGAGGGGGATGGTGAACCCCGACGAGACAGCCAGGCGCAGGAGGTCGACCACCTCGGGCAGTTCCTCGAGCAGCTCCCGATCGGCGCGAGCGCGAGCCCGTCGACGCCCGAGCACCGAGTGGCATCCCGCCCCGGCCAACCACAGACCACCGAGAGGTGGTGCCAGGAATGCGAGCGCGACACCGACCACGACGATCCGACCCAGTCGGCGGTCGGCGGCGGGGTCGGTGTCGCGACCCAGGATCCGACGCAGCGGCGCACCGACGAGTGCGGTGGGTGACCGACCACGGGGACGCGGGCCGGCCGGGGGCACGAGCGCACGAGCCTGCTCGGGGACCCCCGGCCGGATCGCGACCGCCAGGGACAGCACCGCCCCGGCGGCGAGGAGCGCAGGGACCGTGGGCGTCACCGTGCACTCCTCGTGATCGATCGCATCCACCACCACCCCGCCGCGTCGAGGCCGAGCCCCGCAGCGAGACAGACCCACCCGGCCCAGCTCCGGAACAGGAAGTCGGCCACCCGAGGGTCGGTCGACACCGCGAAGAAGCCGAACAGGATGGGGGCGAGGACGAGTACCAACGCCGAGGCTCGGGCCTGGCTGGAGTGAGCCTCGGCCTCGCGTTCGAGGGCGGCGCGGTCCCGGAGGGTGGCGGCGACGCCCTCGACGGCCCGGGCCGGGGCGCCGCCGGTCTCGGTGCCGACGGCGAGGGCGGTGATCGCCAAGCGCACCGCGGGAACCTGGTGTCGCTCGGCGACGACGCCCAGGGCATGGTCGAGCGATTCGCCGCGCTCGACCCGGTGGGCGACCGAGGCGAGGACGCGGTCCGCGGCCGACGCATCGGGGCCGTCGAGTGCGCTGAGCGCCTGCACGACCGACGACCCTGCTCGAGACGACCGGGCGATGGCATCGAGAGAGTCCGGCACCGCCCGGCCCAGGAGCTGGTCGCGGCGATCGCCGTTGGCGCGGAGGGCGATCGCCACCGCCGATCCCACCCCGGATCCCACGAGAACGGCGAGGATCGGGCCGCCGAGGAAACCACCGACGAGAGCAGCCGCCACCGGGAGCGCCACCGCGGCACGGAACCAGGTGCCGGCCGCTCCCGGGAGGGCGGCGCGATCGACTGCATCGGAGAACCACAGGGGCGCGTCGGGCAGGGTCCGGCCAGCCCCACCGTCGGCGACGACGTCGCGGAGTCGGGCACCGCCCGCGAGCGCGACCGGACGAACGACGACGGCCGCGAGCGCGACCACCGCCGCGGCGGCCAAGGACGCGGGAACCGCCGGGCTCATGCCGGGACCTCGAGGGGATCGTGCGCCGGCGGGGAGACCGATGGCTCGCGGGACGGCCTCTCGGGCCGAGCCACCACCACTCCTGCCGCCACCACCTCGCGGCATCGCACTCGACCATCGGGGCTCTCCACTGGTTCGCCGATCGCGACCACCCGACGACCGCCTCCGGGAACACGGGCGACCTGCACCACGAGATCGACAGCCGACACGAGCTGTTCTCGTACCGCGGTGAGGGGGAGCTCGATGCCGGCGAGGAGACTCAGGGTCTCGAGTCGGCGCAACGCATCGTCGGGCCCGTTGGCATGGCAGGTGGAGAGGGTGCCGTCGTGGCCGGTGTTCATCGCCTGGAGCATGTCGAGTGCCTCGGCACCGCGGACCTCGCCGACCACGATGCGGTCGGGACGCATCCGCAGGGCGTTTCGGACCAGGTCGCGGATGCTCACCTCGCCGTAGCCCTCGGCACTCGCCGGCCGGGACTCGAGTCGGACGACATGGATGCCAGGGAGCCTCAGTTCGGCACTGTCCTCGATGGTGACGACCCGCTCGCGACCGGGGATCTCCCCGGCCAGCGCGTTGAGCAGGGTGGTCTTCCCGGCCCCGGTGCCGCCCGACACGACGACGTTGCGACGATCGGCGACCGCGGCGGTGAGGAGGTCGACGACCCGGTCGGACGCGAAGGCCCCGAGGGGAACCGGCTCGGCGCGGAAGCGTCGGATGGTGAGACACGGGCCGTCGATGGCGAGCGGGGGGACGACCGCGTTGACCCGGGATCCGTCGGGGAGGCGGGCATCGACCATGGGACTCGACCGGTCGACCCGGAGGCCGAGCGGCGAGACCACCCGCTCGATGAGGCGGCGGACGGTTGACTCGTCGAGGTCGATTCCGGTGGTCTCGACCTCCCCTCGGCGTTCGACCCAGACCGGCCCCGACCCGTTGATCATCACCTCGGTGACGGTCGGGTCGGCCAGCAACGGCTCGAGCGGACCGAGTCCGCCGACCCGGGCCTCGACCGCGCGCAGGACCCGCGCGATCGACTCGGACGACAGCAGGGGTGCCTCCTCGGAGACGAGGCGGCGCAACGACGACACGCCGCGGTCGGCCGCCGGAAGATCGTCGCCCCGCTCGGCCAGGTACCGGCGGTGGACCGCATCGACCACCACGTCGAGGTCGACGGTCATGCCGCCCCCTGCAGCGCTCGGGAGAGCTGACGGGGGAGGCGGCTGGCCAACAGGCCCGCGTCGACCGCCCGGGCGACACCGGGGTCGAGACGTAGCTCCGCCACCACCGGTGCGCCGAGGACCGACTCCACGTCGGTGCGGTCGAGCGCCCGCCCCGGCTCGTCGACCAGGACGATCCCGGTGGGGGTCACCGGTGCGGCAACGGCGCGCCGGAGGGCGAGATAGCAGGGTCGGGTGACGAGAAGGGAGACCTCGGCTCCGGCCGCGACCGGTATCGACCCTGAGACGTGACCGTCGTCGGGTCCGAGGGTGCCGCAGTCGACCACGACTCGGCGATCGTCCATCGCGAGCAGCGCGGACAGCAGCTCGCCGGCCTCGGTGACCAGCGCCCCGCCCTCGCCACGATGGAGGAGCGACAGGCCGTCGGCGACCGGGCTCTCGAGACGACCGAGAGCATCGGCGGGGAGGTCGCCACGAGCCTCGGCCCAGCGGGCGACACCGGGACCGGGTGGGTCGGGCACCCCGAGAGCGGCGGACAGATCCCCGGCGAGGTCGACCACCAGGGTGCCCGCATCGTGGCGCCGGGCCAGCACCAGGGCCAGCGCGGCCGCGACCACGGTAGTACCGGACCCGCCCTTGACCGACCAACAGGACACGACCATCGCTCCTCCAGTGAGGTTCTCCGAGTACATCTCGCTGGGGAAGCGGTGTGATTGCCCGACAACATATCAGGTATCGTGAAAGGTGCAAGGGGAACGTGGCCCGGGATGGGCCATTCGGCCTCCTAGGCTGATCCCGTGCAGGCTGCCTTCTTCGATCTCGACAAGACGATCATCGCCCGGGCCGCCCTCGTCGCTTTCTCCGGTCCCCTGCACCGGGCGGGCTATCTCACCCGGCGGCTCGTCCTCCGGGCGCTGTACGGGCAGTTCGTGTTCCACTACCTCGGCGCCGACGACGAACGCATGGCCCGGATGCGCGAAGCGGCGCTGCGGGTCACCAAGGGGTGGCCCCAGGCCCAGATCCGCGCGCTGGTGGAGGAGACGCTAACCGAGGTCATCGACCCCATCATCTACGCCGAGGCCCTGGAGCTCATCCGCGAGCACAAGGCCGCAGGCCGCCGGGTCTATGTGGTGTCGGCATCGCCCGAGGAGGTCGTGGTCCCCCTCACCCGGCATCTCGGTGCCGACCAGGCGATCGCCACCCGCGCCCGGCTCGACGACACGGGGCACTACACCGGCGATGTCGAGTTCTACGCTTTCGGCCCCTTCAAGGCCCAGGCCATCGAGGCCGAGGCCGACCGCCGGGGGATCGACCTGGCCGAGTCCTATGCCTACAGCGACTCGGCCACCGATGTCCCCATGCTCGAGTGCGTCGGGCATCCGGTGGCGGTGAACCCCGACCGCGAGCTGCTCAAGGTGGCGAGCGAGCGCGGCTGGGAGGTGCGGGTCTTCGAGCGACCGATCTCGATGCGGTCGCGTCGACCGGTGCCCTCGGCCCGGACCGCTGGGGTCACGAGCGGAGTCGCGGTCGCAGCCAGCGCGGTGGTCGCAGCCGGCTGGTGGTGGTGGCGGGTGCGATCGAATCGAACCACCGAGCCCTCGAGCGGGGGGTGGTTCAATCAGGCCCCGAGGCTCAGACCTCGCGCAGCTTCTTGGACGCGACGACGGCGAGAGCGATGAGGACGGCGAGCAGCAGGAGCTTCTTCATGCCGGGAGTGTAGGGCCCGGCGCTGCGCTCGGCGAACGACGACGGGGAGGAGCGCCGAAGCCGGAGAGCGTCACGGGGCGGATCGGGCCGGGTGGGGTCGAGACAACGCGACCCTCTTGGCGCCGGCGACGGCCAGGACCACTGCGGCCTGGGCGAGAACGGCGGCCGTCGCCCATCCGGGGAGCCCGGCGGTGGCCACCACCGCGACAGAACCGCCGACCCAGACCAGATCTCCCATCCCGGTGACGACAGCACCGAGGCGGGCCCAGCGGGTCGGCGCCCGGGAGAGCACAGCCAGCTCGAGGCCGAGCAGGAGCAGGAACGTTCCGAGCACCCACACGATCGTCGGCGCGGCGAGGTCAGCAGATCGGGCGATCGGCACCGCGGCGGCGAGCAGGATCCCGCCCGAGAGGGCACAGATCCCGGCGTCGATCACGAGGACCCGACGCACAGGGTCGGCCGGATCCTCGGCGGCGGCAGGACGGGTGGAGGCGTGGTTGGTTCTCATGCCGCCATCGTCGACGTTCCGGTGCAGCCGAACGATTACCTCCCAGGTCATGGACCACCGACCGATGCTCTCCTAGCCTCGAGGAATGGCGACAGCGACCCTCGACCGGCCAACCTTCGGCTGGCTGCTCAGGGCGTGGAGAGTCCAGCGGCGGGTCAGCCAGCTCGTGCTGGCGTCGCAGGCCGAGGTGTCGCCTCGGCACGTGAGCTTCCTCGAGACCGGTCGGGCCCGTCCGAGCCGGGAGATGGTGCTTCACCTCGCCGAGCATCTCGAGGTGCCACTGCGGGAACGCAACGCCCTGCTCACCGCGGCCGGTTTCGCACCCGCGTTCGACGAGCGCCCGCTCGAGGACCCCGAGCTGGCTCCAGCCCGGGAGGCCGTCGAGCTGATCCTCTCCAGCCACGAGCCCTACCCAGCGATCGTCGTGGACCGACACTGGAACCTGATCGCGGGAAACTCGGCGATCACCATGTTCACCGATGGCCTTCCCGGCTGGTTCCTCGACCCGCCCGTGAACGTCATCCGGGCGTCAACCCACCCCGACGGGCTGGCCAAGCGGATCCTGAACCTCGACGAGTACGGCGCTCATCTCATCGGACGGCTCCGTCGCCAGGTCGAGATCACCGCCGACCCGGCGCTTGCGTCCCTGCTCGCCGAGGTCCGCAGCTACCCAGGGATCGTAGAGGTGCCGGGGATCGAGCCGAGGGGAGCCGCGCTGCTGTGCATGCGACTCCGGCCGGTGGCCGACGGGGACCCGGTGCTGAGCTTCTTCTCCACGATCGCCACCTTCGGCACTCCGGCGGACATCACCCTCGACGAGTTGGCCATCGAGGCCTTCTTCCCCGCCGACGACACCACCCGAGCGGCGTTCGCACCCTGAGCGAAGACGCGCGAAGGCGGGCCCCGAGCGGGGACGACCTAGACGGCGAGGAGGTCGCGGGCGCCGGTGTCAGAGGACGGGTGCCGCAGCTTCGACATGGCCCGAGCCTCGATCTGGCGGATCCGCTCACGAGTGAGGTTGAAGTGCTCGCCCACCT
>SKKL01000104.1 GCA_007121465.1 Acidimicrobiales bacterium | reverse complement strand
TACGGGTAACTCCACCAGACGCAGCGACCACGCCGGTGACTCCCGGCGGAGACCCCATGATCGAGGCCCGGCCCAGTTCGGACGCCATTCGCGCCGCCACGGCGGTGGTTCGCGCCTTGGAACGTCCGGCTGTGTTGGTGTGGAAGCGCTACGTCGAGGACGAACCGTGTGCCGTGAGTGTCCAGGTGGACCCGACGGCCGAACCGATCCTCGTTCGTTCGCTTCTCGGCTCGCTCGGCGCCGCCGGGGACTCGTTGACCCCCGTCGAGATGGAGGGATTCCCCGGCTGGGCGGCGGTGACCGCCGGTGCACATCCTGTCGGGGCCGTCACTCTCGCCGTGGGGCCTGCACCCGCTGCCCTGACCCCTACCGCCGACGCTCTCGCGATCGCCCGGTCGGTGGCCGTCGCCGTCCTCGCCGCCCTCGGGGCCTGTAGCGAACAGGACCGCCTCCGGTTCATCCTCGACAACTCCGTCGACGTCATCGCGCTCATCGGTGCCAACGGGGTGTCGGAGTACATCACCCCCTCGGTGGAGCGCGTGCTCGGGTGGTCCGTGGCCGAGATGGCCGATTTCAGCGCCTTCGAGCTCCTCCATCCCGACGACCGCGACCGGGTGGCTGGTGCGTTCGCCGAGGCCCTGACGCACCCCGGCGAGCGCAGCACGGGTCGATTCCGGCTGCGCCGCAAGGACGACACCTGGGCGTGGCTCGAGGCGCGGGCAATGCACACCCCCGATCGC
Organism: Acidimicrobiales bacterium; assembly: GCA_007121465.1. Classification (GTDB taxonomy): domain Bacteria; phylum Actinomycetota; class Acidimicrobiia; order Acidimicrobiales; family SKKL01; genus SKKL01. The sequence continues at coordinate 9,502 of SKKL01000104.1, read as the reverse complement.
GACGACGTGGTCGTGGTCTCGGCACGCGATGTGACCCACGAGGTCGAGGCCACCGCCACCGCCGAAGCCGAGGCGGCCCGATACCGGCACCTCATCGACAGCTCGCCCCAGGGGGTCGCCATCCGCCAGGACGGGCTGTTCGTGTTCGCCAACGACACCGCCGCCCGACTTCTCGGCGCTGACCGGCCCGACGACCTCGTCGGCCTGCCCATCCTCCAGTTCACCCATGAGAGCAGCGGGGTGATCACCGAACGAACCGACGCGTTGATGCGCGGCGAGGTCGTCGGTCCGTGGGAGACAACGCTGGCCCGGCTCGACGGCTCGCCGATCGATCTCGAGCTCACCAGCGTCCCCACCACCTGGAACGGCCGTTTCGCCATCCAGACCATCGCCACCGACCTCACCGAGCGGCGCCGCTCCGAGGCGCTGATCGCCCACGCCGCCCTGCACGACACCGTGTCCGGCCTGCCCAACCGGCACCTTCTCGCCGACCGGGTCGACCAGGCGGTCCGGAGGGCCCGACGCACCGGGGAACGCGCCGCTCTCCTGTTCTGCGACCTCGACAACTTCAAGGTGGTGAACGAAGCCCTCGGCCATGGCGTCGGCGACGAGGTCCTCATCGAGGCTGGCCGCCGGCTCCGCTCGGTCGTCCGTGAGACCGACACCGTGGCCCGATTCGGGGGCGACGAGTTCGCCGTCCTCACCCCCGACCTGGCCACCGACGACGACGTCGCCGTCCTGGTCGATCGGATCCATCGCACCCTCGCCAAGCCACTCATCATCTCGGGGCACACCCTGCGCATCGGCGTGTCGATCGGTGTGGTCGTCGTCGACGGTGAGCACACCCGCGACGAACTGTTGCGATTCGCCGAGACCGCTCTGTTCGCCGCCAAGGAGACCGGACCCGGTCGGTGGATGGCGTTCGACGAGGCACTTCGGTTCCGAGCCAGCGACCACCTGCGCATCCAGAACGACCTCTACAGCGCCCTGGAGACGGGTGAAGGTCTCGACGCCCACTTCCAACCCGAGGTCGAGCTCGCGACCGGCCGGATCATCGGGTACGAGTCGTTGATCCGCTGGACCACACCCGACGGGTCCCCCCTGGCACCGGACCGCTTCCTCCCCGTGGCCGCCAGCGCGGGCCTCCTTCCTCGCATCGGTGAGTTCATGGTCGGCCGGGCGACCGACCTCCTCGCCCGGACAGCTTCGGACCCCCACGGCGTCTGGATTGCGGTCAACGCCTCGGCCGAGGAGCTAGAGGACCCCGACTTCGCGGCCCGGATCGTGGCCGCTCTCGATGCCACCGGCGTGGCGCCCGATCGCCTGTGTCTCGAGATCACCGAGCACAGCATCATGCGCGACCCTCACGGCGTCGCCAACGCCCTGCAACCGCTGCGGGCCCTCGGCGTCGCCATCGCCATCGACGACTTCGGGACCGGCTACTCGTCGCTGTCCTATCTGGCGCGCTTCCAACCGGAGTACCTGAAGATCGACCGCGCCTTCACCGCCGATCTCGACGGCCAGTCCGTGAACCGCTCCATCGTCGAGGGGGTCCTCCACCTCGCCACATCGCTGGGTATCACGACCATCGCCGAGGGAATCGAGACCCCGGAACAAGCCCAGATTCTGCTCGAGCTGGGTTGCGACATCGGGCAGGGGTGGCATTTCGGTCGACCTCAACCGGCCGTAACCGTGGGTGCGGCACCAGGCAACTGACCCGCATCGCCACACGTCCCCACGCCCGCGACCGGGCCTCGACTCGCGATCGGCACTGCTGGTCGGGCAGGCTGGTGACATGGAGCCTGGTAGCAGCGAGCATCGCGACATCGTCGTCATCGGAGCCGGGCCCGCCGGATCGGCTGCTGCCATCCGTGCCGCTCGGGCCGGCGCGTCGGTCGCGGTGTTCGAGAAGAGCCACCACGGACGCGACAAGGTGTGCGGCGACGGGCTCACCCCTCGGGCGGTCGGCGCCCTGCGCGAGCTGAAGGTCGAGCCCGACGAGGCTCATCGCATCGACGGACTCCGGATGATCGCCGGCAAGCGAACCCGGGAACTGGCGTGGCCGACCACCTCACGATTCCCGGCCCACGGTGCGGTGCTGCCCCGCCGCATCCTCGACGCCCACCTGGCCGATGCAGCAACCGAGGCCGGAGCGGAGATCCACTGGTCGACCGAGGCTCGTCCCGTCATCGACGACCACGGTCGGGTGATCGGGGTCGACGCCGGGGAGCGACGGTGGACCGCCGACCTGGTCGTGCTCGCCACCGGGGCGCCCGGCGCAGCGGCGCGCCTGGTCGGTGCCGAGCGGATCCCCGACGAGCCATTCGGCCTCGCCATCCGCAGCTACGTCGAGTCGCCCCGCCACCTCGACCGTCACCTCGAAGCCTGCCTCACCCTCACCGACGAGCACGGTGTGGCCATCCCCGGCTACGGCTGGCTGTTCCCGGCGGGCGACGGCACCGTCAACATCGGCGTCGGCGCCTTGTCGACGATGAAGGGCTTCACCCGCCTCAACCTCAACCGCCTCTTCGAGTCGTACTACGCCACCGTCCGCGAGTCCTGGGACCTCGGCGAACCCATCGAGCGACCCCGGGCCTGGCGCCTACCGATGTCGGCGTCCCGTCGCCACGGACCGGGATGGGTAGCGATCGGCGATGCTGCCGGCCTGGTCAACCCGATGAACGGCGAGGGGATCGACTACGGCCTCGAATCGGGGATCCTCGCCGCCGACCTGTTCCTCGACGATCCCGTCACCGCACCGGCGCGCTACGACCGCGAGGTGGGCGACCGGTTCGACGCGTTCCTCCGAACCGGCCGACGCTTCAGCTTCCTCATCGGCCATCCCTGGATCCTGCGCAGTGGGCTACGGGTCGCGGTCGGAACCCAGATGGCCGCCGACATCACCCTCGCGGTGATGGGGAACCTGGTCGACTCCGAGACCCCCGGCATGTCGGGACGGGTGCTACGCCTCGCCGACCGGGTCCTCGCCGCCGCCGATCCCCTGCTTCGCCGCACCCGAGCGGCGCGCTGATCGGCTACTCGCCGTCGAGATAGTCCCGCAGCTTCTGGCTGCGGTGGGGGTGACGCAGCTTGGCCAGGGTCTTGGACTCGATCTGGCGGATCCGCTCGCGAGTCACACCGAACTCCTTGCCGACCTCCTCGAGGGTCCGGGACTGGCCGTCCTCGAGCCCGAACCGCAGACGAACGACCTGCTTCTCGCGGTCGCTGAGATCGTCGAGGGCGGCGATGACCGCTTCGTTGAGCATGCGCTTGGCGGCCATCTCCGCTGGGGCGTCGGCCTGGAGGTCCTCGATGAAGTCGGCCAGGTTGGAATCGTCCTCCTCCCCCACCGGCGAATCGAGCGACAACGGGTCCTGGGAGATGCGCAGGATCTCGCGCACCCGCTGGGGGGTCATGTCGACCTTCTCGGCGAGCTCTTCGACGGTGGGTTCGCGCTCGATCTCCTGGAGCATCTGGCGCTGGATCCGGATCACCTTGTTGATCGACTCGACCATGTGCACCGGGATGCGGATGGTGCGGGCCTGGTCGGCGATGGCTCGGGTGATCGCCTGGCGGATCCACCAGGTGGCATAGGTGGAGAACTTGAAGCCCTTGGTGTAGTCGAACTTCTCGACCGCCCTCATCAAGCCCAGGTTGCCTTCCTGGATGAGGTCGAGCAGGAGCATGCCCCGTCCGACGTAGCGCTTGGCGATCGACACCACGAGCCGCAGGTTGGCCTGGGTGAGCGCCGCCCGGGCGTCGTCGCCGTCGCGGGTGGTGCGCACGAGGCTTCGGCGCTCGGTCGCCTCGAGCGGTTGCGGGTCGTCGGGATCGTCGGCCGCGTCGAGGCGGGCCTGGGCGGCCAACCCGGCCTCGATGCGCTTGGCCAGCGCGACCTCTTCGGGGCCGGTGAGGAGCGGGACCCGCCCGATCTCCTTCAGGTAGAGCCGGACCGAATCCGAGCTGCCGCCACCGGAGTCGGACGGAACGGGGATGCGCATCGGCCGCTGACCGATGCGCGCCGCCATCCGGTCACGCCGGGCGGGGTCGAGGGTGTGGACGGCCTCGTCGGCCGGCGGGGAGGCGTCGTCGGCCGGCGCGGGGGCGGACGACGCGAGAGTCGGGTCGACGCTCGGACCGATGACGACAGGCGCGACCTGGTCGGAAGGGATACCGCTCAGGGGCTCGTCGGGATCGAGGTCCTCGACGCTCTCGTCGAGGGTGATGCCCGACTCGGCGAAGTAGTCCCGGATGCGCGTGATGTTGTCGGGCGTCGGATCGACGTCCTTGAAGACCATCATCACTTCGTCGCTGCTGAGGGTCCCCTGGGCCCGGCCCCGTTCGGTGAGCCGACGCAGCGCGTCGGCCGGGACCTCCTCCCAGAGGGAGCCTGCCTGCGTCCGGTCGTTCATCCTTCCCCTCTGGCCCGCTGGAGGTGCCAGGCTAGCAACTGCTCCACCGCTCCCGACTGCGCATGCGGGTCGCGCAGTTCGAGTTGACGCTCTTTCAACCAGCGCAGCGTGGGCACGTAGTCGGCGAGATCGGCGGCGCCACGGGCGTCGGCTTCGACCTCAGCGATGGCCCGACGGGTCGCCTCCTCGACGAGACGGGTCGCGACGTCGCTCGGCTCGGCCTCGGACTCCTGGACCGCAAGCTGCTGGAGGAGATCGGCGGTAGCGGGGTCGACCTGTCCGATCGCCTCGTGCAGGTCGGTGCCGGCCGCGAGCACCCGGTAGGCAGTGACGTGAAGGTCATCGTCGAAGAGGCATTCGTCGATCTGGTCGACCAGGTCGGCCGGACGGTGAGCGAGGAGCCGCAACGCCTCGAGCTGTGGGGTGTTCGGCTGCCGCCGTCGTCGGGGGCGTCCTTCTCCTTCGGGCCGGGGTCGGGGCGCGTCGCGACGACCGGTCCGGAGTTGATCACGGAGGCGGTCGACCTCGATGCGACATCGGTCGGCGATCACCATGAGGTACTGGTCTCGCACGAGGTCGCTCGGGTGCTCGGCGACCACGTCGAGCGCGGCGGCCGCTCCCCGGGCCCGACCCTCGGGAGTGCGCAGGTCGACCTCACCGAGCACCCGATCGAGCCGGAACCCGAGGAAGGGTCGGGCGTCGGAGATCGCGGCCCGGAGCGCATCGGGGTCGTCGCGGCCGAGATCGCCCGGGTCGACCCCCGGCGGCAGAGCGGCGACGGTGACGTCGATCTCGAAGCGCTGCTCCCACTCGTAGAACCGTTCGGCGGCGGCTCGGCCCGCCGAGTCGGCGTCGAAGGCGAGCACGACGCGCCGGGCGTACTTGCGGAGCACCTGAACGTGGCTCTCGGTCAACGCGGTTCCACAGGTGGCCACCGCCCGGGAGATCCCGGCCTCGGCGAAGGCGATGACGTCGGTGTAGCCCTCGCAGATCACCGCCTCGTTGGCGTTGACCATGTCGCCCTTGGCCCAGTTCAGCCCGTAGAGCACCCGGCTCTTGGTGTAGACGGGCGACTCGTGGGAGTTGATGTACTTGGCGCCTTCGGCCCCGGGCATGATCCGACCCCCGAACGCCACCGCGTCGCCGTTGGCGTCGAAGATGGGGAACAGCACTCGCCCCCGGAAGGCGTCCTGTTGGCGGCTGCGGCGGTTGACGAAGCCGAGGCCGGTGTCGCGCAGCACCTGGTCCGACACGCCGAGGGCGGTGGCCAGCTGGTCCCAGTCGTCGGGCGCCCACCCCAGCCGGTAGCGCTCGACCATCTCCTTGGTGAACCCTCGCGAGCGGAGGTAGGAGCGAGCGGGACCCGCGTCGGGAGCGGTGAGAAGTCGCTGGTGATACCACTCGACGGCCCGTTCGAGGACCTCGATCAGCTGCGACCGGTAGCGGCGATGCTCGGACTCGTTCTCGTCGGTGTAGCGCAACGTGATGCCCGACTTGGCGGCGAGCAACTCGACGGCGCCGACGAAATCGAGGTGTTCGATGTCGCGAACGAAGGTGATGGCATCGCCCTTGGCTTGGCAACCGAAGCAGTAGAAGAGCCCCTTCTCGCCATTCACGGAGAACGACGGGCTCTTCTCGGAGTGGAAGGGGCACAGGCCGCTGAAGCTGCGTCCGACCCGCTTGAGCTGGGTGTACTGACCCACGATGGCCACGAGGTCGGCGGCTTCTCTGACCATCACCACGTCCTCGTCGCGAATCCCCACAGCGCGAAGGCTACCGCCGACCGATCATCAGGAAATCCTCAACCAGTGACCTCCGGCACCGATCACCCCCGTACTTCGCGCGTACGAGAGGGTTCACCGATGAATGTGTTCGATCGACTGACGATCAAGGGGCGCCTGGTCGCCATGACCGGCACCGTCCTGGGGGTGCTGATCGTCGTGGTGGGATTGACGATCGTGCAGGTGGGCTCGGTGGACGGCCTCGTCGACGAGCTCGATCAGCAGGTCACCCCCGGCGCCCTCCTGCTGTTGAACATCGATGTCGATGCCCACCAGGCTCAGATGGCTCTCAACGAGGCGGCCAGCAACCGGGCGACGGTCGCCGAACGGGCCGAGGCCGAAGCGCTCTATCGGGTGGAGATGGAGCACCTGCAACACAACTGGGAGGCATTCACCTCGATCCCGCCCCGCGGCGATGCTCCGATGCGCGAGCAGTTCCTCCCCGCGGTCGAACAGTGGTCATCGGTCGGCGACCAGATCCTCTCCGGGAACTCCCTGTCGTTCGTCCAACTTCAAGAGGAGGCCAACGAGCAGTTCCAGCAGGTCAGCGCTCTCGTGAACGACATGCGCACCGAGGTCTGGGAGCCCGAGATCGCCGCTCTCTCCGCCCAGGTCAACTCCGATGCCAGCGCCCTCACCCGCAACGTGGCCATCCTCCTCGTTGTCGGGATCGTCGCCGGCCTGGCGGTCTCCTGGTCGGTCGCCCGTTCCGTCATCGCCTCGATCCGTCGAGCGACCGGCGCCCTCGACAAATCCTCGACCACCCTCACCGCCGTCTCGTCGCAGGTGGGGAGCAACTCCGAGGAGACCTCGGCCCAGGCCGGTGTCGTCGCCGCCGCCGCCGAGCAGGTGTCGGCCAACGTCTCGACGGTCGCCACCGCAGTCGAGGAGATGACGGTGTCGATCTCCGAGATCGCCCGCAACGCCTCGGAGGCCAACCGCGTGACCGACGACGCAGTTCACGAAGCCGCCTCCACCAACACCACCGTCTCCGAGCTCGGGGCGTCCTCGGCCGAGATCGGCGAAGTCATCGAGGTGATCACCTCGATCGCCGAGCAGACCAACCTGCTGGCGCTCAACGCCACCATCGAGGCCGCTCGCGCCGGTGAAGCCGGCAAGGGCTTCGCCGTCGTGGCCAACGAGGTCAAGGAACTCGCCAAGCAGACCGCCGCGGCGACCGAGGCGATCGGCACGAAGATCGCGGCGATCCAGCGAGACTCGTCGGGCGCGGTCGACGCCATCGGACGCATCCAGCAGGTGATCTCCCGAGTGGCCGACCTGCAGTCGACGATCGCCTCGGCGGTCGAGGAACAGACCGCCACCACCAACGAGATCAGCCGCAGCGTCACCGAGGCCGCTCGGGGTTCCACCGACATCGCCGAGAACATCGCCACGGTCGCCACCGCCGCCCACTCCACCACCGAAGGCGCGGTCGCTACCCAACACGCCGCCGACGAGCTCCAGTCGGTCGCGGCTGAGCTGCGCCGGTTGGTGGAGGGCGCATCGGCGAGGCGCGATGTCGACGACGGTGTCGACGACCGCGACGAGCCTGCCGGTGTGCCGGTCGATGCCGCCTTCGTCCCGGCCGGGACCTGACCCGCCACGACTCGGGCCCATCTCGATTGCCTCGCCGGACCCAGCGGGGTCCATGATGCAGCGGTGACCGAGCAGGGGTCCCCGCCCTCACCTCCCCCACACACCAGCGAGTGGCGCGCCGGGGCGCGCGCCGCTGCGCCGCTTCTCGCCGCCGTGGTTCCCTTCGGCTTGGTGGCCGGTGCGACCCCGGCGGCGGCCGGGTTCGGGGTGGCCGCGGCGGTCGGGATGTCGACGTTCGTGTTCGCCGGCGCCTCCCAGCTGGCCATGACCGACGTCCTCGCCGGTGGAGGCTCCGCGCTGGTGGCCGCCATGGCGGCCTGGGTCATCAACCTCCGCATGCTGCTCTACTCGGCGTCGCTGGCGCCGTTCCTCACTCACGAGCCGCTGCGCCGCCGGCTCGCGGTCGCCTACCTGACCGTCGACCAGAACTACGCGTTGGCGATATCGCACTGGGGTCCCCGAACCCGCCCGGCCGACGGAAGCTTCATGATCGGCGCCGGGATCCTGCTCGGGGTCGCCTGGGTGGCGTCCACTGCGATCGGCGCGGCTCTCGGCACGACGATGCCTGAGGAGCTCCCCCTCGACTTCGCCGTGCCGCTGGTGTTCCTCGTGCTGCTCGTCCCTGCGCTCGTCACCGCTCCGGCGGTCGCCGCGAGCGTTGCCGGTGGTGGGGTCGCGGTCGCGTCGGCCGGGGCCGGGTTCGGGCCGTGGTCGGTCATGGCCGGCGCAATGGCCGGGATCGCCGTGGGCACCGTCGTCGACTGGCTGGGGTCCGCGCCCGGTGCCACGCCCGACGAGCCCGCTGAGGAGGTCGATCCCGGTGAGTGACGTGTGGTTGGCCATCGCTCTCGCCGGTGCCGGGACCTTTGCCATGCGGGCGTCCTTCCTCGCCGCCGCCAACCATCTCGGGGAGGTTCCGCCGTGGGCGTCCCGGGTACTCCGGCAGATCCCGCCCGCCGCGCTGGCCGCCATCATCCTGCCCGCGCTGGTGCGGCCCGAGGGCACCTTCGACCTGTTCCAACCCCGGCTCGCGGCCGGAATCCTGGCCGCCCTGATCGCGTGGTGGACCCGGTCGGTCCTCGCCACCCTCGTGCTGGGGCTGGCCGGCGTGACGGTCCTCGAGGCGGTCTGGCCCACCTGAGGCAGGGCCGTTCGGCTCATTCACTCCGATCGTCATCAGCTGGGCCACCTCGGCTCCGACTTAAGGCGTGGTGAATCCGACCAATCCGGACTTGTCCATCGTCCGGCCCCTGCCCTCTCGTGCCCTCCATGCCGATGACCGATGCCCACCACCGAACACCAGGATCGAGCCCGCCGGTACCGCCGGCCGGGTCCTCATGTCCGGACTGCCGGCGACCGGACGCTCTCCGGGTGACCCGCACCGCCACCGGGCGGGTGTACCGCTGCCGGTTCGCCGCGTCCGGCGACTGCGGGTTCGAGGGAGTCGAGCGACCGTTCAGCCGAGCCCCGGTGGAGCGCACGTCCGCGGCCTTCGCCGAGCGTCTCGTACGGATCGCCGAGCGCGTCGTCGACGACTGCCAGTCCCACGGCCACGCGACCGCTCGCGTCGATCCGACCATGGTCGGCGCCCTTCGGGCTGCGGTGCGTCGCGTCTCCCGTGACCGGGGCATGCAGGTGAGGACCATTCACCTCGGCGACGGACGAGTCGACATCCGCAACGCCTGAGCATCTCCACCGACCCTCGCCCGACAG
>SKKL01000184.1 GCA_007121465.1 Acidimicrobiales bacterium | reverse complement strand
GATGGTGAACATCGTGACCAGACCGATGGCGAACAGCATCGGCGTGTCGAACCGCAACCGGCCACCCCACATCGTGGCGGTCCAGTTGAGGATCTTCACACCCGTTGGCACGGCGATGAACATCGTGGCGAGCGAGAACGCAGCGACCGAGAGCGGGCCGATCCCGGCGGCGAACATGTGGTGGGCCCACACGCCGAAGCCCATGAAGCCGATGGCGATACCCGAGAAGACGATGAAGGGATAGCCGAAGATCGGCTTCCGGGAGCACACCGGCAGGACTTCGGACACGATGCCGAAGGCGGGGAGGATCATCAGGTACACCTCGGGGTGACCGAAGATCCAGAACAGGTGCTGCCACAACAACGGGTCGGCACCCATGTCGACGTTGAAGAAGTTGGCGTCGTAGAGCCGGTCCATGACCAACAGGACCTGGGCGACGGTGAGGACCGGGATGGCGAAGAGCAACAGGAACTGGGTGACCAGAGCCATCCAGGTGAAGAGCGGCATCTTCATGAGCGACATGCCCGGTGCCCGCATGTTGATGACGGTGGTGATCAGGTTCACCGCACCGGCGAGCGACGCGAAGCCCGTCATGAACAAGCCGAGGTTCCAGAAGTCGATGCCGTGGTGGGGCGAGAAGATCACGCCGGAGTTGGGGGCGTAGTTGAACCAGCCGCCGTCGGGGGCGCCGCCGAGGAACCACGAGGTGTTGAGGAAGATTCCGCCGGCGAGGAACGACCAGAAGCTGAAGGCGTTCAGACGGGGGAAGGCGACGTCTCGAGCGCCGATCTGCAGCGGGATCAGGTAGTTGGAGAACGTGGCGCCGAGGGGCATCACCACGAGGAAGATCATCACGGTGCCGTGCATCGTGAAGTGCTGGTTGTACGCGTCGGCCGAGAGCACGGTGCCGTCGGGCACCGCGAGCTGCACCCGGATCAACAGGGCCGAGATGCCACCGAGCACCAAGAAGAACAGCGCCGAGGCGCCGTACATGATGCCGACCTTCTTGTGATCGACGGTGGTCAGCCAGCTGCGCCAGCCGGTCGAGGAGGTAGGGCGTCGGAACACGCCGAGGACCGGCTGTGGCCGGGCCTGACCGCCAGATGGCAGCGCCAGGGGACGTTCCTCGGTGTAGGCCATGGAAGCTCCGTGTGAGGATCGGGACGGATGTGGAAGAGAGAGGGGTGAGTCGAGCAGCCGGCGAGCCGGGTGGCTCAGTCGTTGCGGGGGCCGGTCCAGACGGGACCGTCGGCGGTGGAGAGGAGGTAGTCGACGAGGTCGTCGATCTGGGGCTCGGTGAGACCCAGGTTCGGCATGCCCCGACCTTCATCGGGCGCCATGGGCTTCTCGGCGACCGGGTCTCGCAACCAGGCCTCCAGCTGGCCCCGTCGCACCTGCAAGGTGTCGGGGTCGTAGAGCTCGAAGATGCCACCTGCGTAGGCCCGGCGCGAGGCGAAGTGGGTCAGGTCGGGTCCGACACCCGCAACCAGAGGATGGTCGTCGGGGTCGGGCTGAGCCTCGAGGCCGTCGATGCGGTGGCACGAGGCGCACTGCTGGGAGAACAGCTCCTGGCCGCGGGCCTGGGAGGCGGTCTGGGGCGCGGGGGCTGGCTGGAGCTGGGTCTGCACCCACTCCTCGTACTCGTCGGGCGGCAGGGCCACGACCCGCATGCGCATCTCAGCGTGGCTGAGGCCACAGAACTCGGTGCACTGACCCCAGTAGTAGCCCGGCTCGTCGGCGGTGATGCTCCAGGTGTGGGTCCGGCCCGGCACCGCGTCGCGCTTGCCGTTCAGACGAGGGATCCAGAAGCTGTGGATCACGTCGTTGGAGGTGATCGCGAGATCGATCTGGCGGCCGGCAGGGACGACCATCTCCGTGGCGGTGATGATGTCGGCCTCGCCGTTGCCCTCGATGTCGTAGCGGAACTCCCACCACCACTGGTTGCCGATGACCTCGACCCGCAGGGCGTCGTCGTCGCGCTGCTCGAGCTCGAAGATGGTGAGGACGGTGAGCACGGCGATCGGGGCGAGGATGACCGCCGGGAGGACGGTCCAACCGATCTCGAGCCGAGTGTTGCCGTGGACCTGGGTGGGGACCTCGTCGGGGTCGTCGTCCTTGCGGCTCCGGAACTTCCAGAGGATGAACACGATGGCGCCCTCGACCACCACGAACACCACGGCGGCGACGAGGAACACCGGCAGGACCAGATCCATGATGGTCTGGGCTTCCTGGCCTTCGGGCTGGAAGGTGTCGAGAGGGGCGTTGGAGGCACAGCCGGCCAGGATCAGAACCAGGCCGACGAGGCCGATCAGCGACCAGGGCGACCGCCGCCGACGGGCGGAGGACTCAACGCGGCGCAAGCTCATCACTCGGTGTCTCCAGCGGTGGACTCGTCGGATTCGGGATCGTCGCCCTCGATGATCGCCTCGTCATCGAGTTCGTCGGCGTCGCCACCGAAGTCCTCGGCCTCGACGTCGTTGTGACCATTCTCGCCGTCGGGACCGAGGTAGTGAAATTCTCGCTCACCGGCGGCGAGGCCGGCGACGCCCCCACCGATGAGCGCCAGCCCACCGACGAGAAGCGCAGCCGTGACGAGCGAGCGACTGACCGCCGGCCGGGTGGCGAAGTAGGAGGCAATGCCCAACACGACGATGGCGGCGATGCCGAACACGGCGGTGGCTCCGTACTTCGGCAGGGCGAGCAGCACCCGGGAGGCGAAGAACACGAAGATGAACACGCCGAAGGCCGAGGCGATCGGCGTCTCGATCGGAGCCATCAACCGGTTGCGGAGCGCCCGGTTGGCATCGGGATCGCCGGTGGCACGGTCGGCCCATGCACCCACGGTCCACTCGACAGCAGCGGCGGTGAGCAGCACCACGCCGACACCGGCGAGCACGAGGTCGACGACGACGCCGACGAGAACCGTGGCCGCACCGAAGGCGGCGACGATGGGCCACGGCGACAGGTGGGCGGGCGGAACGACCTCGGGCAAGGTGTCGGTTCCGGCCACCTCGGTGACCGAGACCGGGTCGGCGTCGCGAAGGGCGACGACAACGACCCCGAGGAAGAAGGTCACCGCGGCCGTGCCGGCGAGCACGACGAAACCGAGTTGGTCCCCGACCGGGCCGGCGAAGGAGAAGGTGATGACGCCGAGTGGGCTTCCGCCGCTGGCGAGACCCAATACCCAGGCGGCGAACACTGCCGCCGCGCTGAGTCCGAAGTAGAGCTTGGCTCCCAGAGTGATCATCGTGTGCCTTACTTGATCTGGTAGATGGCGGTCCACACGACCGCGTAGGCGGCGACGGATGCGTGCCAGAACATCGAGGCGGCGACGAGTCCCTCGCTGTCGCGAGAGGAATAGCCACCGGCCATGGCCCGGAACGCCATGAGGGCGAGGAAGACGATCGCGCCGACCAGCATGAGGATCTGCAGCCCGCTGATGGCGTAGATGAGGATCGACTGGACGGCGAGATCGCCGGCGATCTCCCAGCCCATCTGGTCATAGAGGAACGCGGCCTGGTTCAGGAACGCCGCGGCCAGCATGGCGGTGAGCCCGAGCCCCAGCCAGGTGTTGAGACGGTCGTCGTGGCCGATCGCCCAGATGGCCCAGTGCATGGTGATCGAGCTCATCGCCAGGGTGATGAACATCATCGATGCCGGGGTGAGCGGGATGGTGCCCGCCCCGCCGGGGATCCACTCGTCGCCTGCCGCGATGTAGCTGCTGCGCATCGTGAAGTAGACGGCGAAGAGGCCGACGAACAGGGCGGCGAAGCCGGCGATGGTGAACCCGGTTCCCAGCAGCACCATCCGGGGACGAGCCCGGGGCGCCTCCGGCGGGTCGGCCGGAATGATGTCGGTGACGAAGGCGGTCATGCCGACGCATCCTCCTCGGCGGTCTCGGTGAACAGGGGACGATCGTCGGTGACGACGGGCGCCTCGGCGAAGTTGCCGACCGGCGGCGGCGAGGTGGTGGCCCACTCGAGGGTGTGACCACCCCACGGATCATCGGGGGTGTCGGTGCGACCCCGACCACGCAGCAGGGTGGCGGCCGCGCCGATGACCGCCAGCAACACGAGCGCTCGTCCGGCGAACGCCGCGCCGTTGAGCGCTCCGACGGGATCGTCGACGGGACCTGGGGGAACCGTGACCGGCTGATCGAGGATTCCGGCGACGAGGAGCGGCACGGCGAGGAGCAGACCCCCGAGGAGCAGCAACGGCCCGATGAGCTTGCCGGCGACGTCGTCGAGGGTGCGCCCGAAGAGCTTCGGCGCCCAATACCAGCTGCCCGAGAGGACTCCGAGGATCACCGCGAGGACCGTGAGGTTCATCTGGCCCGTGTGCCAGCTCGTGCCCGCCAGTTCGAGCGGCTCGATGACATGGACCGCACCGGCGGCGGTGGCGGCGAGAAGAGCGAGTCCGGCACAGAGGGCGGTGATGAGCGAGCCCGACGGACGGAGCTTGCCGGCCCGAATGGTCTCACCGCCGAGCGCGAGCACCATCAGCACCGGGAGCACGGCGAGGACGCCCACGGCGACGAACAGCGGCTCGTCGAAGATGTCGGTGGGCTGGATCGCCGCCTGGGCCCACGCCCCGATGGCGAGGAACCCGAAGATTCCGATGGCGGCCATGAGGACGCCGGTGAAGCGCTGACGGACCCCGGCGAACACGGGGATCTGATCGGCCGCGATGCCGAGCACCGGAATGGCGATGGCGTAGATCTGGGGCTGGCCGGTCAACCAGCTGAGCTGGGAGAGGATCGCCTCGTTGGCTCCCCACATCACCTGGGCGTGACGGTGGTCGAGGTAGATGATCAGCAGGTTGGCGACCGCGACCGGCAAGGTGATGAGCCAGACGCTGCCCGCCACGAGCATGGAGAAGCTGAAGGCCGGGATCCGGCGCAGGGTCATGCCGGTGGTCCGGAGCCCGAAGATGGTGGTGAGGACACACACCGTGCCGAGCAGGAGCGACACGATGAGCATGCCGGTGGCGAGGAGCCACAGGTCGGTGCCCTGCAGGTCGGTGCCGCCGGGGCCGCCTCCGACGAGCAGACCGGCGACCCAGAGGGCGGCGCCGAGGAGCCATCCCCAGAACGACAGTGCCGCCGCCCGGGGGAAGGCCAGGGTGGAGGCGCCCACCTGGAGCGGCACGATGACCATCGCCAGTCCGATGAGGGCGGGCAGGGCGAACAACAGGACCAGCCCGAGCTCGTGGAGGGCGGTGACCTGGACGACCGAACCGCTGGTGAGCAGCTCGAAGGAGTCGGTCGACAGCCGCTCGAGATCGAGGATCAGGCCCGCCACCACGACGGTGATGAGCCCCAGGAGGGAGGTGCCGAGGAACAGGCGGCCGATACGCTTGTGGTCACCGGTGGTGACGAGCGTGGCGAGATCGCCGTCGGCTCGTCCCTCGGGGTGACCGGCGTCGCTCGCCTCGGCCTCCGGTGCGGTCTCGGTGATCGTCATGGGTGTGCATGCCTCGACGGGGTGAGCGGTGCTCCGATGACGTTGGGGGCTGCGGGTTCGACCCGCGCTGCCCGCGCCGAACGGGGCACCTCGTCGGAGTGGGAACAACTACGGGGCCGGACATTACACAGGACCGACCGACCGCTTCGAACTGAGACGTCGCGAACCCGCTTCGTCACGTCGGGACCGTCACGAACACGTCGAGGGTCATCGCCCCGAACAGCAGGGTCACATAGGTGATCGACCAGCCGAACAGCGCCATGGCGTGGCGCGTGTCGGGAGTTCGGTAGAGCCGGACGGCGAGCCACAGGAACCCGGCACCGAGCACGATCGCGCTCCCGCCGTAGATCCATCCCATGTCGGCCACCGGCCAGAACAGCAGTGTGAGGCCCCAGAGCACCACGGTGTAGGCGATGATCCGGATACAGGTGGTGCGCATCGAGGCCACCGACGGCAGCATCGGGACCCCGACCGAGGAGTAGTCGTCCTTGTACTTGATGGCCAGCGCCCAGAAGTGGGGCGGGGTCCAGTAGAAGATGACCGCGAAGAGCACCACGGGGGGCCAATCGAGGGAGTTGGTGACCGCCGACCAGCCGATCAGGACCGGGGCGGCACCGGCGGCGCCGCCGATGACGATGTTGCGCTCGGAGGTCCGCTTCAACCACAGCGTGTAGATGAAGACGTAGAACAGACAGGCACTCACCGCGAGGACGGCGCTCAGGAGGTTGACCAGCCCCCACAGCCAGAAGAAGGCCACCACTTCGAGGCCGATGGCGAAGATCAGGGCTCCACGTGGGGTGACCACCCCGGTGACGAGGGGGCGGTTCTTCGTCCGTTCCATCACCGCGTCGATGTCGCGGTCGACGTACATGTTGATGGCGTTGGCGCCACCGGCCGCGAAGGTTCCGCCGATGACGGTGGCGACGATCAGCCAGATGGGCGGCAAGCCGCCCTGGGCGACGACCATCGTCGGAACCGTGGTCACGAGCAGCAGCTCGATGATGCGCGGCTTGGTCAGCGCCACGTACCCGGCGAGCTGCGCTCGGATCGATGGCGAAGCGGTCCGGAGCACGTCAGCAGGCTAGGTGGGTCAGAGCCGGTGGGCCAAGCCCGGACCCGGCGACTCGGCACAGGTCGTCGCCGACCGGCCCCGCTTCGACCCGGAGCATCACCCGGTCGTAGCATTGGCATGTGGCTCGTGACCGCTCCTCGGCCCCCCGCATCGTCTCCCCCGAGTCGTTCCGTCGGATCACCCTGGCCGCCCTCGCCGCCCAGGTGCTGATCGTCATGTCCGGTGCGGCCGTGCGTCTCACCGGCTCGGGGCTCGGATGCTCGGACTGGCCGCGCTGTGAGGAGGATCGCTTCATCGCCCCTCTCGAGTTCAACCCGATGATCGAGTTCGTCAACCGCCTGGTGTCGTTCGTGGTGATCGCGACGGTGGTCCTCGCCGTCTGGGGAGCGCTGCGACGGATCCCCTACCGGCGTGACCTGCTCGACCTGGTGTGGTGGATCGCCGGTTTCACCGCGCTTCAGATCGTGCTCGGGGCGATCACGGTGATGACCCACCTGTGGCCGCCGATCGTCATGTCGCACTTCTTGTTCTCGATGGTGCTGATCTGGATCGCGGTCATCCTCCACCACCGGTCGACCGTCGACGCCGACCCCCGACCCGCTCCTCCCCGCGCCACCTCCGAGCTCAGTCGACGCCTCGTGTCCTGGCTCCCGTGGCTCGGGGCGCTGCTGTTGTTCACCGGAACGGTCGTCACCGGCTCGGGGCCCCACGGCGGCGACGAGAACGTCGAGCGACTCGGCTTCTATGTCCCGACCGTCGCCCGCATCCACGCGGTCAACGCCATCGTGTTCTGTTCGGTGCTGGTGCTCGCCTTGCTGGCGATCCACCGCAACCCGGGAGCCCAGCGCCTCCTGCAGGCGGGGACGTGGGCGCTCGCGGCGACCGTGGCCCAGGGCGCCATCGGCTACTACCAGTACTTCAACGGGGTGCCGGCGGCGTCGGTGTTCCTCCACGTGGTCGGCTCGATGGCGGTGTGGGGGACCACGGTGTGGTTCGTGCTCGAGCATCGCCGCCATGAGCGGTCGGCACCGACCAGCGACCTCGAGTCAGCTCCGAGCCCCGCGGTCGCCGCGGGAGGACCGTGAGCCCCACCGCTCCGGTCGAGGTCGACGACCCCCGCGTCGAGGGGGCCGAGGCGCTCGACGAGCCTTGGATCGTCCTCGTCTGGAACGACCCGGTCAACCTCATGTCCTACGTGACCTACGTGTTGCAGAAGCTGTTCGGCTACAGCAAGGCCAAGGCCACCCAGCTCATGCTCCAGGTCCACCACGACGGACGCGCCGTGGTGTCGAGCGGCAGCCGTGAGGAAGCCGAGCGGGACGTGTTCCGCCTCCACGAGTACGGCCTGTGGGCGACGATGCAGCAGGACCGGTGAGTTCGATGTTCCGCTCCCCCTGGGTCGCTCGCGACCGCACGGGTCGAATCGCTCTCGACCTCCCCGACGGCCTGGTGGCAGCGCTGCCCCGACTCGGCGACGAGGTCGACTCGCTGCTCAACTCCGACTCGCCGGCGATCCAGCGCCTCTTCCCCACCGCCTATCCCGACGATCCCGAACGGGACGCGGGCTACCAGGCGATGGTCCGGGGTGAGCTGATCGACCGGCACCGCGACGGGATCGCCCTCATCGCCGCCACGATCGACGACGAGTACCTCACCGACGAGCAGCTCGGAGCATGGCTCACCACGGTCAACGCGCTGAGGTTGGTGCTCGGAGCCGTGCTCGACATCAGCGACGACGGCGCGGAACCCGACCTCGACGAGGACGACCCCCTCCTCCCCGCCTGGCAGATGTATCACGTCCTGTCGCTGCTGCTCGACGACATCGTCTCCGCCCTTTCCAGCTGAGGAGACCGGTCAGAGGCACGCCCTCCACGCGCGGGCTATGACGTCCCAGATCTCGTCGACCTCCTCGTCGCTCGGGTCAGGAGAGAACAGGAGATCCACCGCCAGGTTCTCCACGACGTAGGCGCCGAAACAGTCCGCTTCGATGCGGTCGCTGCCGGACATGATCGCGAAGGACCACATCCACACCCGGCCGCTCGCGAGAAGAGCGGCGTCGAGAGACCCCGAGATCTCCTCTCCGACGTCGGGGCCCGGATCACACGTCTCCACGCGGAGACGGTCGCCCTCGTCGCCGACGTTGGCGGCAGCCTCGGAGGGCCGGGAACCAGCCCATCGCGAGAGCGCATCGAGGAGGCGGTCGTGGCCCTCCCCTCCGGACGTGGCCACCACCAGCGCGACGCACAGACGGTCGTCCACCTCGAAGGTTCGATAGTGGTCTCCGGTCCACGCCTCCACCGACTCGAGGGCCTCGAGGTGGTCGATCCGGGTGGCGAGCACGAGGTACAGGCCGAACGCGCCGAGGTCGCCGTCGACCTCACCATCGTCGACGCCGCCCGGAAGATCCACCTCGACGGTGACCGCACCATCGCCGATCCGGCTCGGGAAGAGGAGTTCCCGCTCGGTGGTGGGGGGATCGACCAGGAGAGCGTTCACACCCTCCCACCCTTCCTCCGCCTCGATACCGGCGATCAGGGGGAGACCCAGGAGGTAGGGCGCCGAGAACGAAGCGACGAGGTACTCGGGAACCTCGTCGAACAGGTCGTCGTGGTGAGCCATGTCGTCCATCAGCTCGTCGGGGAGCTCCCCGGGGCCTCCGAAGAACTGGTCGCCCATGGACCTGATCTCGGCGAAGCGCTGCTCGACGAGCAGGGCGTCACCCTCGACCACCGCGCGCAAGGCCGTCGCCTCTCCGGAGGTCTCGACCTCGGCGAGGCGTCCCAGGTCGAAGTGTTGATCCTGGAGGGCGTGGACCATCTCGTGCACCAAGGTGACCTCCAGGTCGCGGTCGACCTCGGTGCCCCGAACCCTGATGGTGTGGTCGTCGAAGGCGTACACCGCGAGGGTCCCCTCGTCGACGAGCTCGTTGGTGGCATCCACGGGATCGAACGAACCGGAGACGAGCCCGAAGGCCCGGAGAAGCGCGACCCACTCCTCGAGGGACACCTCGTCCTCGTCGGTGAGGTCCTCGGCTTCGATCCGGGCGTACTCCGAGTACTCCTCGGGCGTGAGGAACTCCACCCGGACCGGATGGCGGAACTCGAGTCCCCGCGATGCCTCGACGACGGGAACGAGGTGAGCCACCCGTTCGTCCCAGGTATCGGGATGGTCCCACCCGCTGGTGGAGCCGACGAGGAGCAGGGCGACCACACCGGCGAGGAGGCCGAGCGCCCCGGTCGTCGCGGCGGTGAGCGATCCAGGTCGGGCGGGAGCGGTCTCCGCCGGAGGCGGGGGCGGCGGGGCGAGCATCGACTCACGCTAGAGCGCGTCCCGGTGTCGCCGGGCCATCCGCATTGGCGAGGTGGGGTGTGCGCACTGCTAGAGTGTCGAAGCCCTCATCGAGTGCGAGCCCCCATCGTCCAGCGGCCTAGGACGCCTCCCTTTCAAGGAGGTAACACGGGTTCAAATCCCGTTGGGGGTACTGATCCTCTCGAGGATCGAGGTCCCGTGGTGCAGTTTGGAGTGCACGCCGGCCTGTCAAGCCGGAGGTCGCGGGTTCAAATCCCGTCGGGACCGCCACACCGACGCCCCCTTCGCGGGGGCATCGGTGCATACGGTCGAGTAGCTCAGTTGGCAGAGCGTCCGCCTGAAAAGCGGAAGGTCACCGGATCGACGCCGGTCTCGACCACTCCACCACTCGGGCCGGGCCTCGTGTCCGGCCCGGTGCGTTTCCCGGGTCGGGCGCCGACCCTGACCGACG
>SKKL01000295.1 GCA_007121465.1 Acidimicrobiales bacterium | reverse complement strand
GCCGGTGCCGCGATCGAGCTGGTCGCCAGCCGACACCGACCGATGAACGTGTCGGTCCGTCCCTGAGGCCGGCCCGGGTGGGCCCGCTGCGGGCGCGACGATGATGGCCTAGTGTGGGCCGGGTTCGGCCCGAGCGGCCGGATCCCAGGGGGGACAATCGAGGGGGGATGTACACCGTGACGCAACGGAGCCTGCGCGGGGCGGCTGCCATCGTGGGGGTCCACGACGCCGCCTCACCGACGGGAGTGCTCGACGGCCATGGCCGGGCACTCGAGGCCCGGATGATCAAAGCAGCGCTCGACGACGCCGGGCTGACCGTGGCCGACGTCGACGGGGTCACCTGCGCGGGGATGCCTGCCGGGCTGGCCGAATACCTGGGGATCCATCCCCGGTACGTCGACGGAACCCAGGTCGGGGGCTCGAGCTTCGAGCTGCACGTCGAACACGCGGCGGCGGCGATCGCTGCGGGGCTGTGCGAGGTCGTCGTCGGTGTCTACGCCGCGACTCCACGTGGCGATCGAGAACGGGCCAAGGCCCGAGCCTCGGGAGCGGGTAACGGAGGTGGGGCCAGAGGGATGCCCGGCCCGAATCCCGGGCTCGAGTGGGAGATGCCCTACGGCCTGCGCAACCCCATGGGTTCCTACGCCCTGGCGGCCAGCCGCCACATGTACGAGTACGGCACCACATCCGAACAGCTCGCCCAGATCGCGGTCGACGCCCGGCGATGGGCGTCGATGAACCCGAACGCCCGTTACCGCGATCTGATCACCGTCGACGACGTTCTCGGCTCGCCGCTGCAGTGCTCGCCGCTGCACCTGCTCGATTGCTGCCTCGTCACCGACGGAGCCGGAGCGTTCGTGATGACCACCGCCGAGCGTGCGGCCGATCTCGCCCGGCCCCCCGTCTATGTCCTCGGCGCCGCGACCAGTGGCGACCACTCCATGATCAGCCAGATGCCCGACCTCACCACCACCGCCGGGGCGGTCTCGGGGCCAGCCGCGTTCGCCATGGCCGGGGTGAAGCCCGACGACGTCGACCTGTTGATGGGCTATGACAGCTTCACCATCACCGCCCTTTTGCACCTCGAGGACCTCGGGTTCTGCGCGAAGGGCGAGGGGGGAGCGTTCGTCGAGGACGGCAAGCTCGGGCCGGGAGGCTCCCTCGCCATGAACACCAACGGAGGTGGCCTCTCCTACACCCACCCCGGCCAGTACGGCATGTTCCTGCTCGTCGAGGCGGTTCGTCAGCTGCGGGGCGACTGCGGGGACCGTCAGCTCGACTCCCCTCAGATCGCCGTCGCCCACGGGTCGGG
Organism: Acidimicrobiales bacterium; assembly: GCA_007121465.1. Lineage (GTDB taxonomy): Bacteria > Actinomycetota > Acidimicrobiia > Acidimicrobiales > SKKL01 > SKKL01. Next base: position 27,556 of record SKKL01000295.1, on the reverse strand, counting down.
CGGCGTGCTGTCGACGATGGGAACGATCGTTCTCGGAACGGAGGGGGCGCGGTGACCGAGATTCCCGACGGCTCGTTGTCATTGTTGGAACCACGTGCGGGGGAGGAGGGTGCCCCGTTCTGGGAGGCCACCCGCGAGAGGCGCCTGGTCCTGCCCCACAGCTCGTCGACCGGTGAGCCGTTCTGGTTCCCTCGCGAGTTCGTACCCGGCACCCTCGAGACCGACATCGAGTGGCGGGAGGCGAGCGGCAACGCAACGGTCTATGCCGTGTCGGTCCAGCACAAGCCGGGCCCCGGTCGCGACCCCGAGGCCGGCCCCTACGCCGTGGCTCTCGTCGACCTCGACGAAGGGGTCCGGATGATGACCAACGTCGTGGGGTGCGACCCCGACGAGGTGAGGTGCGGCATGGCGGTCCGACTGGTGTGGCACCCCCTGTCCGACGGACGAAACCTGCCCATGTTCACCCCTGCCGAGGAGGACCAGCGATGAGTTCGGACACCACCAAGGGCGAGACCGAGCCCGACCCGTACATGACGGCGGTCGCGTCGGGGATGGCGGTCGCCTACTGGGCCGAGCATCAACCCGGCGTCCCGGCGGTGGTCAGCGAACACGGCGACCGGACCTTCGCCGAGCTCAACGCCAACGCCAACCGCCTGGTGCGCGCCCTCCGAGCCCGGGGCCTCCGGGCCGGCGACGGTGCGGCGCTGATGTGTGCCAACCGACCGGAGTTCCCCGAGGTCGTCGCCGCCGTGCAGCGGTCCGGGATCCGGCTCACCCCCATCAACTGGCACCTCACCGCCGAGGAAGCGGCGTACATCCTCGGCGACTGCGAAGCCAAGGCGTTCGTCGCCGATGCCCGTTTCGCCGAGGTCGCCGCGGCGGCGGCGGGGCGCTCGCCCGACGCCGAGGTGTTGCTGGCGGTCGGCGGCGACATCGACGGCTTCGACTCCTACACCGATGTCATCGAGGCCCAGGACCCCACCGACATCGACGATCCGATGCCGGGCGGGACCATGCTCTACACCTCTGGCACCACGGGGCGTCCGAAGGGCGTCAACCGCGACCGTGCCGCCCAGGCGAGGTCCTCGGCGGTCACCGCCGCCAACGCCGGCTACCAGGCGGGCACCTCGGTCCACCTCTGCACCGGTCCGCTCTACCACGCCGCCCCTCTTGCCTTCTCGCTGAACGTCCCGCTGCTGGCGGGCGCAGGTGTGGTGATGATGGACGGCTGGGACGCCGAGGACACGCTCCGGCTCATCGAGAAGCATCGGGTCACCCACACCCACATGGTCCCGACGATGTTCCATCGCCTCCTGTCGCTGCCCGAGGAGGTCCGCGGGCGCTACGACGTCTCGTCACTGCACTACGTGATCCACGGCGCGGCGCCGTGTCCGGTCAGCGTGAAGCAGGCGATGATCGACTGGGTGGGACCGATCGTCTACGAGTACTACGCGGCGACCGAGGGAGCCGGCACCGCGGTCACCAGCAAGGAGTGGCTGACCAAGCCCGGCACCGTGGGCAAGCCCCCGACTCCCGACCACATCCGCATCCTCGACGAGTCGGGCGAGGACTGCGCACCCGGCGAGATCGGCACCGTGTACCTGAAGGCTCCACCGGCTCGTTTCAGCTACTTCAAGGACGAGGCCAAGACCGAGAGCAGCTACCGGGGCGATCACTACACCCTCGGAGACGTCGGCTATCTCGACGAGGACGGCTACCTGTTCCTCACCGACCGCAGCGCCAACCTCATCATCTCCGGCGGGGTGAACGTCTATCCCGCCGAGGTGGAAGAAGCCCTGCTCGGACACCCCTCGGTCGGCGACGCCGCCATCATCGGAGTGCCCGACCCCGAGTGGGGGGAACGGGTCGTGGCGGTGGTCGAGCCTCAGCCGGGGATCGAGCCGAGCGACGAGCTCGCCTCCGCTCTGATCGAGCACTGTCGGGTCGCGCTGGCGAACTACAAGTGTCCGCGCCAGATCGACTTCCGGGACGCGCTACCCCGGCACGACAACGGCAAGTTGTACAAGCGGCTTCTACGTGACGAATACCGGGCGGCAGTCGCTGCCCAGGAGGAGGGAACCTGATGAACGGGATCTGTGACGGACGGGTGGCGATCGTCACCGGCGCCGGGAGGGGCATCGGACGCGGCCATGCGCTCGAGCTCGCCCGCCAGGGCGCCAAGGTGGTGGTCAACGACATCGGCGGTGCCGTCGACGGCAGCGGGCTCGACATCGGACCCGCCCAACAGGTCGCCGATGAGATCGTCGCCCTCGGCGGCGAGGCGGTGGCCAACACCGACAGCGTCGCCGACTGGGAGGGGGCGCAGCGTCTGATCAACCAGGCGGTGGAGACCTTCGGCGGCCTCGACGTACTGGTGAACAACGCCGGCATCCTGCGGGACCGGATGATCTTCAACATGACCGAGGAGGAGTGGGACGCGGTCATCGCGGTGCACATGAAGGGCACCTTCGCCCCGTTGCGGTGGGCCGCGACCTACTGGCGGGAGCGGGCCAAGGCCGGTGAGGAGGTGTCGGCGAGCGTCATCAACACGTCGTCGACGTCGGGGCTGTTCGCCAACCCGGGCCAGGGCAACTACGGCGCGGCCAAGTCCGGGATCGCCACCTTGTCGATCATCGCCGCCAAGGAGCTGGCTCGCTACGGGGTCCGGGTCAATGCTGTTGCCCCGGGGGCCCGGACCCGCATGACCGAGAACCTCGGGGGCCGGATGTCGGCTCCGGCCGAGGGCGACTGGGACCAACGGTCCCCCGACAACATCGCTCCGTTGGTCACGTGGCTCGGGAGCACCGAGGCCGAGGGGATCACCGGCCAGGTGTTCATCGTCATGGGTGGCCGCGTCGTGGTCGCCAAGAACTGGGAGCGAGGCCCCGAGCAGGACAAGGGGGCCCGCTGGGACCCCGCCGAGCTCGGTGAGGTCGTTCCCCGTCTCGTCGAGGAGGCGGGCACCGCCATCACCCCTCCCGCCCCGAGAGGCTGATGCCGGCCATGGCTCCCTAGGCTGGAGTCATGTTCGGACGTCGATCACTCGAGATCCCTTCCCCCGACCGGGCCCTGCCGGGACGGTCCGAGACGATGCCGGTCCCCGAGCGCCACACGGTGCTCGGGAACCCGCTCGTCCCGCCGTTCCCCGAGGGCCTGGATCGCGCCGTGGTTGCCCTCGGCTGTTTCTGGGGGGCCGAGAGGATCTTCTGGCAGCTGCCCGGGGTCCACACCACCGCGGTGGGCTACGCCGGTGGCTACACCCCGAACCCCTCCTATGAGGAGGTGTGCTCAGGGCGAACGGGCCACACCGAGGCAGTTCTCGTGGTGTTCGACCCGTCGGTGATCTCCTACGAGCAGATCCTGCGAGAGTTCTGGGAGGGTCACGACCCGACCCAGGGCATGCGCCAGGGGAACGACGTCGGGACCCAGTACCGCTCGGGGGTCTACTGGCACGACGAGTCACAGCGGGCAGTGGCCGAGTCGACACGCGACGCGTTCGCGGCGGCGTTGGCCGAGGCCGGTTTCGGCGCGATCACCACCGAAGTCGCGCCGGCCGGGCCCTTCTACTACGCCGAGCCCTACCACCAGCAGTACCTCGACAAGAACCCCCTCGGTTACTGCGGAATCGGGGGCACCGGGGTGTCGTGTCCCGGGTGAACCACGACGCGACCTGCGCCACCTGCTAGCTTTCGTTACGGTTTGATGACAGATCCACCCGTTCGGGGTGGGACATCGTGATTGCGGCCGATGGGTCGCCAACACCGGTCGAGGTTCAGGAGAGGCATGAACGCAGGTCGTCGCTGGGTCGCACTCGTGCTGATCGCGGTGATCCTCGTGCCCGGCATCTCCGCCGAGGCCCAGTCCGACGACGATCTGCGTCGTGAGCGCGATGAGCTGCGCGAGGAGCGCGCTGCCACCGCCGCTGGTATCGACGTGGCCCGGGTGGAGACCGACGAGCTGCTCGACGCGCTCGCCGCGCTCGAGGCCAACGTGTCGGCCGAGGAGGCCCAGCTCGAGGACGCACAGCGCGCCGTCGAGGCCGCCGAGATCCAGGTCGCCGAGGCCCAGGCCGCCCAGACCGTCGGCGAGGCCGAGGTGGCCGAGTTGCGCGACACCATGGCCCGGATGGCGGTCGACGCCTATGTGAACCCGCCCGAACAAGACGAGCTCACCGTGATGCTCACCGGCGAGATCGGCACCGCCCCGGAGCGTCAGGCGCTGTTGGAGATGAGCGCGTCCAGCCAGGCCGACGTCCTCGAGCAGTACCGAGCGGCGGTCGAGGATCTCGCCATCCAGACCCAGACCGCTGAGCAGGCCCAACAGCGGGCCGAGGACCTCCAGGTCGAGGTCGAGGATCGGCTGGTGTCGGTGCAACAGGCACGCGATGCCCAGTCGGCGATCGCCGCGGAGGCCCAGCAACGGCTCTACGCCCTCCTCGAGGAGGAGCAGCGCCTCGAGTCCGAGGAGGGAGCCATCACCGCCGAGCTCGCCGAGCGTGAGCGTCAGCGCCTCGCCGAGCTCCAGGCGGCGATCGCCCGGCAGTCCCAGCAGCGGGGACCGGTCAATGTGCCCGGCGGGGGAAACATCAACCTGGTCACCGTGGGCGGCATCACCGTCAACGCCCAGATCGCCGACCAGGTTGCGGCCCTGCAGCAGGCCGCCGCCAGCGACGGGATCACCTTCACCGGTGGCGGCTACCGGGACAGCTCCCAGCAGATCGCCCTGCGCCGATCCAACTGCGGGACCTCTGACTACGCGATATACCAGATGCCGGCCAACCAGTGCCGCCCCCCGACGGCCCAACCCGGCCGGTCGATGCACGAGCGGGGCCTGGCCATCGACTTCGTCGCCAACGGGCAGTCGATCACCTCGCGGAACCATCCCGGGTTCCAGTGGCTCGCCGCCAATGCCGCCGACTACGGCCTGTACAACTTGCCGAGTGAACCATGGCACTGGAGTACCACAGGGGGCTGATCCAGCGGCCATGATCAAGAGGGTGCCGGTGAGGTTCGCCGGCCCGTCCCGATCCGCCGAGGAGTGCCCATGAGCGAGTCCGAATCGTCGACGCGGCAGACCCCGCTGTTCGACCTTCATCGTGAGCTCGACGGTCGCATGGTGTCTTTCGCCGGGTGGGCCCTCCCCGTTCGCTACGGCCCGGGTCCGGTGGCCGAACACCTCCACACCCGACGGGCCGCGTCCCTGTTCGACGTGAGTCACATGGCCATCATCGAGCTCCACGCCACGAACTTGGGGGTGTGCGCCGAGGCGCTCGAGACACGGGTGCCGGCCGATGTCGTCGGTCTCTTGTCCGGTCGCCAGCGGTACACGGTCTTCACCAACGACGACGGGGGGATCATCGACGATCTCATCGTCGCCGCCACCGGCGACTACCTCACCTTGGTGGCCAACGCGTCGCGGCGTGAGGTCGTGGTGGCGCTGCTGGCCGACACCCTCGGGCCGCTCGGGGTCGAGGTGATCGAACGTGACGATCTCGCCCTGCTGGCGCTCCAGGGTCCCGACGCCGTTCGGGTCCTGTCCCACCTGTCGCCGGGCGCTGACGCGCTCGGGTTCATGGAGCACGAGGTGTTCGAGGTGGCCGGGGTGGGCTGTCGAGTCAGCCGATCGGGCTACACCGGTGAGGACGGCGTCGAGCTGCAGGTGCCGGCCGCCTCGGTCGAGGGGGTCGCTCGGGCGCTGCTCGACCGCCCCGAGGTCGAGCCGGCGGGCCTCGCCGCCCGCGACTCGCTGAGGCTCGAGGCGGGGCTGTGCCTCTACGGGAACGATCTCGACGAGACGACGACTCCGGTCGAGGCGGGGCTGTCCTGGTCCATCCCGGGTCGGCGGCGCACCGAAGGCGGGTTCCCGGGGGCTGCAGTCGTCGCCGATCAACTCCGGGACCTCCCCCCGCGCCTGCGGGTGGGGTTGCGCACCGAGGGACGTCGCCCGGTGCGCGCTGATGCCGAGTTGTTGGACCACAGTGGCGAGGTCGTCGGTCGGGTCACCAGTGGCGGGTACGGTCCCAGCTTCGGTGGTCCGATAGCCATGGGCTATGTCCCGCCGCCCTCGGCTGCTCCCGATACCGTGCTCACCGCTCGCGAGAGAGGCCGCGACGAGACGATGATCGTCACCCCGCTTCCGTTCGTCACCCGACGCTACCGGCGCCGCCGTTCGTCCGACCTGTTCCAGGAGAGCTCATGAGTCCCTTCGCCGACCGCCACGTCGGTCCTGACCGGACCGATCTCGAGCACATGCTTGGTGTGATCGGGGTGGGCTCGCTCGAGGACCTGGTCGACGCTGCCCTGCCGGGGGCGATCCGCTCGGAGCGGCCTCACGAGCTGCCCGACGCCGTGTCAGAGGCCGAGGCGTTGGCTGAGCTGGCCTCGCTCGCTGCTCGCAACGAGCGCTGCCGGTCGGTGATCGGAATGGGATACGTGGGCACCATCACCCCCGGAGTGATCGCTCGCAACGTGCTCGAGAACCCGGCCTGGTACACGAGCTACACCCCGTACCAGCCCGAGATCTCCCAGGGCCGCCTCGAGGCGCTGCTCAACTTCCAGACGATGGTGGCGGACCTCACCGGGATGGACCTGGCCAACGCCTCCCTGCTCGACGAGGGAACTGCGGCGGCCGAGGCGATGACGATGTGTCGGCGGGTGGGTCGCTCGGAGTCGACGCGGTTCTTCGTGGACGAGGGCTGTCATCCTCAAACACTCGATGTGGTCGCCACGCGGGCGGAACCCCTCGGGATCGAGCTCGTGGTGGGGGACCCCCTGGCCGACCTGGACCCCACCGACGTGTTCGCTGCGCTGTTCCAGGATCCGGCCACCGATGGTGTGCTGCGCGATCTGTCGGGTCCGATCGCCGCCCTCCACGATGCCGGTGCCCTCGCGGTCGTCGCCGCCGACCTGTTGGCGTGCTGTCTGGTCGTGCCTCCGGGCGAACGGGGGGCAGACGTGGTGGTGGGCTCGTCGCAGCGTTTCGGTGTGCCGATGGGTTTCGGGGGTCCGCATGCCGCGTTCCTTGCGACCCGCGAGCGGTTCGCTCGGTCGCTGCCCGGTCGGCTGGTCGGAGTCTCGGTCGACACCGAGGATCGCACCGCACTGCGGCTCGCGCTCCAGACCCGCGAGCAGCACATTCGCCGGGAGAAGGCCACGAGCAACATCTGCACCGCGCAGGTCCTGCTCGCGGTGATCGCCGGGTTCTACGGGGTGTACCACGGTCCCGACGGGCTGCGAGCGATCGCCGAGCGGGTGAACCGGCTGGCGGTGACGTTGACCGATCGGTTGCGCTCGGGAGGGGTCGCGACGGCCCACGACGCGTTCTTCGACACCGTGGTCGCGCTGGTGCCCGGCCGGGCTGAGGAGGTCGTGGCTGCCGCTCGGGAGGCTCGGATCAACCTTCGGCGGTTCGATGATGACCGGGTCGGGGTCACTCTCGACGAGACGTGCGACGACGGTCTGGTGGCCGAGTTGGCCAGGATCGTCACCGGAGTGGCCAGCGTGGCCGAACCGACGGGTGGGCCGATCGGTGGGGAGGGATCGATCCCTGTCGGGTTCGTCCGCGAGTCGGGGTACCTCGAGCACCCGGTCTTCTCCCGTCATCGGTCCGAGACGGCGATGTTGCGGTACCTGCGACGCCTGTCGGACCGTGACCTGGCGCTCGACCGCACGTCGATCCCGCTCGGCTCGTGCACGATGAAGCTCAACGCGACCTCGGAGATGGTGCCGATCACCTGGCCCGAGTTCGCCGAGGTGCACCCCTTCGCCCCCCTCGACCAGACCGAGGGGTACCGGGCGATGATCGCCGACCTCGAACGATGGCTGGCCGAGATCACCGGCTACGACGCGGTGTCGGTGCAGCCCAACGCCGGGTCCCAGGGTGAGTACGCGGGACTCCTCGCCATTCGCGCCTACCACCGGAGTCGGGGCGACGATCAGCGCACGGTCTGTCTGATTCCGTCGTCGGCGCACGGGACCAACGCGGCCAGCGCCGTTCTGGCCGGCCTCGACGTCGTGGTCGTGGCGTGCGACGAGGACGGCAACATCGACGTCGTGGACCTGGAGCGCCGCGCCGCTGACGCGGGTGACCGGCTGGCCGCGCTGATGGTCACCTATCCCTCGACCCATGGTGTCTACGAGGAGGCGATCACCCGGATCTGCGATCTCGTCCACGACCACGGGGGACAGGTCTATCTCGACGGGGCGAACCTCAACGCTCTCGTCGGGTTGGCCCGGCCGGGCGAGTTCGGCGCCGATGTGTCGCACCTGAACCTGCACAAGACGTTCTGCATCCCCCACGGGGGCGGTGGTCCGGGCGTCGGACCGATCGGGGTGCGGTCGCACCTCACTCCGTTCCTCCCCGGGCATGGGGTGGTTCCCGAAGCGGGTCCCGACGGTGCCGGCGGCGTGGCGGTCGGGCCGGTGTCGTCGGCGCCGTGGGGGTCGGCGGGGATCCTGCCGATCTCCTGGATGTATGTCCGCATGATGGGAGGTGACGGCCTGACCCGGGCCACTCAGGTCGCCATCGCCACCGCGAACTACGTCGCTCGTCGCCTCCAAGATCACTTCCCGGTCCTCTACCGGGGCCCCGGGGGGCTCGTCGCCCACGAGTGCATCATCGACACCCGGCCGGCTCGGGAGTCCGCCGGCGTGACCGTGGACGACATCGCCAAGCGACTGATCGACTACGGGTTCCACGCCCCGACGATGTCGTTCCCCGTCGCCGGAACCCTGATGATCGAGCCGACCGAGTCGGAGAATCTGGCCGAGCTGGACCGGTTCTGCGAGGCGATGATCTCCATCGCTGGTGAGATCGACCAGGTGCGTGCTGGGGTGTGGGAGCGGGACGACAGCCCGTTGTGCCGTGCCCCCCATCCGGCCGAGGACCTCCTCGGCGAGGAGTGGACACGGGGGTACCCGCGCGAGCTCGGCGCACTGCCGGCGGGCGTCGACCCGCGCTCGAAGTACTGGCCCCCGGTCAGCCGCATCGACCAGGCCTATGGCGACCGCAACGTCATGTGCGCCTGCCCCCCGATCGAGGCCTACGGGTCCTGACCTGGCGTCGGCTCGCTGTCGTCGGGTGACCCGCTCGTTTGCCCTGGCTCGGGATCGTTCCATGCCGGATGTCCCGAGACCGGTTCGGGGTCGTGAGGTCTCGTTGGCAGGACCGGAGGCTCCGGGCCGATCGGCTCGGAGCCGAAGCCACCCCGGGGTGGTCGGAACCGGGGATGGACCCGGTAGACGCCCCGGCTGACCCGCTCGGCTCGCCCCTGCTCGCACTCGTAGCCGAGGGAGTCGCTGAGCACACGAACGGGGGAGTGGGTGAGCAGGGCGAAGCCGTAGCGGTGGAGCAGGGCGTGGAGGTCTCGTAGGCATAGGGGCCCGTGGCGGCGCAACAGGGTGAGGCAGACCGATCGCAGCGCCGGGCCGTAGAGCCACACCGGATCGGCCACGACGGGTGGTAGCGGCTCCTCGTCGAGTCGAGGGGGCCGGCGGCCGTGCTGCCATTCGACGATTGGCCACAGGCGGTCGCGGAACTCGTCGAGGCTCTCGACCGTCGAGCGCCGTTCGGAGCTGAGACGGTCGAGGTCGCGGTCGAGGCGTCCCAGCCGGGCGACGAGGGTGTCGCAGTCGACCTGGAGGCGAACCCGGGTGCGGCGGTCGAGGCCGCTGGCGACACGGATCGCGAGGCGCCGGGTACTGAGGAGTCGATGGAGCTCACGGGAGGAGGGCAGGTCGAACACAGGGGCCTCCGGGCACGATCGGGTGGGGAGGAGACCGTGAGCCCGGCGCTCGAGGCCCCACCATCCTCCCCACCCCCTGTGACACCCACCCCCGACTTGGCGTCGAATCGACGTCGAATCGACGCCAAGTCGGGGGAGTGAGGGGCGGGGGAGGTGGTGGGGCGCTACGGTCCTGGGCGGTGACGTCGGTCTGATCGATACCCGAAGGAGGGCTCCGGCGAATGGCTCGTTGGCATGTCAACGTCGTCCGGATCCGGTCCCGGGACATCAAGGTCGGAGACGTCGTCGCCCGCGATCCGGATCGCTTCGACGGGTGGTTCCGAGTCCATGAGGTCCGCATCCTCGGCGACGGCACCATCAACCTCCTCGACAAGTCGAACACTCGCAGCTTCACCGCCGGACCGTTCGATCTCGTCGGCCTCCAGACGCCTGTTCCCCTCCCGGCCGAGGCCGAGCGCAACGTTCGCCGCGAGGAAGCCAGCCGGGCAGGCGCCTCCGCAGCCGAACAGGCGGCTGAGCGCGAGGCCGTCGCCCGAGAGGGACAGGGCTCGGAGAGCCGGGCTCTGCCCGGGTCATGACCGAGCGCGGCGTGAGCAATCAGCTCATCCCCCGCTCGGTGGTCTCCAGCCAGTAGCGTTGTCCCATGCCCCGGATCTGCTCACGGCCCGGTTGTGCCGAAACGGCAACGGCCACCTTCGCCTACGACCTGGTGGCGCTCCGAGTGTGGCTGGGCGACCTCGTCGAGGATCGACGTCCCTTCGGACACGATCTGTGCGACACGCACGCCGATCGGCTCTCGGTGCCCAAAGGGTGGGCATTGACCGACCAGCGGCGTGAGCCCACCCCCGTCGCTCCCATCGATGCGTCGAGCCCGATGCTCGCTCGGGCGTTCCGCGCTGCCAAGGCCAGCTGAGCCGCCGACGCCATCGGTCAGACCGCGAAGACCCCGTCGACGGCAAAGATCGCTCCGGTTGCCGCGGTGAGCACCGCACCCGCCGCGCCGAGCCAGCCGAGCACCCGGGAGCCGACTCCCTCGCTCGCCGCCGTTGACGCTGCTGCGACTGCAGCCACCATCAGCACCGTCCCGGCGAGAACCGGCCAGAACCCGTAAGCCCCCGCGACACCGACGACGAGAAGACCGGCGTGGGGACGGGCGACCGCCGGCACCGCGATCGGCACGAGGATCGAACGCCAGCCGGCCAAGGCCGGGTCCGACGGCGGTGGGCCCATGAACAGGTCCTTCGCCCCGGCGATCAGCAACACCAGCCCGACCGCCACCATGATCGTCGGAGCGCTCACGTCGATGGCGTCGAGCAGCGGTCCTGCGACCGCGCCGATCAGCAGGAAGAGGGCCCCGCCGACCGCCGCCCCGCCCGCGGCGGTCCACAACGAACTCGAGCGCCAGCGGTCCACCTCGCCGAGCCCCCCGGCGACCACCGCGACCCGTGCCGGGTTCACCGCCACGACCAGCGCGATCACCGCCACCCACACGGACGCGTTCACTGATTGGCCTCCTCGGCCTCGAGAATCGGAAGGGTCAACAGCAGAGCCGAGAGAGCATGTTGCTGATCGTCCATCTGGGTCGCCCCGAACTGGAACCACGCTCCGCGGGCGAGCTCAGGGCTTCCGTACCGCTCGGCCTCGACGGCGTCGATCTGACGGTCGACGAGCATCCCGGCCACGCAGGTGGCCCGCTCGGCGATCGGATCGCTGAGGTGAGCGAGCCGCTCGTCGACCACCGAGACCTGCCACATGCCCGTCAGGTGCTCGCCCACGGTCCCGAGGCCGGCGCCGAGGGTGCGCCTCCCCCGCAGCAGATAGCGCGGCCAGTCGTCGACCCGCTGGGACTCGTACCTCGTCTGGATCGAACCCAACCCCGCTTGGCGCTCGACGTAGGGCACCTGCACATCGGGGAGGGGGCGATCGGGGTCGGGACGATCGGGCCAGAGGGTGACGGTCCACATGCCCAAGGCCGACCAGTGGTCGGGCAGCTCGGGCCAGTAGTTCTCGGCGTCGTCCCGCTCGGTCGCCACGTACTCCCCGATGCGCAGCGCCGGCTCGTCCCACCCCTCATCGGGGAACACGAGATGCATGAGAGCGAGGGCCCAGTAGACCTCGCCGGTGAAGAACGGCGAGTACTGACCGAAAAGGGGCTCTTCCGCCCGGCGATCCCACGACTCGATCACCGCTCCTGATGGCTCGACGTGAGCAACGAGAAAACGGCTCAGCTCCCGCATGACATCGTCGTGAACCGGGTCATCGGTGAGGAGCCGCCGTTCGACGAGTCCGGCAACCAAGAGAGCAGCAGCTCCGGTCGTGACCCGGTTGGACGACGGTTCGAACGCCGCCCAGTCGTCGTGGCGGACGAGGTTGTCGAGCGCGTAGGCCGTTCCCGAGTCGGCGACCTCCAGCGCTCCGTCGATGTCGAACGACGCGGCCTGGTACAGCGACATCAGCACTCCCGCGTGGCGGACGGTGTTGTAGCCGCCGACGATCTCGTCAGCATCCTTGTCGTAGCGATACACCCATTGGCCGTCGTCGAGTTGGTTGCGTTCCAGCCATCCGACCGCCTCGACCGCCGAGGCATAGACGATGTCGCTGTCGACCGCCGGGCAGTGCTCCGGAAGGGCGACGACCACCCGGACCACGGTCGCGAGGAGCACCCAGGTGGCCACCGCCGCGATGACACGATGGCGAACCCGGCGAGGCGACATGGCGACGACCCTAGATGGTCCGCGCTCTAGGGTCGTTCCATGGGTCGATGGGGTCCGAGGCTGATCACTCTGGGGGTCGTGATCGCTCTCGTGTACCCCACTCTCGGCGATCCCCCGCGCGACGGGTTCCCCCTGTCGACCTACCCGATGTTCGCCGTCGACCGCGGCCCGGTCACCCGCGTCACGACCGCCGTCGGCCGGGATGCAGACAGCGACCGAGTCCTCCTGTCACCCCACCTGCTGGCGGGGACCGATGAGCCGATCATGGCGGTGCGCACCGCTCGCACCGCAGTGAGCGACGGTCGCAGCGCCGAGTGGTGCCGCGAGGTAGCCGATCGTGTCGCCCGAGGCCCGGCCCGGGTCGACGGGGTCGAGACCATCGAGGTGGTCACCGAGACCCACGAGGCGGCCGCGACCCTCACCTCCGACGCCCCACCGGTCTCGGTCGCCCTTCACGCCACCTGCCCGGTGTCGCGCCGGTGAACTCTCTGCTCACCCCCGGAGGCCTGTCCACGCCGGCGCCGGCCGAACGGCTCGCAGCGTTGCGGATCCTCGTGTGTGGCTTCGCTCTCGTCTACCTCGTCGTCCGGCTTCCCCATCTGATCGACGTCGCCCGCCTCGCCGACGACGCTCCCCACCGGTTCTCGCCGGTCGGGCCACTCCGGGTGCTCGACACGGCGGTCACCCCGACGGTGGCGATCCTCGTGACCGTCCTCACCCTGGTGGCCGGCGTCGCCGCCGTCACCGGGATGTGGTGGCGCCTCAGTGGCCCTGCGTTCGCCCTCGGTGTCCTCCTCGTCCTGAGCTACCGGAACTCATGGGGCCAGATCTTCCACACCGAGAACCTCCTGGTCGTGCACCTGCTGATCCTCGCCGCGAGTCCGGCCGCCGACGCCTGGTCTCTCGACCGCCGGGTCCGCCCCGACCGCCCGCCCCCTGGCCCGGCCATCCGCTACGGGTGGCCAGCCCAACTCATGGTCATGGTCGTGGTGGTCGCCTACGTGTTGGCCGGGTGGGCCAAGATCCGAGCGTCGGGCATCGGATGGGCGGGGGGCGACGCCCTCGCCAACCTCGTCGCCCACGACGCCCTGCGCAAGGAGTTGGTGGGGGACCGCTCCTCACCGCTCGGGGTGGCGGCGCTGCGCCACGACTGGATCTTCCCCCCGCTGGCGACGATCAGCCTCCTCGTCGAGCTGGCCGCACCGATCGTTCTGCTCGGCGGACGAGTGCGCCTGGCCTGGGTGGTGGTCGCCTGGTTCTTCCACCTCGGGGTCCTGCTGATCATGGGAATCCTCTTCCCCTACCAGCTCCTCGGGGTCGCCTTCGCCTGCTTCATCGCCGTCGAGACGATCCCCCGGCGGGTCCGCCGCCGACGTATCGCCGTGCCGTGAGCGATCGGGTCAGAGGTCGAGCTGACGGCGCAGGGCCAGTCGGGCCTCGACCCGGCGCCCTTCGGAAAGGTGCGCCCACGCGTCGTCGAGTGCCGTCTCCCACTGGGGATGTGCCGTCTGGCCGGATGTAGCCACCAGATCGTGCCGCGCTTCGGAGGCGATCTCGATGAGCTCGGCCACCGGCGCCCCGAGGTCGGTGTCGAGGCGGGCGACGAGCCAGCGGGCGACCGCGGGACTCTCGCCGCCGGTGTCGATCGCCACGGTGACCGCTCCGACCCGTCCGACGACGGGAAACGTCAGGTCACCCGAGCGTCCCGCGGTCGCGTCGTTGACCAACGCGCCAACCTGAGCGGCGTCGGCTGCCACCTCGGTGTCCACCTCGGGCACCCCGGTGGCGCACACCACCAGCCGGACGCCCTCGACGTCGGAGCTGCGGTAGCGGCGGCGCTCCACCACGACCCGGTCCTCGTCGTCGAGCATCGGATCGGCATCCGGATCGACGACCCGCACCGACGCGCCGCCGGCGGCGAGGCGACGGGCCCGCCGACTCCCCACCCGCCCGCCGCCGACGACGAGGCACGTCCACCCCTCGACACGGAGCCGGACCGCGATCGACTCGGGTGGATCGGGGGTCACGGGATCGCCACCACGTCGACCGCCACCTCGAGGTGCTGGCCGGCGCCGCCGGTGTAGAGGACCCCGACGAGCGGTGCCACATCGCGGTAGTCGCGCCCCCAGCCGAGGGTGATGTGTCGGTTGCCGACGGCCTGGTCGTTGGTCGGGTCGAGGTCGATCCACCCGACCTCGGGAACGAACACCGAGAACCAGGCGTGGCTGGCGTCGGCTCCTTCGAGGCGCTCCTGGCCGGGCGGAGGGATCGTCTCCAGGTACCCGCTGACGTAGCGGGCGGCGAGTCCCCGCGTGCGCAGGCAGGCGATGGCGAGGTGGGCGAAGTCCTGGCAGACCCCCCGACGGTGCTCGAGCACCTCCGACAGAGGGGTCGCAACCGACGTGAACCCCGGGTCATAGGTGAAGTCCCGATAGATCCGACCCATCAGATCGACCACCGCGTCGACGAGCGGCCGATCGGGTGGGAACGACGGTGCGACGAACTCCTCCAAGCCGGCGACGGGAGTCACCAGCGGCGATCGCATCACATAGGAGCGGGCGACGACGACGTCGGGTGACCCGCCGTGGGCGAGCGTGTCGCGGACCTCGTCCCAACGTTGGGAGGCCGCCATCAACAAGGCGGCGGGCTCTCCCTCGACGGTCACCTCGCTGGTCGCGACAACGTCGAGATGGTCGTGAGGCCGCTCCAGGCTGAACCAGGTGACCTCGTTGCCGAAGACATCGGTGCGGTCGGACCGGTCGTCGGGGGCGGGATCGATCACCGTGGTCGAGTCGTGGCACACCTGACCGGGAAAGGTCCGAGGCGTGAGACGGGCGACGCTGTACCCGAGGGAGATCGGTGCGTCGTAGCGGTACGAGGTGCGATGGCTGACCCGGTACTTCACCGTCCGCCACCTCCGACGGCTCCGGTCGCGGTCATGGCCCCCATCGCCCGTGGTGCCTCCACGTGCAGGAAGTGCCGTCCGAGGGCTCCGCCGACGGCGGTCAGACCTCGACCGGTGTGGCGAAGGAGGTCGTCGAGCTCGACGCGGTGGCCGTCGACCACGCGGTGGGCGAGTCGGTCCAGATCGGCATCAGTCAAGAGGGAGGCGAGCTCGGCGACCCGCTCGACGACCTCGGGAGTCGACCCGGTGTCGTCGCCCGCCGGGAGGTTGGCGGCGTGTTCGGCGAGACGATCGACCTGGTAGACGAGGCTCCGCGGGTTGCTCGGGTCGCCGAGGAGCAGCTCGATGACCGAACGGGTGCGGAGGCGGGACCGGTACCGCCGTCGATAGGTGATCAGGCTGTCGTTGGCGATCAGGGAGGTTTCTTGCACGAGGGCCTGTGCGTCGGCGTCGTGGACCGGTACCAGCACCGCAGCCGAGGTGGCGGCGAGCACCCGGGCTCGTTCGATGCGCCGGCCCGCGTCGAGGAACAACCACACCGGGTCGCGCACGGTGCTCTCGGCGGCCAGACCGGCCAGCGCCGACAGCGCGGTGAGGATCCGAGCCTGGTCCGGCAGTGCTGCGGCCAACGACCGCGGCGGGCGCCGCCGCAACCGTGCGGTCGCGTCGTCGATGTCGTCGATGACACCCCAGGTGTCCCCGGCGAGCAGCTCACGGGCGGTGAGGGCCGCGTCTCCCATGCGCCCGAGGACCGCGACGACTCCGTCGCGGTCCTCCGGATCCCCCACGAGCATCAGCAGGTCACGGTGAGGATCCCCGGTGGGACCATCGCTGTCGTCCCGGCCCTTCCCGTCGAGGCCCGACGGTCGACGGCCGGTGGCGACCCGGACCGCTGACACCAGGTCGGCGACCCACACCGCTGAGGGCTGCTCGGAGTGGTCGACGTCGGTGATCCGGGTCGCCACGGCCCGCGCCCACCGGATGGTGCCCTCGGCGCGCTCCGCGTGGCGGCCGAACCAGTAGAGGTTCTCCGCGGTCCGACTGGGAAGCGATCCGGCGATCGTCGGCGGCGACGGGAGAATCAGGGGGGCCGAGCTGCTGGCCGCCGGGGCGTTGTCGGCGAGCAGGCTGGTGCCTGCCCGTTCGGGTTCTGAGGCGAGGACCCACACGTCCTTGGTGATCGTCGTCGACGGTGCCTCGCCGGGGTGGGGGGTCAGGAGGGGTGCGCCCGGTGCAGGCACCCGTCCGGTCCCGCCGGGCAGGGCGACATAGGAGTCGTCGCGGGAGACGAGATGGGCTCGGATCAGGCAGGGTCGCGGCTCGATCTGTTCCCCGACGAGGGTGGGGACCCAGCCGCCCGCGGGGAGGGTCTGGCCGACCCACCGGCCGGGATCGGAACGCAGCTCGGCCGCGAGCTCATCGCGCGCCCGGGCTGACATCGACGCGGGGCGGAGCGGGCGGGGTGAGTGGGTGTCGAGCGGAACGAGGACGAGTTGGTGGTCGTCGGCGAACGCGTCGAGGACCTCGCTGAGGTGATCGGGTCGGCCGCACCAGCGGCTGGCGATGGAGGCCATCGTGGGGGCGACACCGAGGAGGACCTCGGCCGCGTCGGGGAGGAAGGGCACCAGGCCGGGGTTCTCCACGCTGGCGGCACCGAGGGGGTTGGCCAGCACGACGGTTCCCCGACGGGTGGCCTCGACGAGTCCGGGGACTCCCGGACCGGCCCCCCGCAGCTCGAGGGGATCGCAGGTCTCGTCGTCGACCCATCGCAGCACGACGTCGACCTGTTGGAGCCCGGCCAGCGACCGCAGCCAGACCCTGCCGCGTCGCACGGTCAGGTCCGAAGGTTCGACGAGCGGATAGCCGAGGTAGCCCGCCAGATAGGAATGCTCGAAATAGTCCGGCGCATGGCTCCCCGGGGTGAGGATCACGATGCGGGCTTCGTCTCGCTCGGGGGGCACCAGGCCTTCGAGGGCGCGCCGCAGTCCCCGGAAGAAGTGGGCCAGGCGATGGACGTGGGCGTCGCGGAACAGGCTCGGGAGCGCCCGGGACAGCGCGAGGCGACGTTCGAGGACCGCGCCGAGGCCCGCCGGAGTGCGGGCGTGATCGGCGACGACCTCGAAGCTTCCGTGTCGGTTCCGTGCCAGGTCGGCGGAGTAGTGGGAGAGGCGGTGGCGCCCATCGCCGGGCACGTGGCCGGCCGGAGGACCGAGCACCGCGGGGAGATACCCCGGGTGGCGTCGGACGACCTCGACCGGCACGATCCCCCGGTGAACCAGCTCCTGGGCGCCGTGGAGATCCTCGAGCATCAGGTCGAGCAGTTCGGCTCGCTGGACCAGTCCCGTTTCGATCTCGGACCAGTCGTCACTCGATACGAGCACCGGCACCACGTCGACCGAGCCGTCAGCGCCCGGTCCGACGGCGCTGGTTCCGGTCCCTGCCTGGCTGCGGAGTTGGGTCCGCCGGTGTCCCGAGCCGTCTCGGCGGAGCAGGTCCGACACGTCGGCCTGACGCTCGGCGAGCTCGTTGCGCCCCATCATCCGCAGTGATCCGATGACGTATCGCCAGTGGTCGCGCAGGTCGCCGTCGGGGGCAGTGAGCTCGTCGTAGCCGTCCACGGCGGCGTCGCGGTGCAGACCGGTGGGGTCGGTGACGTCGTCGGTCACGTCGTCGGTCACGTCGACATCATCGCATCCCGGCTCGTCGCGGCCCGGCGATTCGAGGAGGGGGACCGCATCAGCGGGCCTGACAGGTAGGACACCACGTCGTTCCCCGACCGTCGACGACGCCTCTCGACAGGACCGTGCCGCACCGATGGCACGGTTCGCCGCCTCGCCCGTAGCACTCGAGGTGGAACTGATTGGTGCCGGTGGCACCCTCGACGGTCCGGTAGTCGCGCAGGGTGGTTCCTCCGTTGCGAACGGCGGCGTCGAGGACCTCCACGAGCGCCCGATGCAGTCGGGCCGCCGCATCCTTCCCGACCGATCGTCGTCCGGGGTTGATCTTCGCTCGCCACAGCGCCTCGTCGGCGTAGATGTTCCCCACCCCGGCGACGGGCCGCTGGCTGAGCAGGTGGGTCTTCACCCGGGTGTGGCTCCGCCCGAGCGCCTCCCAGAGTCCGGCTGGAGTGAAGTCCGGGCCGAGTGGTTCGGGGCCGAGGCGATCGAGGGTGGCGAGCGAGGAGTAGCAGCCACGCTCCACCACCGCGACCCGCCCGAAGCGGCGCACGTCGTGGAGCTCGAGCACCTGATCCCCCATGTCCCACCAGGCCCGCACGTAGATGTCGTCGGGTGCGCCGGGTTCTCGAACCCGGATGCGACCGGTCATCCCCAAGTGGATCACCAGTTCTCGATCGTCGTCGAGATCTACGAGGAGGTACTTGCCCCGCCGGCGGACCGAACCCACCACGCTCCCGGTTGCCTCGACGGCGGTGGCGAACTTGGCCGATGGGTGGCCGCCCGCGTCGAGGACGCGCCGTCCCACGACGAGAGGAGCGAGCTGACGTCGGATCGTCTCCACCTCGGGGAGTTCGGGCACCGGGAGTTCAGCGGGCCTTGGTCCAGGTGGTCCAGCCCCGCCCGTCCCAGTACCGGAGTTGGGACGGGTTGCCCGACGGATCGGGGTACCAGCCCCGCTCGCCGGGTCCGCCGGCCGGGCCGGTGGCGGCACTGCCGGGTGGAGGAGAGGGAGGAGCCGCCGGGGACTGGCCGGGCACTGGCGCGCGGCCCGGGGCGCCGAAGGGGGGCATCATCGGGGGGACCGGCGGAGGGGGTGTCGGACGGGCTCCTGCGGCCGGCGGCGGCGGAGTGGCTGTGCGGGTGGCGGCGGGACCCGGACCCTCCCACGGGGGGAGCCCTTCGAGCTCTCGGAGCGTGTTGATCCGGTCCTCGATCGGGGGGTGGGTGTTGAACATCCCGTTGAGCTTGGCCTGCTCGTGTCCGGCTTCGGTGTCGAGGGGCGATTCGATCCACAGGTGGGCCGTGGCGTGGGAGGCGTGGTGGACCACCGCGGTGTTGGAGGCGAGCTTCTCGAGGGCCTGGCGAAGGCCGGTGGGGTAACGGGTGAGCTCGACCGCGGTGGCATCGGCGAGAGCCTCGCGTCGGCGGCTCACCGCGGAGCGGATGAGGGCAGCGGCGATGGGGGCGAGGATGACCACGGCGATGATGCCGATCAGGGCGATCGGGTTGCCGCCGCCGCCGCTGTTGTTCGACCGGCCTCGGCCGCCACCGAACCACAGCAGCCGCCAGAACAGGTCGCAGATGATGGCGATGGCCCCAGCCGTGGCGACTGCGATCGTCGTCACCCGGATGTCGTAGTTACGGATGTGGGCGAGCTCGTGGGCGATGACCCCCTCGAGCTCGGTGCGGGTCAGGTGCTCGAGCAGCCCGGTGGTGACCGCCATCGCCGCATGCTCCGGATCGCGGCCGGTGGCGAAGGCGTTGGGTGCGGGATCATGGACCACATAGACGCGGGGTTTGGGGATTCCTGCTGCGAGGGCCATCCCCTCGACGAGGTTGTGGAGCTGGGGGTAGTCGTCGATCGAGGCGGGCTGGGCGCGGGTGGCGGCGAGGGCGACAGTGTCGGACTTCCAGTAGGCCCCGAAGGTCATGGCCCCGGCGATGACCACACCGACGACGACGCCGAAGATGCCGGCCTGGAGGCTCACCGCCACCGCTCCGGCGACGATGACGAGCATCACGAAGCTGGCCAGGAGGAGCACCCAGCTCATCCGGCGGTTGCGGGCGATCAGTTCGTACACGGGCACCACTCACTTCGCTGCATCGTCACGACACCGTACCCGCGGCGCGCCACCGCTCCGCTGTCGCCCCGCCGGCCGCGCACGGCTCGCTGCCGGCAGCGAAAAAGACTCCGGGGGCTCGGTCTGCCACGTAGACCGAGCCCCCGGTGATCTCGGCCGGATCCGGCGGCGGATCCGGTGAATCAGGTGGCGAGGGTGTCGATACCTGTCCGGCCGAGAATTCTGGTGGGCGTTGACCGCCCTCTACTCCTGTGATCGCCGCGAGGGGGAGGAGGGATACGGGTCGAAACGGAAAACCTCAGCGATTCCCGGAACCCTGTCCCTGGCCTTGTCCCTGGCCCTGGCCGGGCTGGCCGGGGGCGGTGTCGCCGGGAACCGAGTCGGGTGGGCCCTGCTGGCCTTGTCCTTGGCCCTGGCCGGGCTGGCCGGGGGCGGTGTCGCCGGGAACCGAGTCGGGTGGGCCCTGCTGGCCGGGGGCGGTGTCGCCGGGAACCGAGTCAGGTCGCCCGCGATCTCCGTCGACTCGGCCCGGAGCGGTGTCTCGCGGATGGTCGTCCACACTGCGCCCGGGAGCGGTGTCGCCGGGGGTGGTGGGGGGCTCGACGGTGTCGCCGGGGGTGGACCGCGGAATGTCGATCGCGATGGCTCCCGCGATCCGGCTGACCGTATCCTGCACCGGTCCCGGCAGGTGTCCGGCCGCCGCGAGTCCACCGGTGCCAACGAGAGCCAGGGCGCCGATCACGGTCCCGGTGATGGCCCGTCGAGCCCGGCGGCTGCGGAGGTCGATGACGTCGGTGTTCGGTCCGGTCGCCGCGACCATTGCGTCGAGATGATGGTTGGTGACATCGGTGTCGAGTGGAGCGACGAGGTGCTCGCGCAGCTCGTCGAGGGCGCGGCGGGCGGCTTCGGGGTCGCCGACGAGCTCGGTCAGCTCATCGACCAGCTCGTCGGCCCGCTCGGGTCCGTCCCTGTCGCTCATGTCTGAGTCATCGCCCCGGTCGGTCTGGAGGATACTGGTGAGTAGCGGATTCCTCGGGCCCCTCGAGGTGCCGAGCGAGGGTCGCCAGCGCCCGGTGTTGGAGGCTCTTGACCGCTGTCTCGGGTTTGTCGAGGATGGCAGCGACCTCCTTGATGGGCATGTCCCCGAGGATCCGGAGGGTGATGACGGCTCGCTGGTCTTCGGTCAACGAGTCGAGGATGTGGTGGACCGATTGGGTGGCGAGCAGGTCGAGGACCTCGGTCTCGGGGGTCTCGTCGGTGGGCTCCATCCGAGCCTGGACGTCGTCGGGGAGGGTCGGATCCTCCGGTCGGCGAGACTGGTGCCGGAAGTCGTCGATGAGCCGTCGATGGGTGATGGTGAGGACCCAGGAGCGGAACGACTTCTCGTTGCCGGTGAAGCTCCCGAGGTTGCGGACCACCGCGATGAAGACCTCGCTCGTCAGGTCCTCAGGGTCCCGGGCACGGTTGGACCGCAGGTAGCCGAGGACGAGGGGCGCGAGGTCGCGGTAGATCGTCTCGAAGGCGCCGCGCTCGCCGAGCCGTGCTGCGGCGAGCACCTCCTCGAACCGATCTCCGATGGCCATTCCCTTTATCGTCGCAGACCCACGGCCCCGCACAGCAGTCGGTGTGCCGTTGCCGGGTCCCACACTGATCGTGCCGGGTGATCAGGCGACGAGGGGGACCGCCGGGGCGTCGAGACGCATGCGCCCCTGTTCGAGCCGGACCCGGACCTCGGCCTGGCCCTCGGGGCACCGGTCGACGTGGGGGCACCAGCCGCACAGGGGTCCGGGTGCGGGGTCGAAGGTGTCGGCCCGGGCGGCCTCTCCGAGCCGCTCCCAGGTGGCGCGAAGCGCAGCGACGGCGCTGTCGACGAGCTCGGGCCGGGCGTCGGCCTCGACGACCCGGCCCTCGCGGCCGAGATAGACGAGACGTGCCCGAGCGGGGGCGTCGCCATCGATCGCGCCAACGGCTGCGGCGTACAGGAGAACCTGGGCGAGCTTGTCGTCCTGGAATCGCCGGGACGGCGGCCGCCCCGATTTGTAGTCGGTGACGACCAAGCCGTCGGCGCAGCGGTCGATGCGGTCGACCACTCCGAGGAACGGAACTCCGTCGAGGGCGACCTCGATGCGGCGCTCGGTGGAGGCCACCTCGACCGAGCACGGGTCCTCGTGGTCCCAGAGGCCGGCGATGGCGGTCCAGCCCTTCCACCGGAAGGCGCGAGCAGCGGCGTCGTCGAGCGCGAGGGAGCGGAAGTCGGTGTCGGCCTCGACCTCGGTCCACACCTGTCGGGCGAGCTCCCGGGCTCGGTCCTGTGTGCGAGCCGCAGCCGGTTCGCCCAGCAACAGTTCGAGGACCCGGTGGGCGAAGGTGCCGACGACGGCCTCTTCCCCGACGGGCTCGGGGAGGCGGTCGACATAGCGGAACCGCCACCGACGTGGGCACTGCTCGAACAGCGACGCCGACGACGGCGACAGGTGCCGAGGGGGAGAGATCGCCACGTCGGTGCTCATGGTCTTGTTGTACCCGAGGGGTGTGACGGTGGGGTGGATGGCCCGTCCCACCGGGGCGATCGGCCGCTCAGCACCGGAACTGCACGGCGTGGCGGTCGGCAGCGATCGGCTCCACGTGGGTACGGATCACCTCGAGGTGGTCGGGGTGAGCGCTGTAGACGAGGAAGGCGTCCTCGTCGGTGAAGTCGGCGACGACCGCGAAGTGGGCGTTGGTGTCCCTCAGTTCGAGGTCGGGCCCCACCCGGTAGTCGAGGATCCCGTCGATCGTGTCGGGGAGCTCGCGGAGCGCGGCCGCGAGGGCCTCGACCTCCGACGGGTCGGTTCCCTCGACGAACCGGAACACGACCGTGTGGCGGATCACTGGAGTCCCCGGTGCGCTCCACCGTCGACGGGGAGTGCCGCGCCGACGACGAACCTGGCCTGTTCGGAGCACAAGAAGGCCGCGACCGATCCGAAGTCGTCCGGGTCGCCGATCACCCCGGTCGGGATGTCGCGCCCTGCGGTGTCGGGGTCGACCCCCAGCGAACGCATGCGGTCGGTCATGTGCAACCCGGGCTGGATCGAGTTCACCGCCACCCCGTCCTTGGCCACCTCGAGAGCGAGGGTCTTGAGGAAGCCGGTGACCCCGGCCCGTGCGGTGTTGGAGAGGATCAGGTTCGGGTTGGGTTGGCGGACCGTCCCCGAGGTGATCGCCACGACCCGGCCCCATCGTTGCTCCTGCATGGCGGGAACGGCGGCGTAACACATGGCCACCGTCGACAACAGGTTGAGCTCGACCGCGGGCAGGTAGGCCTCGAGCGGGGTGGAGGCGAAGTTTCCGGGTGGGGGACCGCCGGCGTTGGGCACGAGGATGTCGATCCCCCCGAGGACGTCGCGGGCGGCCTCGACGAAGCCGGTGGCACCCTCGGGCGTCGAGACGTCGGCGGTGATCGCCACCGCGCGGTCGCCGAGCGACGCGGCGGCCGCCGCGATGCGGTCGGTGTCGCGCCCGCAGATCGCCACCTGCACCCCGGCGTCGACCAACGCCTTGGCGGTGGAGTAGCCCAGCCCCGCGGAGGCGCCCGCGACCGCTGCCCGTCGTCCTTCGATACCCAGATCCATGTCCCGGACCCTAGGCGGCCGACGAGGGGCACGACGCCCGGTCCTAGAGTGACGGCATGGCATCCGATCGCCCCGTGGCCGCTGCGTCCTCCACCGCACCGATCGACCAGACTCCCGAGTGGCGGGCGCTCGAAGAGCATCACCGAACGATCGCTGACCGCCACCTTCGCGACCTGCTCGCGGAGCCGGGACGTGAGGACTGGTCGGTCATCGACCTTCCCGGTGTCCACGCCGACCTGGCCAAGCACCGAGCCGACGCGGAGACGATCCGGTTGCTGGTGGAGCTGGCCCAGCGGGCCGGTCTCCCCGAGCGGATCGAGGCCATGTTCGCCGGCGAGGCGATCAACACGACCGAGAACCGTTCCGTCCTGCACGTCGCGCTGCGGGCCGAGCGCGGCTCCACCATCGAGGTCGACGGTCGCGACGTCGTCGCCGACGTCCACGAGGTGCTCGACCGGATGGGGCGCTTCAGCAACGAGGTCCGTGCCGGCACCTGGCGGGGCGCGACCGGCGAACCGATCCGGGCGGTGGTCAACATCGGCATCGGTGGCTCCGACCTCGGTCCGGCCATGGCGACCCGTGCGCTGTCCGCCTGGTGCGACCCCGGTCGGATCCACCGGTTCGTCTCCAACGTCGACGGTGCCGCCATCCACGAGGCACTTGCCGACCTCGACCCTGCCACCACCCTCGTCGTCGTGGCGTCGAAGACCTTCACCACCTCCGAGACCCTGGCCAACGCCCGCGCCGCTCGCCGCTGGTGCGTGGAGGCGCTCGGAGAGGAGGCGGTGGCACGCCACTTCGTCGCGGTGTCGACCAACGAGGCCGAGGTCGCCGCCTTCGGGATCGACCCGGACAACATGTTCGGGTTCTGGGACTGGGTCGGGGGCCGCTATTCGCTCGACTCGGCGATCGGCCTGTCGGTCATGATCGCCATCGGCCCCGACGCCTTCGGCGAGATGCTGGCCGGGATGCGCCGGATCGACGAGCACGTCCGGACCGCGCCCCTCGACCGCAACCTTCCCGCCCTCATGGGGTTGCTCGGGATCTGGTACACGAACTTCTTCGGGGCGAGCAGCCACGCCGTGTTGCCCTACGCCGAGGAGCTGGCCCGCTTCCCCGCCTACCTCCAGCAGCTCGAGATGGAGAGCAACGGCAAGTCGGTCACCCTGGATGGCGAGCGGGTCGGGTGGGCCACCGGTCCGATCGTGTGGGGGGAGCCGGGTACCAACGGCCAGCACGCCTTCTTCCAGCTCCTCCATCAGGGCACCCAGCTCGTGCCGGCCGACTTCATCGGGGTGATCGAACCGAACCACCCTCTCCTCGACCAGCACGATCTGCTGGTGGCCAACCTCTTCGCCCAGACCGAGGCGCTCGCGGTCGGCCGCACCGCCGAGGAGGTTCGGGCCGAGGGTGTCGACGACGAGCTGGTGCCCCACAAGGTCTTCGACGGCAACCGACCGACCACGACCCTGCTTCTCGATCGCCTGACACCGGCGACCCTCGGTGCGCTCGTCGCGTTGTACGAGCACAAGGTTTTCACTCAGGCCACGGTGTGGGGCATCAACGCCTTCGACCAGTGGGGCGTCGAGTTGGGAAAGGTCCTTGCCGGTCGGATCGCCCCCGAGCTCGATCCCTCCAGCCCTGAGCCCACCGGGCACGATCCCTCCACCACCCGGCTGATCGAGCGCTACCGCCGCCGGGCCGACCCCTCGCCTGACTGACTCGTCCGTCGCGTCGCCCGAGCGGGACGGCTGGAGGGCGGGTATCGTCCGCGTAGGGTCCGAGCTGGCCCCGGAAGGTGGGGGAACGATGGTGAGCACCGACCGGATCCGCAACGTCGCCCTCCTCGGCCACAGCGGCGCGGGCACGACGACGCTCGTGGAGGCGATGGCCTACCGAGCGGGGGTGCTCACTCGCATGGGCCGCACCGAGGACGGCACCACCCTCGCCGACACCGAGCCGGAGGAGACCAGCCGAGGCATGTCTCTGTCGTTGTCGGTGGTCCCGCTCGACTGGAAGGGTGCGAAGCTCAACATCATCGACACCCCCGGCGACCCCGACCTCGAAGCAGAGGTGCGGGCGGCCCTCGCGGTCGCCGACGTGGCGGTCGTCGTCGTCAGCGCGGTCGACGGGGTCCAGGTCGGAACCGACAACGCCTGGCGACTCTGCGACGAGCTCGGGATCCCCCGAGTGGTCTTCATCAACAAGCTCGACCGGGAACGGGCGTCGTTCGACCGCACGTTCGGCGAGCTCACCGCCCGCTACGGCGAGGGCGTCGAACCGCTGGAGATCCCCATTGGCGAGGAGAGCGGGTTTCGCGGGGTGGCCGACGTTCTCACGGAGAGGGCCTACCTCTACGACTCGGGAACGGCCGAGGCCGCCGAGGTTCCCCCCGAGCTGGCCGACCACGAGCACCAGCTGCACGACCAGGTCGTCGAGGCCATCGTCGTCGGGGACGACTCGCTGCTCGAGCGGTTCCTCGAGGGAGACGAGCCGAGCCTGGCCGAGCTCGAGGCCACCCTGCGGAGGGAGATGGTCGACCTGGTGGCCTTCCCCGTGCTCGAAGGGGCGGCGTCGGTGCCGATCGGGGTGGACCGGCTGTGCGACTACCTGGTCGAGATCGCCCCGTCGCCCGCCGATCGGCCACCGGTGCCGGTCCGGGCCGGGGACACCATCGTCGAGGTGGCCCCCGATCCCGATGGCGATCCGCTGGCCGTCGTGTTCAAGACGGTCTCGGACGTCTTCGTCGGCCAGATCTCGGTCTTCAAGGTGCTCTCGGGCACGATCCGGCTCGACGACCACCTGGTCAACCGCCGCTCGGGGGCCGACGAGCGGCTCCATGGCTTGTTCTGCCTCCGCGGCGACGAGCATGTCCCGGTGACCGAGGTCGTGGCCGGCGACATCGCCGCGGTCTCCAAGCTGGCCGGCACCGCCACCGGCGACACCCTCGCGCCGAGGCATCAGCCGGTCGAGGCGAGGGCGGTGCGTTGGCCCGAGCCGGTGTACACCGTCGCTCTCGTCCCCCGCAGCCAGGCCGACGAGGACAAGCTGCCCGGAGCGATGGCCCGGCTCCGCATGGAGGATCCGGCACTGGTGCTCGACCACGACGACGAGACCCATCAGACGCTCCTGCGTGGCACCGGCGACACGCATCTGACGGTCACCCTCGAACGCCTCGCCCGCAAGTTCGGCGTCGAGGTCGCGACCGAGGATGTCCGTTTCGCCTACCGCGAGACGATCACCGGGTCCGCCACCGCCGAGGGCCGACACAAGAAGCAGTCCGGCGGTCACGGCCAGTTCGGGGTGGCGACGCTCGAGGTCGAACCGCTCGGTCGTGGCGAGGGGTTCGAGTTCATCGACCTGATCGTCGGTGGGTCCATCCCGCGTCAGTTCATCCCGGCGGTCGAGCGGGGGATCGTCGACGCCATGTCCGAGGGCGGAGTGCTGAAGGGGTACCCGGTCGTCGACGTGCGGGTTCGTTGCGTCGATGGGAAGGCCCACGCGGTCGACTCCTCGGAGATGAGCTTCCGGGCCGCCGGCCGACTGGCCTTCAGGGAGGCGATGCTGCGGGCCCACCCGGTGCTGCTCGAACCGATCTCCGAGGTCATCGTCGTCGTGCCGAGGGAGCTGCAGGGCGACGTGATGGGCGACCTGTCCTCCCGCCGGGGTCGAGTGTCGGGCACCGAACCGGCTGGGGCCGACGGCGTGGCGGTCACCGCCATGGTGCCGACCGCTGAACTCGCCCGCTACGCGATCGATCTCCGATCGATCACCGCGGCGAGGGGTCGCTTCACCGCCCGCCACGCCCAGTACGACGCCATGCCG
>SKKL01000308.1 GCA_007121465.1 Acidimicrobiales bacterium | reverse complement strand
CGGCCAGGACCTCTGCCAACACGGCGAGATCGACGTTGCCTCCGGTCAGGACCGCCACCCGCCGCCGGAGCGGCGCGCCGGTCCCGCCCCGACCGACCAGCGCGGCCGCGATCGGTGTTGCGCCGCTCGGTTCGGCGACGAGGCGCGCCCCCGTGGCGACCGAGCGCATCGCCGAGCTGATCTCCGACTCGCTCACGGTCACGATCTCGTCGACGAAGGCCTGGAGGTGGGGCCAGGTGAGCGAGCCCACCTTCTGCACCCGCAAGCCGTCCGCCGCGGTGCGAGCCATCTGCTCGGCCGGCAACTCGACGATCCGCCCCGCCTCCCAGCTGGCCCGAGCGTCGGCCGCCACCTCGGGCTCCACCCCGATGACCCGGATGTCCGGATCGAGCTGCTTGGCTGCGGCCGCGACGCCTGCCGCCAGGCCGCCACCCGATACCGGGACGTAGATCTCGGCCACCCCTCCCGGACCGTCGGGGTGGTCCTCGACGATCTCGACCGAGATGGTGCCGGTCGCCGCCACGACCGCCGTGCTGTTGTAGGGCTCGACGAGACACAGGCCGTGGTGAGCGACGAGCTCGTCGGCTCTGGCGACCCGTTCGTTGCTCCCACTGCCCACCAGCACCAGCTCGGCGCCGAGTCGGCGGGTCCGCTCCAGCTTGGAGGTGGGAGCGTCATGGGGCATGACGATGACGGTGCGGATCCCGAGCACCGCGCCCGCGTGAGCCACCGCGACGGCGTGGTTGCCGCTGGAGTGGGCGACCACCCCGCGCTCCTGTTCGTCGCCGGTGAGTTGGAGAAGGGAGTTGAACGCGCCCCGAAGTTTGAACGCCCCCGACGGTTGCAGGCTCTCGGCCTTGAGCAGCAAATCGGATCCGGGGTTCGCGTCGGTCAACGAGACCAGCGGGGTTCGGACCACGAAAGGCTGGATCCGTCGGTGAGCGTCGAGGACCTCCGCGAGGGTCACGAGATCCTCGGCCGCTCCCGTCGTCACGTGCCTCGCTCCCGCTCACCGCTGGCGCCCACCACGGACCGCAGTGCCGTGTCGAGCACCGCTCGACCATGAGCGAGCGACTGGTGAGCCCAGGCCGGATCGTCGGGCGTGTAGCAGAGGCGGTTCGCCCACACCGCCGCTCGACCCTCGGCCGAGCCCCGATCGCCGTGGTGATGCACCCAGTTCTCGGCCCGCCCGGCCAGGACCATCCGGGTGTCGGACACGGTGCCGAGCTCGAGGGTGACCGACCGGTGGGTCGAGCTGGGCAGGATCTCGGCGAGACCGTGACCGATCTGGCCGACCTTGTGGGCCGTGGTGGCACCGGGGTTGTCGACGGTCGCCTCGATCCGCTCGGCCTCGAAGTGCGTCGCCAGCCAACCGTCGAGCTCGGAACCTGGTGGGGAGTCCGACAGGATCGTGTAGGTACCCGGCGCGCCGTGCCCGGTGTGCAGGTCGACGCAGAACGAGCTGGCGACCCCGCCGAGACGCTCGGCCACCACCGAGGCCACGATACGGGTCGACTCCTCGGTGCGATCACCACCGAAGTACAGACCATCGGGGTGTGTGTACTGGCCACCCGACACCGCCGCCTGGATCCACGCCATGCCCTGCTGTTCGACCAGGACCCGAGAGCGGTCGAGGAACGACTCGGGCGTCGGCATCTCGGGGGTGTCGGGGCAGAGGAAGGGGTGGACCTCCTCGTAGCCGGGATTGGAGGGTGGCTCGATGCGCTCCCGGTTCCAGTTGCGGTTCAGGTCGACGTTCGACTCGTTCTGCCGGCGCCACCAGGCCATGCCCCACGGGTTTACGGCGTGGAGGAGGAGGACGGCGACCCCGTCGGGGAGCGGGGAGGAGCGGAGCCGGTCGATCAGATCGCACTGCATCGCCGACCCGATGTAGCCCTCGACCCCGTGGACCCCCGACATCACGATCAACGCCCGGTCGGGCGGGCCGACCCCGATCATGGCGGCGTCGACGCTCAGCTGCTGACCTTCGGGTCCCGTGGCGTCGATCGCGTGCGCCTCCACGTCGAACCCGGCATCGGCACACGACATCCGGAACCGGGCCCGACACTCGTCGTAGGTCAGCGGCAGCCGGTCGAGGACCATCGTCGAATCCTGGCACGATTCACGATCCGGGCGCTGCGCGGCGCGGACCAACACGACCTCGGACCCGTTGTCGTCCGCTGGCGGCCACCGGGCCACGGGCTCATGCGCACGACGCCCGGACTTGGGGGAGTCTCGGCCCGGTGACTGCCAGCGATCTCATCACAGCCGACGCGGGTGACGGCAGCGTGGCCGCCGGGCGTCCATCAGGCGAACTCCTCGCCAGGATGACGTGACCCTTTCCCGGCGCGCCATCTGTTCACGAAGTTGCCGCCTGGACGTCGCTCCATCGTCGGGATGTGTTCGGACCCGACTCGTACGTTCCGCATGACTCATCCACGCGTGGTCGATCCACGCCGGTACCCAGGAGTGTGCACACCGCATGCGGAGCTCACGGAACATCATCACCCGATTGATGGCCTTGCTGGCCATCCTCGCCCTCGTCACCGCGGCCTGTGGCAACGACGACGACGGCGACGATGGCTCGGACGCCGCGCCGATCGCCACGACCGACGACGCGGACGACGACGATGGCGGCAACGGTGACGACGACCGAGCCGACTAGCCCGACAAGCTGGTTCTCG
>SKKL01000086.1 GCA_007121465.1 Acidimicrobiales bacterium | reverse complement strand
GCGCTCAGTCGGAGCGTTCGATGGTGAGACCCTCGCCGATGTCGAACTCGGGCTCCGCGGCCGCGGCCCCTTGGCCCTCGACCTCGGAGCGCTCGATGGTGAGACCCTCGCCGACGTCGAACTCGGGCTCGGCCGCCGGAGCGGGAGCCGGGGCCGGAGCGGAGTCGCCCTGGCCCTCGACCTCGGAGCGTTCGATGGTGAGGCCCTCGCCGATGTCGAACTCGGGCTCGGCCGCCGGAGCGGGAGCGGCCGCCGGAGCGGGAGCGGGCGCCGGAGCAGGATCGGGGGTGGGATCGACCGCTGCCGGGGCAGGGGCGGGAGCGGGGTCGGGAGTGGGTGCCTGGCTGACCACGACGGCGGTGGCGACGGCGCGCACCGACCCACCGTGATCGGCCGCGGGGGCCGGGTCGGCGGTGGAGGTCAGGATCAATGTGCCCACGCCGGTCACCGCGACCACCGCTCCGATGGCAGGCAAGAGGAGCCGGTTGCGCAACAGGCCACGAGCCCGTGCGACCCGAGAGTCGTCGGGCTCCATCATCACGTGGAGCCGCGTCTCGATGTCGCCCGCGCTGATGGCGAGCGCTTGGGACAGCACCGACACGTCGAGGGTCCGGAGCGGGATCGGCGTGCCGGGCGGGAGGCCGCGCATCTCGTAGACGAGCGCGAGGTAGCGGGCCAGGACGTCGTCGGGCCCGTCGAGGTCGGGCGAGAACGAGGTCGACCAGCCACCAGCGGCGACGGTTCCGTCGTTGACGTCGATCACGAGCCGCGACCGCGAGGCGACCAGCTCACCGGGGTCGGCGTCGTAGAGCTCGAGCAGCGTCTCGACGCCACGATCGTCCAGCTGACGCTCTCCCGCCTCGATCTCGAGGAGATCCACCACGCTGTACCGGCCGGCACTTCGGGTGGCCACGTCGTCGAGGCTGGCGTCGGCCCGCGCCTCGCGGAGCAGGGTGCCGAGCCGACGCAACGGGACCGAGGTCGCCTCGTCGATGTGCACGAGCGGAGTGGTCGCGGAAGATTCCACGAAGTCAGTATCGACCCTGCACGGCCAGGAATGAAGCACAGTGATCCGAACGACCCAGACGAAAGTGACCTCCGACCCGGCTGGCCCACCGGAGCGGCCGCACCACTAGCCTGGCGGCGATGCCATCCGATCCGTCGACGCCACCTTCGGGCGATCCCTCTCTCGATCCCGCGATGCCCTCGTCGGGCGCCCGCATCCTCGCCTTTCTCGCCATCTGCGTCGCCGGGCTCTGTGGCGGCCTGATCGGCTACGCGGTCACCGACCTGCAGACCGACGGATCGCTCGCCGCCGCGATCGGCGGGGTGGTCGGCGCCGTTGCCGCCGCCGGTGGCGTGGCCATCGTGGCGGTGCTCGCCCTTCGGGCGATGACCGAGTGGCGCACCGTCGACGACCGACGGGGTCCCGGGTCGCCACCGGGGCCCGGGTGAGCGGTCTCGACGAGCTCGCGAGCCTCGCGGAGAGAGCGGCGACGGTGGTCGCCGCCCACCTGAGGAACTCGGTCGGACGATCCGACCTCGAGATCGGGACCAAGACCACCGACACCGACCTCGTCACCGACGTGGACCGGGCCGCCGAGGACCTCCTCGTCGCGACGATCCTCGCTGCTCGACCCCACGACGGGATGCTCGGCGAGGAAGGTACAGCGGTCTCGGGCACCACCGGGGTCGAGTGGATCGTCGACCCGCTCGACGGCACCACCAACTTCGTCTACGGCCACCCCGGGTTCAGTGTCTCGATCGCCGCTCACGTCGACGGCACCCCTGCGGTCGGGGTGGTCGCCGACGTGATGGCCGAGGAACTGTTCGTCGCCCGGACCGGCCACGGCGCCACCCGCAACGGTCGGCCCATCCGGTGCGCTCCCGCCCGACCCCTCGACCAGGCGCTCGCCGCGACCGGCTTCGGCTATGACCCCGAGCGTCGGCGCCAACAAGCCGCGGTGCTCACCCGGGTGTTGCCGCGCCTGCGCGACATCCGACGCATGGGCGGCGCCGCGGTCGACCTCTGCTCGGTGGCCTGTGGCCGGGTCGACGTGTACTTCGAACGGGGCCTGCAGCCCTGGGACATCGCCGCCGGGTCGATCATCGCCACCGAGGCTGGGGCATGGGTCGGCGACCTCACGGGAGGGCCACCGTCGGACCGCTACTGTGTCGCCGCACCCCCCGACCTCTTTGATGTACTCGTGGCCCTTCTCGATGGAGCCGACGGTTCTCCGCCGTAGGCGATCACCCCACTCGTAGGGAATCTTCGCAACCCTCCCCCCATTCCGGTGCTGGATGAGGCACCATTCGGGACGTGGGAACGAGGATTCTGACGGTTGAGGACGACGAGCGGATCCGCACCGCGGTCAAGCTCGCGCTCGAGGACGAGGGCTGGCTCGTCGATGAAGCCGACAACGGTGAGTCCGCCCTCGAGATGTTCACCCGCAATCCCACCGACGTGGTCCTGATCGACATCATGCTGCCGGGCATCGACGGTTTCGAGGTCTGTCGATCCATCCGCCGAGCCAGCGACGTCCCCATCGTGATGGTCACCGCCCGAGCCGACACCCACGACGTCGTGGCCGGGCTCGAAGCCGGCGCCGACGACTACCTCACCAAGCCCTTCGCGCCAAAGGAGCTGTCGGCGCGCATACGGGCGCTGCTGCGTCGAGTCCGATCGACGGATCCGACGAGCACCCACCTCACCCTCGGCGACCTCGAGATCGTGCCCGACGAGGGCGTGGTCACCCTCGCCGGCGAGGAGGTCCACCTCACCAAGACCGAGTTCCGACTCCTCGTCGAACTGGCCTCGAGCCCGGGGCGGGTGTTCAGCCGCGAGGTCCTCCTCGAGCGGGTCTGGGGCTACGGTTACTTCGGCGACGGACGACTCGTCGACGTGCACGTCCGCCGGCTCCGCACCAAGATCGAGGCCGACCCCGCCAACCCACGCCACGTGGTCACGGTTCGGGGCCTCGGCTACAAGCTGCAGCCCTGATCGTCACCGCTCACCCCTTCTCATGAGGATCCGACCCCGCCCACTCGGCCTGCGGGCCCGCATCACGCTCGCCTTCGCGCTCGGATCGCTCCTGCTGTCGGTGACCCTGTCCACCTCCACATGGGCGTTCACCCGCCAGGCCCAGCTCAACCAGCGCGAGGACAGCAGCATCGACCGGGTCCTGTCCAACGCTCGACCCTTGCGGTCGACGCTGCTCGCCGGGGGCACCACCAACCTGAGCGAGTACATGGTCGCCTCGTTGCCCACGCCGGCCAACCAGGTCATCGCCGTCCGCAACGGCGAAGGGAGCGGCCCCGACACCGCGTCGAGCAGCCAGCGCATCGTCTACGAGGACATCCCGCCGGCACTGCGTGAGCTCGTGGGGTCCGGTTCGCCGGGAATGATGCGCTATCGCCATGCCGACGAGCCGGTCCTCGCCATCGGGGTCCCGATTCCCGCCGCCGACGCCGAGTACTACGAGGTCGTCTCCCTGCTCGAGCTCGAGCGGTCCTTCGACGTGCTCGCCTTCTGGCTCACCGGCGCGTCGGGCCTCACGACCCTCGCCGGGGCGGCACTCGGGTGGTGGGCGAGTCGGCGCACGTTGTTGCCTCTCGTCGACGTGGGAATCGCCGCCGAGGCCATCGCCGGGGGCCGGCTCGACACCCGGCTCGAATCGGCCAACGACCCCGACCTCGCGGTGCTCGTGTCGTCGTTCAACGAGATGGCTCATGCACTCCAGGAGCGCATCGAGCGCGACGCCCGCTTCGCCTCGGACGTGAGTCATGAGCTGCGGTCGCCGCTCATGACCCTGGCCGCGTCGATCGAGGTTCTCGAGACCCGCCGCGACGAGCTTCCCGAACGCTCACGCGCCGCGCTCGACCTGCTCGTCCACGACGTCAACCGCTTCCAGCAGCTCGTCGCCGACCTGCTCGAGATCTCCCGATTCGATTCCGGTGCCGCCCACCTCGAGCTCGAGCCGGTGCTGTTGGCCGAGTTCCTCGACCAGGCGGTGCGGGCGAGCACCGGGGCCTCGCTGCCCGTCATCGCCGGCGGCGAGTTCGACGAGGTGGTCGTCGAGCTCGACAAGCGCCGCATGGCCCGGGTCGTGGCCAACCTCATCGACAACGCCGCCAAGTACGGCGGCGGAGCCACCCAGCTACGCCTCCGTTCCGCCGGAGACGACTACGTCGAGTTCACCGTCGAGGACTCCGGCGATGGCATCCCCGACGTCGACCGCGAGCGCATCTTCGAGCGGTTCTCCCGTGGATCGAGTGCGGGGTCCCGCGGCACCGACTCGGGCACCGGCCTGGGGCTCGCTCTGGTCCGAGAACACGTCCGACTCCACGGTGGCACCGTCCGGGTCGAGGACCGCCCCGATGGGGAGCCGGGCGGGTGCTTCGTGGTGTCGCTCCCGGTGCTCGACGACGAGCCCGACCCCGACTCCGACCTCTCATCGGCCACCGACCCCGACCAACTCCCCACCCTGCCGATTCCTCATGCGACCACCCGCTGACCATCCCCGAACGACCATGACCTCCGTTCTCCTCGCGGTGGTCCTCCTACTCGCGTCCTGTGCCATGCCCTCGGACGCGGACCCCGAAGCACTCACGCTGGGCGAGGAGAACGAGGATCTCCTCGACCCGAGCCCGCCGGCCACGACCACCACCCAGCCCGAGCGTACCCAGCCCCGCTGGCTGTGGTTCATCGAAGACGACGACCTCGCACGCGAGCAGGTGCAGATCCCCGTCAGCCAGGCCGACGACCTCACCGCCGTGCTCAACCGGCTGGTCGAGGGCACGCGCCAGCAGGACCGCCGCAACGCACTCCCCGACGGCGTGCGGGTCCTGGGGTACCGGGTGGACGACGACTCGGGGGTCGTCACCATCGAGCTGGCCGATGCCACGCTGTTCGACGTGGCCAGCACCGAACTGGCCCGCGCCATCGCCCAGGTCGTCTTCACCGCCACCGAGACCTCCTTCGGACACGAGGCGGTGCGCTTCGAGATCGACGGCAACATCCGCTCGGTTCCCACCGGGGCTGGCTCCAACACCAGCGACCCGGTCGATCGGTGCGACTACGAGCGCTTCCATCCCGACACCAGCTGTCCCGACGCCACCACGACCACCACGACCACCACCACGAGCCCGCCCGGCCCCGAGAGCTGAGCGCCCCGGATCAGGAGAAGAACTGGGTGGCGGCGTCGTAGAGTTCGTCGCTCACCGGCTTCAGCCGCCCGGTGGCCTTGTTGAGGTCGACCCGCACGATGTCGTCGGCGTGGAGCGCCACCATCTGCCCGAAGGCCCCCTCGTGAACGGCGTCGATCGCCGCAACGCCGTAGCGGGAGGCGAGGACCCGGTCGAAGGAGGTGGGAGTCCCGCCCCGCTGCACGTGGCCGAGGATGGTGACCCGGGTCTCGTAGCCGGTGCGGCGCTCGACCTCGGTCGCCACCACCTGGGCGATGCCGCCGAGGCGGATGTGGCCGAACTGGTCGCGCTCGGCCGGTGGGAGCTCGATGGTGCCCTCGGCCGGCTCGGCCCCCTCGGCCACGACGATGATCGTGGCGTACTTCTTCGCCCGTTGGTGCCGCTGGCGGATGCTGTCGCACACCGATTCGATGTCGAAGGGTCGTTCGGGCACGAGCGTGAGGCTCGCCCCACCGGCCAGGCCGGCCCGGATGGCGATGTGGCCGGCATGGCGGCCCATGACCTCCACCACCATCACCCGGTCGTGTGACTCCGCGGTGGTGTGGAGCCGGTCGATGGCGTCGGTGGCGATCTGCACGGCGGTGTCGAACCCGAAGGTCATCTCGGTGGCGGCGATGTCGTTGTCGATGGTCTTGGGCACCCCGACGATGGGGATGCCGTCGTCGTGGAGGTCGCGTGCCGCGCCGAGGGACCCGTCACCGCCGATGGCGATCAGCGCGTCGACGCCGAGCTCGGACATGGTGAGGCGAACCCGGTCGACGCCGTCGTGGACCGAGTAGGGCTCCACCCGGCTGGTTCCGAGGATCGTGCCTCCACGAGGCAGGATGCCGCGGCACGCCTCGACGTCGAGCTCGGTCCAGTCGTTCTCGATGACCCCGCGGTAGCCGTCGTGGAACCCGACGACGCTGTCTCCGTAGTGCCACTCCGCCTTGCGGACGACCGCCCGGATGACGGCGTTGAGACCGGGGCAATCGCCACCGGCGGTCAGGACTCCGACGCGCATCTGTTCTCCCTCGTGGATGGTGTGCCCGCGTCACGGTAGCGACTCGCCCACCTCGGCGCGCGGGGTTGCCTAGGGTGTGGCGCCATGGCCGTGGTGATCTCCCTCGATGCTGGCACGACCGGGGTCCGAGCCCTGGCGGTGAACGACGACGGTGAGCCCGTCGGCTGGTCGTACCGCGAGTTCCCCCAGCACTTCCCGAGACCCGGGTGGGTCGAACACGACCCGCTCGAGATCTGGACGGCTGTCACGACCACCCTCGCCGAGCTCGTCGGCGCGATCGACGAGCCCGTCGCCGCGCTCGGGATCACCGACCAGCGCGAGACCGTGGTGGCCTGGGACCGGCGCGACGGCACCCCCCGGCACCGCGCCATCGTCTGGCAGGACCGCCGAACTGCCCCGATGTGTGAGCAGATGGTCGCCGACGGACATCTGACGATGGTGCGCGAGCGGACCGGGCTCGTCCTCGATCCCTACTTCAGCGCCACCAAGATCGCCTGGCTTCTCGATCAGGGTGGCGTGACCGACGATCCGCACCTCGCGGTCGGCACGATCGACAGCTGGCTCATCTGGAAGCTGACCGACGGCGCTGCCCACGCCACCGACCCCTCCAACGCGAGCCGGACGCTGCTGTTCGACCTCGACACCCTGGCGTGGTCGCCTGAGCTCGCCGACCTGTTCGGCATACCCCTCGGGGCGCTCCCGGAGATCCGGCCGAGCAGCGGACGCGTCGCCACCACCGCCGACACCACCGCTCTCGGCGCGGGGATCCCGATCAGCGGCGTCGCCGGCGACCAGCAATCCGCCCTCTTCGGCCAGGCGTGTGTCGAGCCGGGCATGACCAAGAACACCTACGGCACGGGCTCGTTCGTCCTCATGAACGTCGGCGAGGAACGACCCGAGGCCGTCGATGGGCTTCTCACCACCGTCGCCTGGACACTCGACACCCCGGGAGGCGGCTCGACCACCCACTACGCGCTCGAAGGGTCCATCTTCGTCACCGGGGCTGCCGTGCAGTGGCTCCGCGACGGTCTCGGGCTCATCGAGAAGGCATCGGACCTCGAGGCGCTCGCCCGCACCTGCGACGACAGCGCCGGCGTCGTGATCGTGCCGGCGTTCACCGGGCTCGGCAGCCCATGGTGGGATCCTCACGCGCGCGGAACGATCCTCGGCATCACCCGCGGCACCACGAGCGCGCACCTGGCCCGGGCGGTCATCGACGCGATGGTTCACCAGACCCGCGACGTCGTCGATGCCATGGGCGCCGCGTCGGGTCGCGAGGTCGCCCTGCTGCGAGCCGATGGCGGCGCATCGGACATGAACCTGCTCCTCGCCCTGCAGG
Source organism: Acidimicrobiales bacterium (assembly GCA_007121465.1). GTDB lineage: Bacteria > Actinomycetota > Acidimicrobiia > Acidimicrobiales > SKKL01 > SKKL01. The sequence continues at coordinate 21,380 of SKKL01000086.1, read as the reverse complement.
CCGATCAGCTCGGTGTCACCGTATCCCGGCCGAAGAGCCAGGAGACCACCGCCATCGGCGCGGCCTACCTCGCCGGTCTCGCCGAAGGCGTGTGGAGCTCGCCCGCCGAGGTCGCCAACCACTGGCGTCTCGACCACGAGGCACATCCGAGCCGACCACGGGCCGATGTCGATGCCGAGCACTCCCGGTGGCTCAGGGCCGTGGAACGCTCACGAGGGTGGGCCGGGGGCGACTGAAGCTTTCGGTGGCGGCCACGCTCGGGTGATGGGCGAGTGAGCGTGACCGCCTCAGTTCACGAAACCGAGTGTCTGCGATCCTCGCCAGAGCGGCGACATGCCTCCGTTCCAGTGCCCGGAACGCCGTGCCCGTGCGGCCGAGCACCATCGCGTGACCAGACGACGGCAGGGGCGCCCACACCACGTCCTCGGGGCCGCCCGACTCTCCGTGGGTGAGCAATCGTGTTCCCTCGACGAACGCAGCCAACCAGGTCGGATCGGGGCTCTCGCCGTCGCAGGCACGCAGATCGCCGTCCTCGAGGGCGACGACGGCGGCCCAGCTCGCCCCGATGGTGCGCCGTGCATGCACGCAGAGCGCGTCGAGGAGGTCCTCGGGACTCGCCGCCCCCACCAGGATCGCCGCCGTCTCGAGAGCGTCGAGGCGAGGATCGTGAATCGCTCCGGCGATCGGTTCGACGAACTCCACATCGACGCCGTCGACCTGGCCGATCTCGTGGATCAACAGGTCGACGAGGTCGTGCGAGGGAAGCTCGACGACGAGCTCGTCGATGGCCCGCCCGGCGCCCCGTTCGAGGATCTCGATCCCGACGACGCTGCCGCGCACCGCTCCGATGCGACTCGTCACCGCTCCGAGCGCACCCGGGCGATCCGGGAGCCACATCCGCACCACGTAGGTCTCCATGCCGAGCACGGTACGCAGCGTGTGTGAACGGCCGGTTTCCGGGCGCGTACGGCTCCGTGTCCGTTCCGGTGCCCTCCTCACCAGTGCTGGTAGCGTCGGCAGGGTGCCCCAGCGAGAGCTGACTCCCCGTGGCCGCAGACGTCGGCACCAGATCATGCACGAGGCGACCACGCTGTTCGCCCGGCACGGCTACGACCCGACGTCGGTCTCCGACATCGTCGACGCCGTCGGCGTGGGCAAGGGCGTCTTCTACTGGTACTTCGACGGCAAGGAGGCTCTCCTCCGGGAGATCCTCACCGACAGCGTGCGACGCCTGCGCCGACACCAACGGGATGCCATCGCCACCGAGACCGACCCCCTCCGCCGCATCGAGATCGGGGTGCGAGCCAGCGTCGAGTGGCAGGCCGCACACCGAGATCTCGTCGGCCTCGTGCGCTTCGCTGCCGGCGAGCGACGTTTCGCCGACACGCTCCGACGAGCCCAGGACGTCGTGGTCGCCGACATCGTGAGCCAGGTGAAGGACGCCATCGTCGCCGGTCAGGTGCGCGACGAGGACCCCCACGTGCTCGCCCATGCACTGCTCGGGGTCACCGCCCAGCTCACCATGCTTCTCGCCGAGGAGCACTCCCCCGACCCCGACGAGTTGGCTGACACCGCCGTGCGGTTCTGCCTCGCCGGCCTCGCCGCCTGACTCAGAGCTTGGTCAGGGCCCGTCGCAGGTTGCGGACGGCCTGGTTGATCCGCTGCTCGTTCTCGATGAGAGCGAAGCGCACGAAACGCTCGCCGCCCGATCCGAACCCGACACCCGGAGACACCGCCACGTCGGCCTCGGTGACGAGGTGGGACGCGAACTCGACCGAGTTCATCTCCTGGTAGGCCTCGGGGATGGGGGCCCAGGCGAACATCGTGCCCTGCGGCCGAGGGACCGGCCACCCGATGCGCTCGAGGCCGTCGATGAGTGCGTCGCGGCGAGCCTGGTAGATCTCACGCATCTCCGCCGGGTAGTCGAGGGCCTCGTTCAGGGTCACGGTCGCGGCGATCTGGATCGGTTGGAAGGTGCCATAGTCGAGGTAGGACTTGAGCTTGGCCAGCGCGGCGACGACCTCGGGGTTGCCCACGAGGAACGCCACCCGCCACCCGGCCATCGAGTAGCTCTTGGTCATCGAGTAGAGCTCGACCGCGACGTCCTTGGCCCCGGGCACCTGGAGGATGGAGGGTGGTTCGTATCCGTCGAACCCGAGGTCGGCATAGGCGTGGTCGTGGACCAGCAGGACCTCCCGCTCCTTCGCGAACTCGACGGTCTTGGCGAAGAAGTCGAGGTCGACACAGGTGGTGGTGGGGTTGTGCGGGAACGACAGCACGGCGATGCGCGGCTTCGGCCAGGCGTACTCCCACGCCTCCTCCATCGCCGCGAAGAAATCGTCTCCGGTTCCGAGCGGGACCTCGGTGATGTTGGCCCCCGCGAACAGCGGGCCCCAGATGTGGATCGGGTAGCTGGGGGTCGGCACCAGGGCGGTGTCGCCCGCTTGGAGCAACACCCACATGAGGTGGGAGAACCCCTCCTTGGCTCCGATGGTGTTGATGATCTCGGTCTCGGGATCGAGCTCGACACCGAAACGGCGGGAGTACATGGCGGCGACCGCCTCGCGCAGCTTCGGGATACCCCGACTCTGCGAGTAGCGGTGGTTGCGAGGGTTGCGGACCGCCTCGGCCAGCTTGTCGACCGCCACCTGGGGCGACTCGAGGTCGGGGTTCCCGAAGCCCAGGTCGATCACGTCACGCCCTGCTCGCCGGGCCTCGATCTTCAAGTCGTTGATGATGGTGAAGACATAGGGCGGCAGGCCCGTGATCCGGCGAAACTCCATGGGGCGCAGGCTACTCGCGCACCACCGACTCCTACGACGCCAAAAGCGCTGCCCCCACCGCAGCGGCGGCGTCACCGGCGGTGGCCGGGACCACCTCCACCTCGGGGCGGTGGCCGGCCCCGACCGCCATCTCCGCCAGGTGACGCCTCACGGGGTCGAGGAGCAGGTCTCCTTCGGCGACCAAGCCACCGCCGACCACGATGCGTTGCGGATCGAGGATGTTGACCAGGCCGGCCAGCCCGAGCGCGATCCACCGGGCGAAGTCGTCGAGGAGCGCGACCGCCGCCGGCTCGGACTCGGCGGCGGCAGCGGTCACCACCCGGCCGTCGAGCGCATCGAGCTCACCGCCCACCCGTGCGAGCAACGAGTCGGCGTCTCCCGACGCCGCCCGCTCCCGGGCCATCCGACCGAGCGCGGTTCCGGATGCGAACCGCTCCCAGCACCCCCGGTTTCCGCATCCACAGCGTGGCCCGGACGGGTCGACCACGGTGTGGCCGAGCTCGCCCGCCATGTGGTGGGCGCCGCGGCGGATCTTCCCGTCGATGACGAGCGCTCCCCCGATGCCGGTTCCGAACGCCACGATCACCGCGCACGAGACCCCCTGGGCCGCCCCGAGGCGGTGTTCGGCCACCGCCGCGCACGTGGCGTCGTTGTCGACCGCCACCGGTGATCCGAGCTGGGCCGACAACAGGGTGGACAGGTCGAGGTCGACGACGCCGGGAAGGTTGGGCCCGAACCGCAGGATGCCCGTCTCGTCGACCAGCCCGGCGGCTCCGACGCCCACCGAGACGACCTCGCCGGCGACGGCCGCGCTCACCTCCCGGACGACCGCGGCGATCGTGTCGACGATGTCGTGACCGCCGATCGGGGTCGAGGCCCGATGGGTGGCGAGGATGCGATCGTCAGGACCGAGGGCGACCCCCAGGACCTTGGTGCCTCCGAGGTCGACTCCGATGCGGAGACCGGACGGCGCCACGTCAGTAGCGCAGGAGCGCGCCGACCCGACCCACCACGTCGAGGTCGGCGTTCTCGACGCACACCTCGACGTCACAGGACTGACCGAGCGCGACCTGCACGGCCTCGGCCACCACGTCGTCGAGGTGGGTCATCGTCGCGCCGCACGCGTCGCAGGTGGGACCGACGGCGGCCAGCAGAGTGCAGTTCTCGCACCGCCATCCCGTCTCCTCGAAACCCTCCGAGACCAAAAGCTGGTCGACGCGGCGCTCGCCGAGGGCGGCCAGGGTGTCGGGCAGACCCGCCACCGCCTTGCCCGCTCCGACGACCTCGCGCAGCCGTGCCACCGCGGCGGCCTCGGTGGCCCGTTCGCTGCGAGCCTCGAGGTCGAGCATGGCGTTGCGGATCTCGTCGAGGGAGGCGCCGACCGCAACGCCGAGACGATCGACGAGACGCTCCCGGAGGTACGGGTGCAGGTGCTGTTCGACCTCGGCCACCGACTCGTTGGCTCCACCGATGGTCACGCGGCTCACCCCGTGGGCCTGGAAGGCGTCGAAGGCGATCTTCGCCGCGAGCCGGAGATGCTGGTGGGCCAGCTCGTCGACGTGCGAGGACACATCGCCGCGAGCGGCGTGACCGCGCTCGTCGTAGTCCCGAGGCAGCTCGCCGACCGACTCGGTGTGCTCGGCAAGTTCGCCACCGGCGAACACCAGCACGCGGATTCGCTGGCGGTCGACGAGCAGGATGCCGATCGGCACGAGTTGCTCGGCCACCGACTCGAGCTGATCGAGAGCGGGCCCACTGGCGACGACCAAGCGGTTGTGCACCGGCACCGGGAGGTCGACGACGCGGAAAAGCCCCGCCGATTCGCACGAGAAGATCGCCAGGCCCCGGACCCGGGAACGGTCGAGTCCGTTGAGGACGTGGGAGCGAACCGCCTCGACGTCGGCGTCAGCGGCCCGCGAGGTGGCGTCGGACGATCGGCGGATGAGCCGGTCGAGATCGTGTGCGTAGTCGACCGGCCGGACCCTCGCCCGACCGTCGACGTTGAGGTAGCAGGTGAGCACCGGGTCGCCGCCGGTGTCGAACTGCGCGAGCTCGCGAACGAGATCGTGGGTGATCGCGGTCACTGTGCCTCCTGGGTCGCTGTCACCGCATCGTACGCGCCCGAACGACAGGGCACCTCCACGAACGACCGGGGCCTCCGATCGGAAGCCTGGATCAGATCGCCGGTTGTCCCGGCCGCACGACCGCCGCGTGGTCGAGGCCCTGGCGTGTGGCCCAGTCGACGACGGCTGGCTCGTCGCCCACATAGATGACCTGGACCGACTCGCCGATCCGGGCGAGGGCAGCGCAGAGCGCATCCACCTCGGGGGGCGGCAGGCCCCGGAAGGCATCGTCGAGGACGAGGGGCACCGATCCCGCGACCGACACCGATCGCAGCGACGCGACCCGCCCGAGGAGATACCACTCGATGGCATCGACACCGTCGGCACCGAGATCCCACTCGACCGGAGCCAGTCCCGTCGCCACCTGGGTCGAACCGGCGAGCTGCTGCTTGGAGCGCAACGAGTCGCGCTCGGTGACCAGAGACCGTTCCTCGTGGCGGAGCTGGCCGATCTCGGCGTGCAACCGGTCGACACGCTCGACCGCCGCATGGTGACGCTCGAGCCGGGATGCGGTGAGCGCCATCTGCTCACGGGCGGCGACCACGGCGGGCTCCGAGGCGATACGTGCGTCGAGAGCCGGGTCGGCCACCGACGACGAGACCGAAGCCTGCTGGTCGAGCGAGACCAGCTCGGACTCCAGAGCGGCGATCTGATGGGCGAGCCGCTCCGACTCGGCCTCACGACCCGCCAGCTCCGCATCCAGGCGGGTGCTGCGAGCGAGGAGACCCTCGACGGTGGACTCCTGGGCGGCCACCTGGGCGGCCAGGGCGGCACGGGGGTCCGACGCGTGTTGCTCCGCGGTGGTGAAGCCCCCGGGCAACCTCACCCCTAGCGCATCGTCGCCGCTGTTGGCCATCGCCGACGCGCGGGCCCGGTCGTGAGCCTCTTTCGCTTCGGTGAGCCACTGGTCGGCAGTCTCGACCAACGTGTTGGTCGTGGCCGGCATCTCCGTGACCCCGACCCGGCGAAGCAGCGAGCCAAGGCGCTCCGGAGCGTCGAAGGCGACTGGCCCGGGGACCCGCAGCTCCCGCAACGCGGTCTCGATGTCGTCGGGCACCGACCCCAGAAGCTCCTCGGCCGCCGCCCAGAGCTGGCGCCGCTCAGCCTCGAGCATCCGGGAGTGGGGATCGGAGGCGGCCGCGATCGTGGCCTCCTCGAGCTCGCGCTCGAGGCGGGCGATCAGGGCGACGGCCTCCTCGTGACGGCGTCGAGCTCCCTCGTCGATCGAGGGCGTGATGCGACCCATCACGTAGGCCGCGTAGGTCGGGAAGCCGTGACGGTCGAGCAACGCCTCGAGCTCGACGGTCAGCTCCTCGTAGCGCCTGGTGGCTTCTTTGCCGTGACGGCGGCTCGTGCGCTTGTCGACGAGGTCGCTGGCCTCGTCGTGGAGACGCTCGATCTCCTGCTCGTCCTCGGGGGGAATGGTGCGGGGGCGGGCCTCCGCAGCGGCGCGCGCCTCGGCTCGGTGGGCCTCGTCGAGGCGATTGCGGATCGCGGCCGGGTCGAGGCCACGCTCGTTCAGGTCCCGTTGGAGGTCGCGCTGTCGTTGGCGATGGGCCGCCACCTGGTCGGCCAGCGCGGCGGCGGGAAGCGACGGAACGAGTGGAGCGTCGGGCGGCCCGGCCAGCACCTCGCGGATGGATCGCTCGACCTCGGCCATGAGGGTCGGGTCGGGCAGGTCGTCGGACTCCGACGGGGTGGGGACCGCCTCAGGACCGTGCGACTCGTCGCCGGCCGAGGACGGCACCGCGGCGGCGTCGAGCCCGGCCAGTTCGGCCCGGAGCCCCTCCAAGGTCTCGCGCTCGGCTTCGAGGCTCTCGAGGAGCTGGAGGAGCCCCAATCGCTCCTCGTCGAGCAGTGTCTCGAAGTCATGGTGGCGCCGCCGTCGTTCCTCCAGCTCCGCCGCCAGCTCGGACCGGCGCAGCTCGGCCGGGGTGGGACCGACGGGCAGCGACCCGCCGTCGATGCGTCGACGGGCGAGCTGCTCGGCCTCCTCGCAGGCGCGGACCGCCGCCTCGTGGGCGGTCACCGCGAACTCGTCGACACTGCGGCGAGCGTCGTCGAGCTCGACGGATCGCTGGTCGAGCAGCGAGGCGATGTGGCGGATGCGCCGGTCGCACTCCTCGATCCGAGCCTGGGCCCCGCCCTCAGCGGCGCTCGGCTCCGGTAGTCCGGGAACGGCGAGGACCCGTGCACCGGGCAGTTGATCGGCCCGGACCAGGACATCGGCGTCAGGAGGAAGTCCGAGAGCGGCCAAGGTGTCGGGAGCGACCTCGGTGAGCATGCCGTGGGCTTCGACCAGTGCCCGGATCCTGTCCGCCCGGCCCTGGGACAGCGCTGCGACCTGATCGAGCACCCCGGACCGATCGACCGAACTGAGCCCCCCGAGAACGGTCACGAAGGGGTGCAGATCGAGTTCTTCTCCGTTGTCGAGGTCGAGGCGAAGAATTCTCATGGCATCTACCGGATCGGCGAGTCGGGCCCGAAGATGAGGAACACCCGGGGGGACGGCCCTACGCGGTGGTCAGGGACTCCACCCGGGCCTTGAGCTCGGGGAGGGCGGTGCGAAGGATCTTGGTCTCTGCCCGGCGCTTGACGAAACCGGGCAGGGGCACGACGAGGTCGACCTCGAGCGTGTAGGCCACTTCGGTGCTGGTCGGGTCGTCGGCAACGGGGGTGAACTCGTAGCACCCGTCGAGAACACGCGTGACGTCGCCTTCCTCCAGGGTCCAGCTCAGCCGGCCCGGTGCCTCGGAGTGGTCGTAGGCCAGGGTGTAGCTCGTGCTGCGTCCCATCGCTGCGGTACGGAACGCCACGGTGACGGGCCGGCCATCGGAGTCCCGCTCGAGAACCTCGGCCTCCTTCACGTCCGCGGCCCACTCCGGATAGCGCTCGATGTCGGCCGCGACCTCGTAGCAACGATCGAGGGGCGCATTGATGACGGTCCGTTCGGTCGCCTGCTCCGGCATCGATCAGCCTCCTGGCCGGTGGGGGTGGGTGGTGGGCCGTAAAGCCCTCGGCGCATTCTGGCCGATCAGAGGTGGTGCCGTCATGACGGGTCGTGGTCCTCGGGGGTTGCGGTGGCGTGGCGAGGACCGAACTCGCCGTGGCGCGCCCCCCAAACCCCCGCGCACCCGATGCCGTACATGGGCACCATCGAGGTCATGACGAGGGACGTGAACGGGGACAGGACGATGACGACGACCGCCACGAAGCACTGGACGGCGAGCGAGGCCATGAACGAGCGGCGCACCGGAGCTGGGGCGCTCCCGGCGAGGAAGAAGAGACCACCGATCCCGATCGCGTCGGTTCGGCTCCGCCCGACCGCGATGGCGTAGGCCACGAAGAACAGCACGCATCCGGCCACGAAGAGGAGGACCGACGCCCACACCACCATCGGAGCGAAGGCGTCGATGTCGATCAGTCCGGCGGCGGCGACGAGGGCCACAACCGCAGTTCCTCCCCATGACGCCTTTGCCAGCGGACCACCGGGGAGCGTCATCGGTCGACTCCGAGGGCGTCGCCGAGTCGACGGGCGAGCTCGGTGTAGGTGAGGTCGCGCTCGACCCGGGCCCGGCCCCGGCAGGCCATGTCGTCTCGCCGGGCGGGATCGGAGACCAGCAGCTCGACGGCGCGGGCCACCGCATCGACGTCGGTGGGAGGGTCGACGACGAGCCCGGTTTCGCCGTGGACGACCGCTTCGTCGGCTCCCCCACTACGTCCGGCGATCTGGGGGACCCCAGCGGCAGCGGCTTCGAGGAAGACGATGCCGAACCCTTCCTGTTCGAGGCCCGCCCACCGATTGCGGCACAGCATGGCGAACACGTCGACCGAGCCGTAGAGGTCCGGGAGGTCGTCGTCGGGCACACGACCGAGGAAGCGAACCGGAGCGGCGGTGCGGGCCGCGAGCTTCTCGAGTCGATCGCGATCCCTGCCCGATCCGGCGATGACCACCTCGACCTCGGGTCGGGTGTGAGCCACCCGTGCCACCGCCTCGATCAGGACGTCGAACCCCTTGCGGGGCACCAAACGGCTCAGTCCGAGCACCAGGGTGCGATCGAGAGGTAGACCGAGTCGTTCGCGAGCGAGTCGACGGGCGGAGGGGTCGAGGGGCCGGAACCGCTCGACGTCGACCCCGGGCGGGATCACGATCCCCGGCAGCGAGCGTCCGACGGCCCGTTCGGCCTCGGCCAGCGGGTACCCGCCCGCAGCGATGACCAGGTCGGCTCCTCCGACCACGCGGGCCAGCGCCTGGCGAGACCCCGGGAGCCGCCCCGGGACGGTGACCTCGGCCCCGTGGAGGACCACCGCATAGGGCCGGGAGAGGTGAGGGCCGAGCGCCCCCACCGGCAGCGCCGGATCGAGGACGATCATCTCGGCTCCGGCTCGCGCTGCCAGGTCATCGATCCGGCGACGCAACGACGGTGTGGGCAACAGGACGGGCTCGGAGACGCGCTCGATCGGGTAGGGCTGGGTGGCATCCCACCCCCCGGAGTCGGGGTGAGGGGTGGTGAGCACCGTGACGCTCTCGGGGGGCAGTCGGCGCCACAGCTCCCACAGGTAGCTCTGGATGCCGCCGAGCTTGGGTGGGTAGTCGTTGGTGACGAGAAGGTGCTTCATCGTGTCGTTCTCGGAGTCGGCGGCGGGGCGTCCCTCTCGGCAACGACCATCGGGTCGGTGTCGTTCTCGACCGCCGCCGCGAGGTGGTCGAGACCGAGTCGGCGGGCGGCCCACACTGCGTGGGAGCGAACCACCGGCTCGGGATGGGCCAGGGCGGAGGCCACCGCCGCGACGACACGGGGGTCGGCGGGATCGGCGGTGTTGGCGAGGGCGAGGAGCGCATTGCGACGCAGGTGGGCGGGATCGCGTCGGGCGACGTACCACCGGCCGTGACGGGCGAGGAGCTCGTCGTCGGACGCGGCGAGCATGCCGAGCAGGTCGACCTCGGCCTCGATGGCGATCGGGGTGTCGGTCTCGGTGCGTCCTGGCTCGGACACCGACGCGGCCCGGTCGACCCGACGGTTCGGGGGGCAGACCTCCTGGCAGTCGTCGCAGCCGTAGATGCGATCGCCGAGGGCCTCTCGGAACTCGTGGGGGAAGGTGTCAGGGGCCTGCACCAGCCAGGCGAGGCACCGTCGGGCATCGACCACGCCGGGAGCGACGATGGCGTCGGTGGGACATCCGTCGAGGCAGCGGGTGCACGACCCGCACCCGTCGGGCACGGGCCCGCCGGTGGGTTCGAGCGGGGCGTCGGTGAGGACCGACCCGAGCACGAACCACGACCCGCGCCCCGGCAGGAGGAGGTTGGCGTTCTTTCCGTACCAGCCGAGTCCGGCCCGATGAGCAGCGGCCCGGTCGACCAGTGCGTTGTCGTCGGCCAGGACGCGGGCGCGCCATCCGGCGTCGTCGAGCACCGCCGCGACCTCACCGAGGGCGTCGCGCAGACGCCGGTAGTGATCGCTCCAGGCGTAGCGGGCGACGCGCCCGACCGGACCGTCCTGGGCGTCGGGCCCCTCGGCGCCCGGCCGTTCAGGTGGGTGGGGCGGATCGGCGTAGCTGAGTGCACCCACGATCAGCGCAGCCCCGTTCGGCAGGCTGCGGGCGGGTTCGGTCGAGCGGGCCGGGTTGCGGTAGGTGAAGGCCATGCCCCCGTGCAATCCCTCGTCCCGCCGTCGCTCGAGCTCGACCCGTGTGTCGACGAAGGGCTCGGCCGAGCAGACGCCGACCGCGTCGAGGCCCGCCCGTCGACCGACGCGACACAGCGCCTCGCTGTCGATGACGGATCCCACGGCGCTCACCGGGCCATGCTCGCCGTGGTTCGACGCCCGGGGCAAGCGCCGGGGCGAGCTCAGCCCGAACGAGGAGCGTGTCGGAGGTCGGGGACGAGCCCGGCCGCGCTGAGCCGGCGAAGGGCCAAACGCTCGGTCGCGTCGACGACGACTTGCTCGGAGGGGCGCTCCGAGCAGATGAAGGTGACGACACAGTCGTGACAGACCGGGGTGTCCTGATGGGTGCACTGGTCGCAGTCGATGATGAGATTGTCCACAACTCGGACCGTACCCAGGGGGTGTGACAGCGAGCGGCGAGCGCCCATGGCAGCATGGCCCCATGACGACCACGGTCGCGGTGCTCAACCAGAAGGGCGGCGTGGGCAAGACCACCGTCGCCCTCGGCCTCGCCTCGGCGGCCCAGGTCGCCGGGGTCCGGACCCTCGTGGTCGATCTCGACGCCCAGGGCAGCTCCTCGTGGGCGCTCGGTCTCGAGGTCGACGACGACACCCTCACGGTGTCCGACGCCATCGCGGCCAACCGCGACGGCGCCGCTCTCGACGCGGTCGTGGAGTCCGGTTGGGGGCCGCCCATCGACGTGCTCCCCGCCGGGCGCGATCTCGTCGAGCGCGACACCGACATCCGGGCGGTCGATCCTGCCCACCGTCTCCGGCGCGCCCTGGTGGGAGTGACCGACCCCTACGAACTCGTCCTGATCGATTGCGCACCGTCGCTCGGTCTCACCACCCACAACGCCCTCGCGGCCGCCGATCTCGCTCTTCTCGTCGTCGAGCCGGCGGCATTCTCCATTCGCGGCGTCGAGGCGGTGACCGACACCATCGACCAGGCGTGGAGCGATCTCAACGACTCGCTCGACATCGCCGGGGTGGTCGTCAACCGCGTCCCTCCGAGCTCGGCGGAGGCCGACCTCCAGCTCGAGGCCCTCGCCCGCCTCCTCGGGCGCCGGGCGGTCTGGACCCCCCACGTGCCCCAGCGGGTCGCGGTGAACGAGGCCATGGGGGCCCGGGAATCGATCCACGCCCACGGGTGGCGTGGCGCCGAGGTGGCCGACGTGTTCGACCAGCTCCTCGCCAAACTCCGGCGCACGGCCAACCGACGCTAGGGCAGAGCGCTCGCTCTCCTCGACACGAGCCGGCGGCGCGCTCGTACGCTGGGCGGATGGGCCTCCCTCACGCCGCCACGGACCTCGCGATGCGGACCATGAACGTGGTTCACCGCAGTCTGCTCACCGTGTCCGGTGGACGTATCGGCGGCACGTTGGGGAAGATGCCGGTCTACCGGGTCACCACGACGGGTCGCACCTCGGGCCGGCCGCGCACGGTGATGCTGACCTCCCCGGTCCGCACCGGCGACTCCTGGGTGTTCGTGGCATCCAAGGGCGGTGATGACCGCCATCCGGAGTGGTACCGCAACATGGTCGCCAACCCCGTCTTCACCGTCGAACCCGCCGAGGGCGGTGAACCCATGACCCTGGTCGCCCGAACCGCGTCGGCGGACGAGAAGGCCGAGCTCTGGCCACGGATCGTCGCTGCCTACAGGGGCTACGCCGGTTACCAACGCAGGACCGAGCGGGACATCCCGGTCGTGGTGGCCGAGCCGCCGACGACCTGACCCGGCGACCATCCCCACAGGATCTCGGCAATTCGGGTCATGAGGACGACCCTCGCGAGCCACCCGGATCGCCTGCGGGCTCGCGTTCTCGCTCGTGGCGAGCGACCAGGAGCGACGCGGTCCCGGCCAGGACTGCGACCAGAGCGAGGGTAGGCAGGCCGGCGGGACCGTGAACCCCTTCCTCGGCGACGGCGATCGCGATCATGCCGCCCAGGGCGCCGACGCACCCGGCCCCCACCAGGAGACGACCGAGGATGCTCGGGACCTGTGCCCCTCGCCGGGCGCCCGGCATCGACAGCTCGATGCCGCACGCCGCCGCGACGAGCACGGCGAGCGCGACCGCACAGCCGACCAGCCACACAGGACGCCAGGCCAGCCAGGCCGCCGAGTCGACCGCCGCGGTGGGGACGAGCCCGGTGAGGTGCAGAGCCGCGGCGGCGACGACCGCGGCGGTCATGTGCCAGAGGAAGACGGTCAGCACGACGGCGTTGACCCCCACCACCACCCGCCACACGTGGGGGCGCCTCAACCAGTCCGCGGTCGAGTCCCGCACGGCCAGGACGACACCGATCTGGCCGATTCCGAGCGCCAGGAGTGCCAGCGTCGGTGGCGTGACGTTCTGGATGTCGTCGCCGGCGACGTCGACCATGCTCGTCGGATACGGCCCGACCACCACCGCGAGGAACGCCGCGCTCAGGCCGAGCCCGGCCACGAGGGCACCGACCCGGACCGTGGGTGGCAGGACCCCCTCTCTCCAGGCGTACCCGAGCTGGTGGAACGCCACCCACACGAGCAGGTGGTTGAGCTGGCCGACCTCATCCCAGCCGACACCCAGGTGGAGGACGTCGACGACGACGACCGAGACGACGAGTGCGCACGGGACCAGGAGGTGGCCGAACCGACGGGAGGCCCATTCGGTGAGTGGGGCGAGCCCGACCACGGCCAGATAGGCGGCGAGGAACCAGAGCGGGATCGAGGCGAGCCAGACGGCGCTTCCTGCCGCGTCGGCATCGACCCCCACGAGTCGGGCGACGACGACCACCAGGGCGAGGGTCACCAACATCGCCGCCGCCGGCACGAGGATCCGTTCGAAGCGGCTCGCCACCCAGGCCACCGCGTCGCCACCATCGCGCCGGTTCGCCGTCAGCGACGCGGCGTTCGCGTACCCGCCGATGAAGAAGAACAGAGGCATGACCTGGAAAGCCCAGGTCAAGGGGTGGGCCCACCCCACGACCTCGAGCGCATTGACCCCGTCGACCGCACCGTCCTCGGCCTCGGTGACCGCGGCGACGAGCCAGTGGCCCACCACGACGGCGAGGATCGCGACGGCCCGCACGAGATCGACGTGGCGTTCCCGACCCGACGGGGTCGCGTCGGCGGTGTCACGGAGGGTCTCGGTGGCCTGGCGCAGCGCGGCGACGACCATGACAGCCCCCTACCACCGGGGGCCTCGGGTGACACCTGGTCAGACGGGCCGGCAGCTGCCTCCCGGGGTGCGCTCGGCCACCGTGTCGTCGTCGACCTTGACCAGGACGACGACCTCGTTGTCGTCGGTGAGGCTGACGACCACGGTGTTGACGGCGTCGCACAGGGCGAGCTCCTCGATGGAGTCGGGGTCGTAGACGGTGACCTCCACCGCCGTCATGCCCGCCATCGGGAAGATGCCGACGCCCGAGCCGCTGTTGCCGGGAGCGAACTCGTCGAAAGCGTCGGACAGCCGCTCGCGGATCTCTCCGGCCGAGAGGTCCTCCATAGCGGTGCGATCGCTCGGGGTCCAGTCGTCGTCACCGGACTCGGCTGCGTCGTCGTCCCAAGGATCGTCGCCGTCGTCACCCATGCCGCCGAAGTCGGCGTCCCAGTCATCGTCCATGCCCGTGTCGATGCCACAGACCTCGGACAGGTAGGTCTCGATGGTCTCCATGTGACCCATGAACTCGGGGTCGAACGCCAGGCTGAAGGCGATGCCCATCGCCTCGGGGTCATCGTCGTCGAGGCCCTCGAGCTGCTCGGCGACCTCGGCGAGGGCCAGCATCGACTCGCGCATCTCCGGGTCGGGCGCCTGGCGAGCGATGCCGGCGAACACGGCGAGCGAATCGGCGTCGTCGAACAGATCGGCGTCGTCGTCGAGGTCGTCGAGGAGGTCACAGAACTCCTCATCGGAGAGTGCCTGACCTCCGCCCGGACCGTCGTCGTCGTTGCCGCAGGCAGCGAGGGTGAGGGCCGCTATCGCGACCAGGGAGAAGATGAGACGTGCCACGCGCTTATGCATAGGGGGCGACGCTATCAATCCGCCCCGCGCCGGGTCGGCGATGGTTCCGGTTCCTGGCTCGGCCGGTAGCTGGACCGGGTGAACACCGCCAGCGCCGCAGCCACGACGAACGCGGCGGCACCGGCCATCCACGCCCCCTGGTACGACCAGGTCGACGCCAGGATCCCGAAGGCCGCCGGACCGGCGGCACCTCCGGTCGCGAGGCCCGACAGCACGATGCCGGCAGCCAAGGCAGGCGCATCGGGCCGCGCCCGCACCGCGCTGAGGAACGCCAGACCGCTCCAACCCCACCCGACCCCGAGGAGGAGGATGGCGGCCGCGACCACCACGACCGTCTGATTCGTGACAGCGAGGAGCAGCGCCCCGACAGCACCACAGCCGAGGGCACCACCGAGCAGCCACCAGGTCGTTCCCGCCGCCCGGTCACTCACCCATCCGAGGAGGACGCGCACCACGATGCAGCCGACGCTGGCCACCGCGAGGAGCACCCCGGCGGCATCCTCTGACCACCCCCGATCGGCCACCGCGGGAACGAACAGGGTGGCCGCCGATGTCGACGCGGCGGAGCCCGCCGCCACCCCCACCGCGAACAGGACCAGTCCCCCGGTTCGACGGGACGCAGCCGCCCCGTCGCGGGTGGACGAGCCGTGCGGTTCGTCAACGGCATCGACATCAGCGTCGGGAGTTGCGTGACCGGCAGGGACGAGGAGCATCACCAACGGGGCGAGCGCGGCGGCGACGAGGAACGCCGATCCCCATCCGAGGTGACGGGTGAGCAGGGGGATCGAGAGGCCGGCCAGCATCGACGCGGCGGGAATGCTCCCCTCTTTGATGCCGAAGGCAACGCCGTGACGCTCGGCTCGGATCGAATCGGAGAAGGACCGGGCACCACCGGTGTCGATGAGGCCGATCGCCGCTCCCCCGGCCGCCATGAACACCGCCAGATGCCACCAGGTGGAGGCGACCAACGCGATGAGCACCATCACCGTGGCGCTGATCGTGACTCCGGCGCGCAGGGCGAGGGTGGATCCGACGCGGTCGGTGACTCCGCCCATCACCACGGCCGTGAGCGCGCTCGATGCGAAGAAGAACGTCACCGCCGTCCCGGCGGCCGCCGAACCGAACCCCAGATCCTCGCCCAGGGATCGCGACAGGCTCCCGACGAGGAAGACCGGCATCACCCCGACGGTGAGGCACGCCCCAGCGGCGACGGTCACTCGGATCTGGGCTCGGCGGGTCACGGGTACAGGATGGCGTCAGACATGAGCAGTCGGGCGCGACTCGGCCGATCGGGCCGCCAGGAGGGCGACCAACGCTCCGCCGACGACGATGACTCCCGTCGGCACGAGCAGCGGTCCGACCAGGTCCGCAGCGATGCCCTCCACCGCCTGCCGGGCCCCCGAGTCGTCCACCAGGGCGGCGATGTCGGCGACCACTCGCAGCACATAGAGGTGAGCGAGGATCGCGAGGACCACGGCGGCCGCACCGCCGATGGCGAGGGACCGGGCCCGGTCGGCGCGAAGCCCCACGAGGAGCGCGATCGACACGAGGCTGATGGTCGGCCACACCAGGAGCGGGAGCGATCCGGCGCCGGACATCCACCGGGCCGACCGAAGGGCGAGGCCGCCGTCATCGACGTCGGAGGCGTCGTAGACGACGAGGGTCCCGATGTCTTCGCCGATGTCGACCCCCGCGTTGTCGACCAGCCACAGCCGCAAGCCGTCGAGCCCCGATCGGAACGCCTCGTGGAGATCCCCGAGCGCGCCGGGTGCCCATCCGCGCCCGACGAGGGCGTCGAGTCCGGCGGCGATGACACCGGTGAGGTCGAGGCGCACCGTCTGGCCGTCGAAGGCGAGGATCCCCGATCCGGTGTCATCCCCCCGGATGGTGCTGAGGACCTCGCGGTGAGCTTCGCGGATCGAGGCGGTCAGCAGGTCCTGGACCTGCTCGGTGGTGACGACCCGCTCCATCTGACCGGCGACCTGATCCCGGATCCATCGCTCGGGTTCGCCTCCGAGGCCCTGGAGCGGTCCGGGGAGGAACTGACGAGGGTCGGCGACGGCGAGGACCAGGTCGATGGCCTCGTCGGTGGCCGCCGACGACAAGGCCTCGACGACCTCGGGGTCGTCGAGGACGCCGGCGGCGGCGGTGGCGAATCGATCTGAGTCGAGCGGGTAGCGGTGGGCCCACATGGTCGTGGAGGTGGCGACGATGCCGAGCGCGGCGACGATGGCCAGCCCGGTGGCGACCCACCTCGAGGGGTTCCGCTCCATGCCCACAGTGTGGCGTGCCGGTGGCTCCTGGGCTCAGGCGGCCGGGCGAGAGGCGAGGGCCCGCCAGAGGGCCCGGTAGGACGGGTACTCGAGGTCCGTGGTCATCCAGCCCGACCCCACCAGCTCCTCGTGGAGGCGGGGAAGGTTCGCCCAGGGAACGCCCATGTCGACGTGGTGGGCCAGGTGCCACCCCGTGTTGTAGGGAACGATGGTGAGGCGAGCGAGCAGGGACTGCCGCACGTGGTGGGTCGTGCGACGGCGATCGTCACTGCGCTCCATCCCGGCATGCTCGGCAATCGATCGCAACCGGTTCAGCACCCGCCAGGAGGTCATCCACGGCAGCAGCCACAGGAACAGGTAGAGCTCGGGCCGTCCCGCCGCCAGTGCGAGGGCGAACAAGACGCCTTGGGCGCCGAGGATACGCAGAGCCACCGGCCGAGCCGTGGCCGAGGTCGTGGCCTTGAGCAGGGGGACGAGGTTCTTGGCCCCCGAGATGCCGACGGCGTCACGCCGCAGCTTCCGCCCGAAGCTGGCCCGGGTGATCGGGTAGCCCGCGTAGAGCGCCATGTCGGGCTCCTTCGGACCGAGCTCGTCGCGATGGTGGGCGAAGTGACTGCGACGGTAGGCCTCGAGGGGGACGAAGGCCGGATAGGCACACAGCCAACGACCGAGGTGGTCGTTGAGGGACCGGTTCGAGAACAGCAACTTGTGAGCGGCCTCGTGGGCGAGGATCGCCAGACGGGCGAAGGTCGTCCCCATCGCCACGACAGCGAGCAGGTAGGCGACCGGGTGGGCCGCCCAGGCCGCCAGTCCGATGATGACCCCGGCCTGGATCCACGCCACCGCCACCGCCCAGGCGTTGCGCAGGTTCGGGATCCGACGCAGCTCCGTCCGCAGCTCGGGGACCGGCATGCCCGACACCGTGAGTCGATCGGTCGGCAACACGGCAGGCAGCCGATCGGCTGCCGGGACCATCGTGGTGACGGGCCGCGCGGGATTCGGTGCCATGCATCGAGTGTAGTACGTTATCGCTGCAGATGTCGAACTTCCGTAATGGCCGCTCGCTGACGGCCCGCTCGGTACTGCTGTCGGTGCTGCTCGGTACCGACCCACCCCGGCTCCCCGTCCGCCTCCTCGTGTCCACGACCGCGCTGTTCGGCATCACCGAGAACACGGCCCGGACCGCGCTGTCGCGCATGGCGGCCGCGGGCGAGGTCCGGGCCGACGACGGGTGGTACGAGATCGTCGCCCCTCGCCTGATCGAGCGTCGTGCGAGCCAGGAGGTCGGCCGCCGTGGCGCACGAGGAACCTGGGACGGATCATGGCTCTGTGTCGTCATCGCCGCCGACGGCAGCCGACCCGCCGACGAGCGGGCGTCGCTGCGCAGCGACCTCACCGGAGCGCGACTCGCCGAGCTGCGTGAGGGGGTGTGGCTGCGCCCCGACAACATCCCCCGTATCGAGCTTCCCCCACGCGACGAGCTCGTCGTGCTGCGCTCTCGACCCGACGACGACCCGGAGAAGCTGGCACGGAGGTTGTGGGATCTCGACGCCTGGTCCCTGCACTCCCAGGAGCTGCGGAGGCGGCTGGGCGAACTCATCGGTCCTCTCGAAGCCGGTGACCGAGGGGTGCTCACCGACGGCTTCGTCCTGTCCGCCGAGGTGCTCCGCCACCTGCGGACCGATCCACTGCTCCCGCCCGCTTTGGTGAACCGTGAATGGCCGGGCGACGACCTGCGGGTGGACTACGAGCAATATGACCGTGCCTACCGGCAGGTTCTGCGCTCGTGGTTCGACCTCCACCGGCCTTGACCACCTAGCTTGGAGCAGTGCGAACGACGACCGGATGGTACAGATGGCCGAGGTGACCTTCGAAGGGGTCTCCAAGTACTTCGGGGACGTGGTGGCGGTCGACGATCTCACCCTCTCGGCGGGCGACGACGACTTCCTCGTGCTGCTCGGACCATCGGGTTGTGGGAAGTCGACCGCGCTGAGGATGCTCGCCGGCCTCGAGACTCCCACCTCGGGGACCCTCCGCATCGCCGGCGAAGTGGTCAACCACGTCGAACCGAAGCAGCGTGACATCTCGATGGTGTTCCAGAGCTATGCCCTGTATCCCCACAAGAGCGTGTACGCCAACATCGCCTTCCCGCTCCGCGCCCGCAAGATGCCCAAGGCCGAACAGCACGAGCGGGTCACCGACGCCGCCCGGATGCTCGGGCTCGACGACCTGCTCGAACGGCGGCCGGGCCAGCTGTCGGGCGGCCAGCGACAGCGGGTGGCGCTCGCCCGGGCCATCGTCCGTCACCCCCAGGTGTTCCTCATGGACGAACCGCTCTCCAACCTCGACGCCAAGATGCGGACCCAGACCCGGGCCGAACTCGTCGAGCTCCATCAACGGCTGCGGACCACCTTCGTCTACGTCACCCACGACCAGGTCGAAGCGATGACCATGGGAACCACCGTGGCGGTGATGGAGGCAGGCCGGCTCCAACAGCTCGGCCCACCCCAGGAGGTGTACGACCGCCCGGCCAACGTGTTCGTCGCCCGGTTCATCGGGAGCCCGCCGATGAACATCCTCGATGGCACCCTGGCCGACCGGGACGGCGAACGCCTCCTCGTCCTTCCCGGCCTCGAGGTCGTCCTCCCACCCGATGTCGCCACCTCCCTCGAGCTCGGCGCCGATCGACGCGAGATCGTCGTCGGCGTCCGACCCGAGCACCTCATCGTCGGCGACGAAGGCCTGCCGGTGACGGTCCGGGTCGTCGAGTCCCTCGGCCACGAGCGCCATCTCGTGTGCGAGACCACCGACGGCACCATGATCATCGCCCGGGTCGGTGGCGATGCCCCGGTTCCCGCCGACGGTTCCGCCGCCCATCTGTCCACCACCGTCGAGCGGCTCCACCTCTTCGACGCCGTCACGGGCGACCGCATCGTCCGATGACCACCACCGGCGTGCCCGGCGCACCGGGACTCGGCGAGTCGATCGAGGACCGCACCGTCGATCCGGCCGGACGCTCACCTCGGGAGTGGCCCCTCGCCCTGGTGATGCTCGCGCCGTCGATCCTGGTGTTCGGGGTCTTCATCTTCTACCCGCTCGTCCGGACCGTGTGGCTCGGCTTTCACGACGTGAACTTCTTCGGCGACCGCGTGTGGGTCGGATGGTCGAACTACACCGACGTGCTCGGCTCATCGAGCTTCCTCACCAGCCTGCGGGCCACCGTGTTGTTCACGCTGCTCACCGTTCCTCTCGGCCTGGCCAGCGGCCTCGCCCTCGCGGTGCTCGCCCACCAGCGCCTGCGTGGCATCGCGGTGTTCCGCACCATCTTCTCGTCGACGGTCGCCACCTCGGTCGCGGTCGCCTCGCTGATGTGGCTGACCCTTCTCAACCCCTCGATCGGAATCGTCAACCAGTTCCTGCGAGCCATCGGACAGGATCCGATCAACTTCCTCCAGAACACCACCTGGGCCCTCCCCTCGGTTGCCCTCGCCACCGTGTGGCTCAACCTCGGGTTCACGTTCATCATCATGAGCGCCGGCCTCCAGTCGGTGCCCGACGAGCTGCTCGAAAGTGCCACCGTCGACGGCGCCGGACCGTGGATGAGGTTCCGGGAGGTCACCCTCCCCCTCCTCTCCCCCACCGTCCTGTTCGCGCTCGTGGTGCTGACCATCTCCGCCTTCCAGTCCTTCGGCCAGATCGACCTGCTCACCCAGGGCGGTCCGCTCGACACCACCCGGGTGCTCGTCTACTCGATCTTCCGCGAGATCCCCCGCAATCCCGGAGCGGCCTCGGTCGAAGCCGTTGCGCTGTTCGGGATCATCCTCACCCTGACCCTCATCCAGTTCAAGGTGCTCGAGAAGCGGGTGTTCTATGGCCGTTGAGGTGTCCTCGCTGCCCACCCCGTCACCTCATGCAGCCCGATGGCGACTCGCCGGGCGCTACGCCCTGCTCGTCGCCGCCGCGGCCATCGTGGTGTTTCCCATCTACGTCGCGGTCGTCGTCGCCATCCAGCCGTCGTACCGGCTCGTGGACTTCCCCGCGGTTCTCATTCCGAGCGATGTCGACTTCGGAACGTTCGTCGACGCGTTCCGAGACGCCGGCCTCGGCCGGTACCTCGTCAACAGCGCCATCGTGTCGCTCGCCATCACCCTCGGCCAGCTCGTCACCTCGGTCCTCGCCGCCTACGCGTTCGCCTTCCTCCGCTTCCCGGCCAAGAACCTGATCTTCGTGGCCTTCCTCGCCACCCTCATGGTGCCCACCGAGGTCACCATCGTGGCCAACCTCGAGACCATCCAGTGGCTGGGGTGGATGAACTCCTATCCCGGGCTCACCGTGCCCTTCCTCGCCTTCGCGTTCGGCACGTTCCTGTTGCGCCAGACCTTCCTGCAGGTCCCCCAAGACCTGCGCGACGCCGCGGCGCTCGACGGCTACGGGCACTGGGGTTTCCTCATCGGGGTGGCGGTCCCGCTCGCCCGACCGATGATCGCCGCCCTCGCCGTGTTCTCGTTCCTCATGGCCTGGAACCAGTACCT
>SKKL01000023.1 GCA_007121465.1 Acidimicrobiales bacterium | reverse complement strand
CTCCGACTCGGCTACACCACCGAGGTGGTCGCCGACGCCACCGCCGCGGTCGACCTCGAACCGGGCGACGGTGACCGGGCCCTCGACGAGATGGACGAGCGTGGCATCACGGTGTCGGCTCGGTCCGCCTGAGGCGTCAGACGTCGTGAGCGCCAGCGACCTCGTGCGGCCATGACCCGGACCGGCGAGCTGGTCTTCACCGACCTCTACGAGCTGACGATGGCGGCGGGCTACGTCGCGGCCGACCACACCGACGACGCCACCTTCGACCTGTTCGTCCGCTCACTTCCCGACCGGCGGCACTTCCTCGTCGCCGCCGGGCTGGCCTCGGTGCTCGACCACCTCGAGTCGCTCCACGTCACCGAGGCCGAGCTCGCCCACCTCCGCCGGCTCGACTGGGTCGACGACGACTTCTGCGACCTGTTGGACGGGTTGCGCTTCACCGGGGAGGTCCGGGCCGTCGCCGAGGGGGAGGTGGTCTACCCCGGCGAGCCGATCCTCACGGTCACCGCGCCGCGTGTGGAGGCCCAGGTGGTCGAGACCCGGCTCCTGAACCTGGTCGCGTCTCAGACGATGATCGCGAGCAAGGCCGCACGGGTGGCCATCGCCTGCGGCGACCGACGGTTCGTCGAGTTCGGGTCACGCCGCGCCCACGGAGCCGATGCCGCCATGCAGGCCGCCCGGTCGGCCTACCTGGCCGGGTCGGCCGGCACGTCGCTGGTGTCGGCGGGGGTCGCCTACGGCCTGCCACTGGCCGGCACGATGGCCCACTCGTTCGTGATGAGCTTCGACGACGAGTCCGATGCCTTCCGGGCGTTCGCCCGTCGCTTCCCCGACGGGGCGGTCCTGCTCATCGACACCTACGACACCGAGGAGGGTGCCCGTCGGGCGGTTCAGGTCGCCGACGAGCTCGCCCCCGAGGGGGTGCGTATCGGCGGCGTCCGGCTCGACTCGGGCGACCTGGTGCGATTGTCCCGCTCGGTCCGCCGCATCCTCGACGACGGGGGTCTCGCCGAGGCGACGATCTTCGCGTCGGGCGACCTCGACGAGTATCGCATCGCCGAGATCGTGGCGGCAGGTGCCCCCATCGACGCCTTCGGGGTCGGGACCCAGCTCGTCACCAGCGCCGACGCGCCGTCACTCGGTGCGGTCTACAAGCTGGTGGCCGACACGTCGGGGTCACGGATCAAGCTCTCGGAGGACAAGGTCACCCTGCCGGGCCCCAAGCAGGTGTGGCGCGTCTCCGACGGCGACACCGACATCTACGACGTCATCGCCCTCGACGGCGAGGAGCTTCGCGGGCACCTCGACGGAGGAGCCCGTCTCGAGGCTCGACCGTTGCTCGAGACGGTGATGAGCGGCGGGCGCCGCACCCGGCCCGACCCGACCCTCGCCGAGAGCCGGGACCGCTGTGCCGGGGCCGTGTGGCGCCTCCCCGACCGGCTTCGCAGTCTCCACCAGCGCGAACGCCCCTACGAGATCCAGCGCTCGCCCGACCTCACCGCGCTCGTCGAGACGCTCACGGCTGCTCACCGGTCCCACGGGAACCGCCAGGACGGCGAGAACCGAAGATGAGACGCTCGCCCCGGTCGCGGGCTACATAGCTCCACGCCCAGTTCAACAGGACCGACAGACGGTTGCGGAAGCCGATGAGCCACACCAGGTGGAGGAACAGCCACGCCAGCCAGGCGACGCTTCCCGACAGACGCAGCCCGAAGGGGAGCTCGGCCACGGCCGAACGTCGCCCGATCGTGGCCATCTTCCCGCGGTCGCGGTAGTGGAAGGGGCCAGGCGCACGCCCGGCACCGACCCGGGCAGAGATCTCGCGGGCGACGTGCTGCCCCGATTTGATCGCCACCGGAGCGAGCTGGGGAAGGGCGGCCCCGCCGGGCCCCGGCATCGACGCGACGTCGCCGATGGCATAGACACCATCGCGACCCGGTACCCGCAGGTGCTCGTCGACCACCACGCGCCCGCCACGACCCACCTCGATCCCGAGCGCCTCCACCAGCGGGTGCGCCCGGACTCCGGCCGCCCACACCACCGTGTGGGCGCGGAGCTCGTTCCCCGACGCGAGGATCACCCGGTGCTGGTCGACCTCGGCGACCGACTCGCCGAACACGAGCTCGACGCCCCGCTCGCGCAGGGCATCGTGGGCGTGCCACTGCGACTGTGGCGAGAAGGGGGGAAGCACCGCGTCGACCATCTCGACCAGGACGACCCGGGCCCGGCTGACGTCGAGCGAGGGGAAGTCCCGACGCAACACGCTGTGGAACAACTCGGCGAGTGCCCCCGCCGTCTCCACTCCGGTCGGGCCCCCGCCGACGACGACGAAGGTCAGCGCCCCGTCCTCGATCAGCTCGGGACGCGCGTCGGCCGCCTCGAAGCGCGACAGCACGTGGTTGCGCAACGCGGTGGCATCGTCGAGCGAGTACAGCGGGAAGGACCAGGTCTCGGCGCCGGGGACACCGAAGAAGTGTGGGCTCGATCCGGCGGCGATGACGAGATGGTCGAACTCCCAGGTCCTGGTCTCTCCGTCGTCGTCGAGCACCTCGACCGTCGAGGCCTCCCAATCGACCCCGGCGACCGTCGCCTGGACAACCGTGGCGTTCCGCTGGGTGCGCAGGACCCCGCGGATGGGGTGGGCGATGTCGGCCGGGTTCAGCCCGGCGGTGGCCACCTGGTAGAGCAGCGGCTGGAAGGT
>SKKL01000248.1 GCA_007121465.1 Acidimicrobiales bacterium | reverse complement strand
TGCGCGGTCGCGGCGAGCCCGTCGCGCACCCGAGCCCGCGAACAGCGGCTACGAGCCGCGAGGAACCCGACGGCGTCACGCGCCCCCGACCCCCGCCACGCCCCGGTCTCCTCGACCCGGGCCGCCACCAGCGCCTTGCCCGCCGCCGCCAACCGCTCGATCCGATCGAACGCATCGCACAGTCGGACCGCCCCCTCGCCATCGAGCGCGGCCGGGTCCACCTCGGCGACAACCCTCTCCAATTCACCGGCGATTGCGTCGGGATCGAACATGTGTTCGATTGTAGTGAAGGGGTGTGACACTGACCGAGAAGCGACTCCCGACGACGGCAGATTCTCTGGGAGAGCTAGGAGCTCCGGCGGGCCGCGCCGGGCAGGTACTCGATCAGCCCGATGGCGTTGCCGGACGGGTCGCGGAAGAACATGAGGTGGCCGACGCCGTCGATCGTGAAGCGATCCATGAGCGTCTCGCCGCCCGCCTCGACCACCGCGTCGGACGCCACGCTCAGGTCGTCGACCTCGAAGGTCACCTCGAGACCGACCGTCGGCGTCCCGGCGACCAACTCGCGTCGCTGTTGCATGGCGCCTCCCACACCGGGGGCGTCGTCGGGTCCGGTCTGGATCTGGTAGAAGCCGGGCGGCCCCCACGGGTGGAAGGTCCAACCGAGGGCCCGCTCGTAGAAGGTGCGGGTGGCCTCGACGTCGTCGGCGTTGATGGCGAAGTGCGTGAGGTTCGACATGCCACCAGTCTCCGCCCGAGCCCACACGACGCACCTCCGATACTCTGACATCTAATGTCGAAAACCCGCCACGAACCCGCGGTGCGGGGCTACGCAGTCACGCAACCCGCGGGGCGCGCGGCGATCCCTGTCGACTCGGGATGGGATCAGCTGTTGTGCACGGTGACCGGTGCCATGACCGTGCGCACCTCGACCGACACCTGGGTGGTTCCGGCCCGTCGAGCGCTGTGGTTGCCGGGCGGCCAGCCCGCCACCGTGCAGACGCGGGGACGCACCGCCGTTCGGACCCTGTACCTGGATGAGGATCTGCGCCGACTGCCCGACGACGCTCGGGTGCTCGACCTCACTCCCCTCGCCCGAGAACTGGTGGACCACGTCGTGTCGGTGTGCCCGCTCGAGTTGCGGAGTGACGGGGACCGGGCGTTGCTCACCGTGCTGCTCGACCAGCTCGACGCGCTCCCGGCTTCGCCCCTTCGTTTGCCCATGCCGATCGATCCTCGCGCCCGTGACGCGGCGGCGACCTTGCTCGACGATCCGGCCCGGTCGATCGACGGGCTGTCAGCAGTCGTCGGCGCCAGCCGACGCACCTTGGAGCGTCGCTTCCGGGGCGAGACCGGCCTGACCTTGGCGGCCTGGCATCGACGGGCCAGGGCACTGCGGGCTCTCGAGCTTCTCGCCGACGGCACCACCGTGACCGAGACGGCGCACGCGGTCGGTTACTCGACCCCGAGCTCGTTCGTCGCGTCGTTCAAGGCAGAGACCGGGTCCACCCCCGGCACCTTCCGCTCCTGACCCGGCGGATCACTCGCGCCGCGACCGGCCGATCCTCAGAACCAGGCCTTGCGCTCGGGCGGTCCCACCCGGCCCATGACCACGCCCACCGCGACCGAGGCGAGGGCGATGAGGACCAAGCCGGCGGTCGGAGCCCAGATCGCCACCACGAAGGCGGTCACGGCCACAGAGATGCTCGCCATCCAGTCGGCCAGCAGCCACCGGTAGGTCTCGGCGGTCATGGGGCGTTGCCACAGGTCCAGGGCGTGGGCTCGCAGGATCATGCAGACCCACAAGACCGACAGGACGATGAACAAGCCGATGAAGCTCAGCACCGCCACCTGCTCACGAGGCGCGAAGCCGACCAGGTTGGTGGGGAACGGCACGAGGGCCACGCCCGCCAGGGCAGCGATGTTGATCGCGATCATCCCTGGATCGAGGTACTCGAGGGTGGCGATCAACCGGTGATGCTGCCACCAGACATTCGCCACCAGAAGGAAGGCGAGGGCGAACGCGACCATCTGCGGTCGTTGATCGGCGAGAGCCCCGGCTAGCTCGCCGGCAGGGACGCGAGGAACCTCGAGGGTCAACACCAACAGGGTGAGGGCGATGGCGAACACCGCGTCGGAGAGGTTGACGACACGAGTGAACTCCGGCGACTCGTAGTGGTATCGCGTCGAGCGGTCAGTAGCGACCACAGCTGTACCTCCTTACCGGGGATCCGGCCCACGATCAGGATCTACCGACCGCCGGGCCGACGACAGGGGCGAAGGTCCGCGATCGAGCGCCCCCCATTCGGATCCGGAGGCCGCTCCTACGGTTCCTCAGGGGCTGAGCTGCGACGGCTCTCGAGGTGGGCTCGGGCAGCGGGGTCGGTGGTGAGCGAGATCGCCTTGTCGAACGCCTCGGCGGCGCGTGCGTGATCGCCGGCCCGGTCGAGCAAGTGGGCCCTCGCGGCCCATGCCGGCTGGTAACGAGCGGTTGCCTCCTCGTCGAGCTCGTCGAGCAGCGCGAGCCCCGCATGGGGACCGTCGGTCTCGCCCACCACCACCGCCCGAGACACCTGCGCCCCGAGCGTGGGAGCGACCTCCACCAGCGCGGCATAGAGCGAGCGCAGCGCGGACCAGTCGGTGGTGCCGCTCGTGCGCCGGGCGCAGTGAGCCGATTGGATGGCGGCTTCGAGCTGGAACCGACCGATGCGACCGAGCTC
>SKKL01000087.1 GCA_007121465.1 Acidimicrobiales bacterium | reverse complement strand
GGAGCTGCTGCATCGTCATCTTCTTGATCTGGTGGGTGGCGTTGCGACCCTCGACGTCGGGCCCGAGTGTCCACCCCTTCACCGTCTTGGCGAGGATGACCGTCGGCGCCCCCTCCTGCTCCGTGGCGGCCCGGTAGGCGGCGTAGAGCTTGCGGTGGTCGTGTCCACCTCGGGGCAGGGACTGCAGGTCGTCGTCGCTGAGATGCTCGACCAGCTTGCGCAGGCGCGGGTCGGGGCCGAAGAAGTGCTCACGGATGTAGTCGCCCGACTCGACCGCGTAGCGCTGGAACTCGCCGTCGACGGTCTCGTTCATCCGGTTGAGCAGCACCCCGTCGACGTCGCGGGCGAGCAGCTCGTCCCACCGGGAGCCCCACACCACCTTGATGACGTTCCAGCCCGCACCGCGGAAGATCGCTTCGAGCTCCTGGATGATCTTGCCGTTGCCCCGGACCGGGCCGTCGAGACGCTGCAGGTTGCAGTTGACGACCCACACGAGGTTGTCGAGGCGTTCGCGTGCCGCGAGCGAGATGGACCCGAGGGTCTCGGGCTCGTCGACCTCGCCGTCGCCGAGGAAGCACCACACCCGGCTCCGCGACGTGTCGTCGATGCGGCGATGGTGCAGGTAACGGTTGAAGCGGGCCTGGTAGATCGAGTTGATGGGACCCAGCCCCATCGACACGGTCGGGAACTCCCAGAAGTCGGGCATGAGCCGCGGGTGGGGGTACGACGACAGGCCGCCGCCGCCGATCTCGCGCCGGAACCGGTCGAGCTCTGACTCGGTGAGCCGACCCTCGAGGTAGGCGCGGGCGTAGATGCCGGGCGCGGCATGGCCCTGGAAGTACACCTGGTCACCGGCCGGGCCGCTCTCCTTGCCCCGGAAGAAGTGGTTGAACCCGACCTCGTACAGCGAAGCCGACGACGCGAAGGTCGACAGGTGGCCGCCGATGCCGTCGGCCGCCTCGTTGGCCTTGATCACCATCACCGCCGCGTTCCACCGGATGAAGCGACGGATCCGACGCTCGACGTCGTCGTCGCCGGGGAACCAGGGCTCCTCCTCGGTGGGGATGGTGTTCACATAGGGTGTCGAGACGCTGGCCGGCACGCCGACCTGCAGCTCGCGGGCCCGGATGAGGAGCTTGGACAGCAGGTAGCGAGCGCGGGTCGGACCGTGGGTGCTGACCACTGCGTCGAGCGACGCCATCCACTCCTCGGTCTCGGTGGGGTCGATGTCGGGGAGCTGCTGGACGAAGCCGTCGATGATCATGCAGAGGGTTCCTTCGTGGTGGGGGGAGACACGCAGGCGGTGTTCACCCTACCGAGATCGGCAGGGCTGCGACGTGGGTCACCGAGGTTCGACCAGCGGGACCTCGAAGGTGTGACATGCTCGGCGGCGATGACCCTCGAGGCCTACACCGACGGCGCCTGCAGCGGTAACCCCGGACCGGGAGGATGGGCCTGGGCGCGTGCCGATGGCGCATGGGCGAGCGGCGCCGAGAGCCACACCACGAATCAGCGGATGGAGATCACCGCGGCCTACGAGGCGGTTCGCGCGGCCCGTGAGCCGATCGAGGTGGTGTCGGACTCCACCTATGTCGTCAACTGCTTCCGGGACCGCTGGTGGGAGGGGTGGCTGAAGCGAGGCTGGAAGAACTCCAAGAAGGAGCCGGTCGCCAACCGCGACCTGTGGGAGCCCTTCATCGATCTGGTGCGCGAGCGGGGCGACGTCACCTTCCGATGGGTGAAGGGTCACGGCGGTGACCCCATGAACGACATCGCCGACCGGTTGGCCGTCGCGGCAGCTGCCGAGCAGCGAGGCCGGTCCGGCTCGGTCCTGCCCGACGTGTCGAAGCTGCCGACCGATGCCACCGGCGCGGCCGGCGCTGCCCATGCCGGAACCCGACGCGACGGTCGCCTGCCCGCCCTCCCCATCGGTGACCACGGCCTGGCCGTGTTCGGCCATCGTCCCCCCGAGCTCGGCGGCTACGGCGACAACGCCATCGCCCGCGCGGTCCGGTCCTCGATCGCCGACATCCTCGCGGCCCGGCGCGAGCTCGACCCCGAGCTGGTGGTCGTGTCGGGTCTGAGGCTCGGTGCCGAACAACTCGGCGCCGAGGCGGCGCGCCAGGTCGGGCTTCCCCTCGTCGCCGTGTTGCCCTACCCCGACCCCGACAGTCGGTGGCCACCGGAGTCGCGCCGGCAGTTCACCGACCTCGTCGACGGGGCCGCAGCGGTCGTCACCCTGGAACAGAAGGTGCCCGGATCCGCCCAGGCGGCAGGTGCCGCGCTGGCCCGGCGCGACGCCTGGCTGGCCCGAAACGTGGCCTCGGCGATCCTGGTGTGGGACCCGGCCGACCGGAGCCTCGCGCGCCTGGCGTCGAGCCTCGAGGATCACCTGGGCGACGACGTCTGGTACCTCGAGCCGCCCACCGACTGAGCTCGGACCCGCCCGTTCGGCGGCCCCGGTCAGTTGTTGTTGCCGTTGTTGTTGCCGTTGGCCTCGGTGGTGGTCGTGGTCGTCGTGGTGGTGGTGGTCGTCGTGGTCGAGGTCGTCGACGTCGTGGTGCCGCCACCGTCGTCGTCGGGTTGGGTCGTCGTGGTGGTCGGGGGTTGGGTCGCCGGGGGTCGGGTCGTCGGCGGACGGCCTTCGGAGATGAAGACCACCACCACCGAGCCCCGCTCGGCCTCCTCGCCGGCACCCGGCTGGGTGGCGATGGCCTGGCCTCGTCCGATCCACTCGGAGAAGCCCTCGCGCACCTGTGGAGTGAAGCCGGCGTCGCGCAGGGCGCGGATGGCGTCGGCTTCTTCCTCGCCGCGCACGTCGGGGACGGGGACCAGCGGCGGGCCCGAGGACAGCACGACGTTCACCGCGCCGCCGATCTCGAGCAGTTCGCCGGCGACGGGATCCTGACGGAGGACCTCGTCGGCCGCGGCGTCACTCTCCTCGTAGGTGACCTCGCCGAGGATGAGACCGTAGGCGGCGAGCAGCAGGTACAGCTCCTGGTTGGGCGAGCCTCGGAGGTCGGGTACCCGAGCCCACTCGTCTCCGACGCTCACCATGATCTCGACCGACGAGCCTGCGTCGACCCTCTCGCCGGCGAGCGGTCGTTGGGAGACGACCTCACCCGGAGGGACATTGACGTTCACCGCGGTGACGACCTCGGCGGTGAGTCCGGCTTCCTCGATGGCCGCGATGGCCTCTTGCTCCTGGGAGCCGACGACCTCGGGGACGTCGGTGAGGTCCGGACCACCTTGGATCATGCCTGCGCCGACCAGGTTGGCCAGCCACGTCCCCGACACCAGCGCGAACGCGCCGACCACGATGAGTGCGACGAGGAACGTGAAGGGACGCGTCCCGAGAGGAAGGTCACCCCTGCCGGGGTTGGTTCGAGTCTCGGCCATCGGACCAGTCTTACCGATCGACGGGGTGGATCGGGCGCGCCCGGTCGGGGGTCACAGCGACCCGGTCAGGCGGTAGATGCGACGAAGCTCGCTGAACGCGGCGTTGATCTCGGACATGCGCTCGGCGGCGCGCTCCTTCGAGGGGGCGTCGGCGAGGGACACCCGGTCGGGATGGTGCGTCTTGGCCAGGTCCTTGTGGCGGCGGGTGATCTCCTGCCACGACGCGGCCGAGGTGAGCCCGAGGATGTCCCAGGGGGTGGGTCCGGAGCCGTCGGTGGCGGACTCGGCCTCGTCCCAGTCGAACACGTCCTCTGGACGCCAGGAGGATGCTCCCGAGGGGCTCGGTCCCGGGTCCGGCGCAGGGTCGTTCGGAATGTGGGCCGAGGGCGCAGAACGGTCGGTGGCCGGAGCCGCGCGGGCCCCGGTTCGCGGGTCATCGGCGACGGCTTCGGCCGCCTTGGCTTCGGCGGCCTCGGCGGTCTTGGCCTCGGCTTCGTCGCGGCGGGCCCGGGCGCCTCGGGCCTTGGGCGCGACCAGGTGGTCGAGGGTCTCCCGACCGGCCCACCAGTCGTGGGTGGCCTCGCTGTTGATGTCGACCGAGTCGGAATCGTCCACCGGAGCGCGACGGCGACCAAAGACACGGCGGCGCTTGGCCGAGGAGGAGGGGGGGTCGGGATCGTTCATGGTGGGTGGCAACGCGGCCGCCGCCCAGATGACCGTCAGGGATCATGGCAGGTGGTGGCCGCTACGGTGGCGTCCGATGCGGATCGGATCGGACACCGGGGGAACCTTCACCGATCTGGTCGGCGGCGACGGGCGCGTTCTGAAGGTTCCGTCC
Organism: Acidimicrobiales bacterium; assembly: GCA_007121465.1. Lineage (GTDB taxonomy): Bacteria > Actinomycetota > Acidimicrobiia > Acidimicrobiales > SKKL01 > SKKL01. The sequence goes on along the minus strand of SKKL01000087.1, from coordinate 6,215 downwards.
ACACCCGATGATCCGGGCGACGCGGTGAGGACCGGTCTGGCCGAGCTGGCGGCGACCGTATCGGGGCTCACCCTCACCCACGGGACCACCGTCGCCACCAATGCCCTGCTCGAGCGGCGCCTTGCCGCGGTTGCGCTGGTGACCACCGGTGGGCTCGCCGACGTGATCGAGATCGCCCGCCAGGACCGTCCGTCTCTGTATGACCCGGCAGCGAGGCGTCCCGAGCCGCTCGTGCCTCGCTCGCTGCGGTTCGAGGCATCGGGACGTCTCGGACCCGACGGCACGGCGATCCGGCCGGTCGTGGCCGGCGACATCCTCGGTGGTGCCGACGTCGACGCGGTCGCCGTGTGCCTGTTGCACGCCGACCTCGATCCTTCCCACGAGCGGGCGATCGCCGCGGCCCTGGAGCGGGACGGCCACGACGTGTGCTGCTCCCACGAGGTGTCCCCGGAGTTCCGAGAGTACGAACGGACCGTCACCACCGTCATCAACACCGCGCTTCGGCCCCGCCTCCGGACCTACCTCACGGGGTTGTCCCGCAGCGCCGAGGAGGTCCTCGTGATGACCTCCGCCGGCGGACTCGTCCCCGCCGCCACCGCCGCCGAGCTCCCCGCCTCGTTGCTGCTGTCGGGGCCCGCCGGCGGGGTTCGGGCGGCCGCCGCGGTGGCCAGTGCCCACGGGTTCGACGATGCGGTCACCCTCGACATGGGGGGAACGAGCACCGACGTGTGCCTCATCCTCGGGGGCCGCCCCGCGCCCGCCGCCCAACGCGAGGTCGCCGGGTTCACGGTGCGGTTCCCGGCTCTCGACGTGGAGACCATCGGAGCCGGGGGAGGGTCGATCGCCTCGATCGACCCGGGGGGAGCGCTGGTGGTCGGCCCCCGGTCGGCGGGCGCCGAGCCCGGCCCGGCCTGTTACGGGCGAGGTGGGACCGAGCCGACGGTCACCGACGCCAACCTGGTCGCCGGCCGCATTCCGGCCGACGCCCGTTTCGGAGGGATCGCCCTCGACCGGGCGGCGGCTGTCGCCGCGCTCGACCGGGCCGGGGTATCGGCCGACGGTGTCCTCGCAGTGGTCGACGCCAACATGGAGCGGGCATTGCGGCGGGTGACCGTCGAACGGGGTGTCGACCCCCGGAGCCTCGCGCTGGTGGCCTTCGGCGGGGCCGGACCGCTGCACGCGGCATCGCTCGCCGAGGCCCTCGGCATCGGCACCGTGATCGTCCCCGCCCGGGCCGGTGTCCTGTCGGCCGCCGGCATCCTCACCGCCCCCACCCAGCGGGACCTCGTGCGATCGTGGCCCGACCCCGCCGATCACCGCGGCCTCGATGCCGCCCTCTCCGAGCTCGCCTCCGAGGCGGCGGACCTCCTCGGAGGCAACGCGACGGTCACCACCGCGGTCGACTGCCGGTACGCGGGTCAGAGCCACGAGCTCACCGTCGGCTCGGTCTCGGAGTTCGAGGCCGAGCACCGCCGACGGAACGGTCACGCCCGGCCGGGCGACCCGATCGAGGTCGTCGCGCTCCGAGCCACCGCCGCGACCCCCGCGCCGCTCTCGATCGAGGACCTCCCGCCGATCGACCGGCCGACCGGCACGGTGGTCGGCCCCGCGGTGCTCGCCGACCCCGACTGCACCACCTGGGTTCCCGACGGGTGGCAGACCGAGCCGGGAGTCGGCGGTGCCCTGGTGATGCGGAGGTCCTCATGAGCCTCGACCCCGCGGCCCTGCAGGTCCTCGTCTCGCGGCTCACCGGTGTGGCCGAGGAGATGGGGGCGGTGCTCCGGCGCTCGGCGTTCAGCCCCAACATCAAGGAACGGGCCGACTGTTCCGCTGCGCTGTTCACCGCCACCGGCGAGCTGCTCGTGCAGGCCGAACACATCCCGGTGCACCTCGGGTCGATGCCGGCCAGCGTCACCGCTGCTCTCGAGGCCTTCGGTGACCGCCTCGGCCCCGGCGACCAGGTGGTGCTCAACGACCCCTTCGCCGGGGGAACCCACCTGAACGACATCACTCTCGTCGCCCCGTGCGTCGTCGACGGACGGCTGGTGGGTTTCGCCGCCAACCGTGCCCACCACGCCGATGTCGGCGGCGCTGCTCCGGGGTCGATCCCCGCCGATGCCGTCGAGATCTACCAGGAGGGCTTGCGGATCCCTCCGACCCTGCTCGACGACGGCCTGCGGGGTCTGATCCTCGCCAACTCCCGCACCCCGGCCGAACGGGCAGGGGACCTCGACGCCCAGGTGGGGGCCAACGCCCTCGGGGTCGAACGCCTCGCCGCGTTCGCCGACGAACTTCTCGACGAGGTGATCGACTACGGCGAGCGGCGGATGCGGGCCGCCCTGGCCGAGCTGCCCGACGGTCGGTGGACCTTCGCCGACGTGGTCGACTCCACCGGGGCGGCCGATGATCAGCAGACCTCGGCCCGGATCCAGGTGGCGGTCGAGGTGCAGGGCGACCGGGTCCGGTTCGACTTCGACGGCACCGACTCCCAACGGCGGGGCAACGTCAACGCGGTCGAGGCTGTCACGGTGTCGTCGGTGGCGTTCGCTCTCCGGGCGGTGCTCGATCCGACGATCCCAGCCAACGGCGGTGCGTTTCGTGCCGTGGAGGTGGCGGCGCCGGCGGGATCGATCGTGGCCGCCCTTCCGCCGGCCGCGGTGGGGGCCGGCAACGTCGAGGTCAGCCAGCGGGTGGCCGACGTGTGCCTCGGTGCCCTCGCCCAGATGGTTCCGGGTCGTGTGGGGGCAGCATCGCAGGGGACGATGAACAACCTCCTCATCGGCGGAACGGGCTGGGTGTACTACGAGACCGTCGGCGGCGGCCAGGGCGGATCGCCGTGGCATCCGGGGATGAGCGGGGTCCACACGGCGATGACCAACACCAAGAACACCCCGATCGAGGCGCTCGAGCGGGCGTTCCCGATGCGGGTGCTGCGCTATCGGCTGCGCCGCGAGAGCGGGGGATCGGGACTCCACTCCGGGGGTGACGGCATCGAGCGCGACCTGCAGATGCTCGAGGACGTGACCGTGTCGCTCATCACCGAGCGGCGGGTGAGCCAGCCGTGGGGACTGGCTGGCGGCGGACCTGGAGCTGTCGGAGAGAACTGGCTGGTGCCCGGCGGCGACGAAACCCGAGCCGAGCGCCTCCCCGACAAGTGCACGCTCCGCCTTCAGTCCGGTGACGTACTGCGGATGCTCACGCCCGGCGGGGGAGGTTGGGGGACCCCCTGACGGCCTAGGACGAGACGGGCATCACCTCAGGTCGGCCACACCGGGTGCCGAAGTAGACGGAGATGCGTCCGTCCATCTCGCTGTCCGTTCGGCTCCTCGTCCTTGCCGCGCTCCTCGTCTCGATCGTCTCCCTCGCTCCTGACCAGGCGGAGGCGTACCCCGGCGCTCCCTGGTTCGAGCCGTCGAAGCCCTACTCCGGGAACTTCCCCGACCCCGACGTCCTCGTGGTCGGCGACACCTACTACGCGTACGCGACCGCGACGGGCGGCGCGTACCTCCCGGTCGCCACCTCCACCGACCTCCGCACCTGGACGGCGCGACCGGCCTACGACCCGGGTCCCCCGCTCAACAGCGACCGCTACTTCAACGACGCGCTCCCGTATCCGGCGGCGTGGGGCGCCGACCGCCCGACGGGGGGCCGGCTCACCAAGGAGGTGTGGGCGCCGGGCGTGGAGCGGATCGGCGGTCGGTACGTCGCGTACTACACGGTGCGGCACACGCTCGGCGATCCGGGTCGGTTCTGCATCTCGGTCGCCGTGTCGTCGTCGCCGCTGGGGCCGTTCCGTGATGACAGCACCGGACCACTCGTCTGCGATCCCGACCCCGCGGGATCGATCGACCCCGCACCTTTCGTCGACTCCGACGGGACGCCCTGGCTCCTCTGGAAGAGCGAGGGGATCCCGGGCCAGACGCCCACTCGGATCTGGGTGCGGAGGCTGCGCCCCGACGGGCTGGGGTTCGCCGGCGGCTCCCAGAAGGTCGAGCTGTTGAGGACCAGCCTCGCCTGGGAGGGAAATGTGATCGAGAACCCCTCGATGGTTCGCCACGAGGGCAGGCTCTACCTCTTCTACTCCGCCAACGAGCACGCATCGGCGAACTACGCCATCGGCTATGCCGAGTGCGCGTCGGTCACCGGTCCCTGCCACAAGCAGTCGACCGACCGGCCCCTCTTGGCGAGCCGGGGCGACCGGCTCGGTCCTGGTGGCCCCTCGGCGTTCGTCGACCGCGGAGGGCGCCTGCAGATGGCGTACCACTACTGGAACGCCCCGTACACGAGCTACCCGGCCTACCCGCAGTGCGTCTCCGCCGGGACGTGCACGACGCAGGGCCAGCGCCGCATGGCGGTCGAGGAGGTCAGCCGGGGTGCCGGTGGACGCCTCCAGATCGGTCCCGTGACCGACCAGTGGGTCGACATGGCGGCCCGCAGCCAGACCGACATCGGCCGGGGCTACTGGCTGGTCAGCCAGCGCGGACGGGTCCGCGCGTTCGGCACGGCGACGCAACGAGGGGATGTGTCGGGCATCCGCCTCAACCACCCCGTGGTGGGAATGGCACCGACGCCGTCGGGGAGCGGTTATTGGTTGGTGGCGTCTGATGGTGGGATCTTCGCGTTCGGTGATGCGCGGTTCTATGGGTCGACGGGCGCGATGCGGTTGCACCGGCCGATCGTGGGGATGGCGTCGACGCCGTCGGGGAGGGGCTACTGGCTCGCCGCGAGCGACGGTGGGATCTTTGCGTTCGGTGATGCGCGGTTCTACGGGTCGACGGGGGCGATCCGGTTGAACCAGCCGATCGTCGCCATGGAGCCCAGCCCGACGGGCGCCGGCTACTGGCTCGCCGCGAGCGACGGCGGGATCTTCTCGTTCGGCGACGCGCCGTACCTCGGGCGCCCCTCGGACTGAGCATCGGGGCCGGTTCCGGTGTGAACGGGATGTGCACAAGGGCCCCTCGGGTCGGGACTTTCGGGCCCCTGTCCGTGATAGTTCAAATTCCTACGGTGGTCGGCAGAGGCCAACAGGGCCTCATCATCGCAAGGAGCCCACATGACCACCGACACCCGCGACGCCGTCACCGAGTCCCCGGACACCGGAACAGGGCCGGTCATCGTCCTCAAGCGCCGCACCATCGACACCGTTTTCATCAGCCTCGGCGCTCTTGCCGCCGCCGTCCTTCTCGTGGCCGGTGGCCTCCTCACCTGGGGCGCCAACTTCTCCGACGACTACGTCCGGGGCGAGCTCTCCTCCCAGAACATCACCTTCCCGCCGGCCGAGGCCCTCGAGGCCGAGGGTCGCACCGACCTGCTGCCGTGGGCCGGCCAAGCCGTCGAGACCGGCTCGGCCGCCGAGGCCTACGCCAGCTTCATCGACGGTCACCTCGGCGAGATGACCTACGCCGAGCTCGGAGGCCCCGAGCGAGCTGCCCGGGCCGCCGTCGCCGAGGCCGAGGAGTCCGGCGCCAGCGAAGCCGAGCTCGCCGCCTTGCAGGAGGAGGCCGCTGCCATCACCGCCGAGCGGGACACGATGTTCAAGGGTGAGACCCTCCGAGGCCTGCTGCTCACCGCCTACGCCTGGGGCACCGTCGGCCAGATCGCCGGCTACGCAGCCATCGGCGCCTTCATCGCCGCCGGCCTGATGGTGGTCCTGGTGCTCCTCGGCATCCGTCACCACCACAAGGAAGTCGTGACCGAGGGCTGACCTCAGCGACTCGCACAGGTCACCCGGACGAGGCAGCCCCTAAGGAGGCTGCCTCGTCCGCGTCACGCCAGCGGGCACACTGGAGGCGTGGACGACACCCGCATCGACCGTTGGCTCTGGGCCGTCCGACTCGTGAAGACCCGGTCCGATGCCACCGACCTGTGCAAGGGCGGGCACGTCGCGGTGAACGGTCGTCCGGCCAAGCCGGCGACGAAGGTGACCGTCGGCGATCGGGTCGAGGCTCGGGTCCACGGCCGGGAGCGCGTCGTCGACGTCCGGCGGGTGATCGACAAGCGGGTGGGAGCGCCGATCGCCCAGGAGTGCTTCGACGACCACTCGCCGCCGGTGCCCGAACGCGACCGCACCCCGACGCTGCTCCGCGAGCGTGGGACCGGGCGACCGACCAAGCGAGAACGTCGCCAGCTCGACCGCTGGCGGGCGGGAGAATGATCCGATGAGCCCCCCGTTGCGCCTCGAGTTCGTCATGTCGGCCCCCAGTCTCGACCACCTT
>SKKL01000214.1 GCA_007121465.1 Acidimicrobiales bacterium | reverse complement strand
CCCGATCGTTCTCGGCGGGCGATTGCTCCAGCCCCCACGCGACGAGTCCCCGACCACAGTCGTGACCGGGGACTGCCAGCGCGCTCGGAGAGATTCGAACTCCCGACCTTCTGATCCGTAGTCAGATGCTCTATCCAGCTGAGCTACGAGCGCAGGATGTCCGAGTGTAGGGCATCGGCCGCCCCATCCGACAACCCCTCTCGGGTTGGGGCGAACGGCGGGGTCACCACCCGGTGCGGCGCTCCACCGGTGGGGGGCGCAGCTCCAGGCCGTCTCGGGCGTAGCACTCGCGGAACACCTCGACGAGTGCGTCGGCGAAGGCGCGCGACTGGCCGAGGAACTCGATGCCGTAGGCCGACACCCCCGCCACGTTGGTCGGGCCGATCCAGCGGATCCGCGCCTCGCACGGTACGTCGGCGAGGATGATCGTCACCGTGCTGCCCCGGTGGACTCGGTCGTCGTCCTCGGCAATGGCCTGAGCCCCGGTCTGGGACATGTCGACGATGCGTGCGACCTTGGGCTGCTTACTGGCCCGGCGGGAGCCCACCTTCGTTCCGGGGGGACACCACGCCACGGTCAGATCGGTTGGGAAGACTCGCTCCCCCATTCGACGATTGATCATGGTGTCTCGTGTCACGTGTCAGTGCACCCGCACCCTATGGAGCCGAAAGGTGCACCGTCCTCCATGGGGGTGATCGGCCGTGGATCGGGCCCGAACAGGGTTTCGGCGAATTGTCCGTGACCCCCGGCGGGCGGAGCCGGGGGCCACGGGACCTGGTGACAGACGTGCCGTCAGCGACCGGAGAGCGGGAGCGAACGCGTGACCTCGACCACGGTCCAGTCCTGCTCCCGAGCGACGGTCAACGTGTCCATCAGAGCGTTGACGATCGGAAGGCCACGGCCCCGCACCGACCCGGGAGCCGGAAGCTTGGGCTCGCCGTTGGAGGCGAATCCGGTGCCGTGATCGCGTACGGCGAGCACGACGTCGAGTTCTGCTTGGCCTCTCTCGAACCGGCCGGAGACCTCCACCTCAGACCCTGGACCCGGCGACGCCTCGATGGCGTTGGTGACCAACTCGGTGACCACCAGGGCGAGCTCGTCGCGAATCTCGGGGTCGACACGGGCACCGGACAACCAGCGGGCGACACGGTGTCGAGCGGTCGGAACGGAGTCGATCAAGGCGGGAAAGCGAGCTTCGAGGCGCCGTCCCGTCTTCACGGTCGTAGTCCTGTCGCGAGGGCGGGGCCGTCGATCGAACGGTTCATCGAACGGGCGGGACGGAGCTTGCGCACTCATCCATCCTCCTTCGCCGCGCCAGGGCCAGAGTCGGTACCCGGGGTGACGACTGGAGCCGGGCGGGACTCCCCCCGCTCGAGAGCGGTGAGAACCTCGGCATCGGCCACGGTGGCCTCGGGCCCGTAGTTCGCCACGACGACGCCCAGGACATCGCACTCTGGGCATCGCACGGGGATCACCGCGAGCATGTCGGCGGGGTCCGAGGCCCCTTCGAGCCTCCGGACTGCTCCGTGGCGACAGGTCGTGGCGGGGCCGTCGGATCCGCAGGAGAAGCAATGCACGATTGCGCCTTCTCGTGCGTCGAACTGGCCCGTGTAGCCGTCCTGTTCGTAGCGGCGGAGTACAGCGAGCAGTGGAGTGTCCATCGGGTCGCGCCCGTACCCGGGCGACGAGCCCTGGGTGCCGGTGGGTGGCGACATCGTGAACCTCAGGGGTCGGGATCCGTCGGATCGATCGTGACTGTTCGGGTTTGGGCTTACCCCCGCCGGTCGAGAGGCAAACCCGGGACTCCTGTCACAGAAGGGTCAGAGGGGGTCAGGGTCGGGAACGGGGGGTGCCGGGTCGGGCGCCGGCCCCGGACCGGGTTCGGCCGGTGGTTCGACCGGAGGCGGCGGCTCGGTCGGCGGGGGGTCGACCGGCGGCGGCGGGGGTTGCGGAATCGGGTCGGGGATGCTGGCATTGTTCATGTGCGGGACCTACCCGGGGTCACGGTCGCTCAAGCCCGCTCGACATGTGCCGACAGGACACGACAAGGTGTCGCGATCGGCGCCAGGGGTAGGGGATCGTTCGGCCGCGCCGGAGCGGCCCCGTCATCAGGAGGTCACGATGCCCCGAGCCGTGTGGAGTGGATCGATCAGCTTCGGTCTCGTCAGCATCCCCGTGAAGCTCTTCACCGCGGTGTCGTCGAAGTCGGTGCGGTTCAACCAGATCGACCGACGCACCGGGTCGCGTGTCCGTCAACGACTGGTATCAGAAGCCGACGGTTCCGAGGTCGAGCGCTCCGACATCGCCAAGGGCTACGCGGTCCGGTCCGGTGAGTACGTCCTCGTCGACGACTCCGAGCTCGAGTCCCTCGACCCCAAGTCCGAGCACACGATCGACATCGAGGAGTTCGTCGACCTGGCCGACATCGATCCGGTGATGTTCGACAAGGCCTACTGGCTGGCTCCCGACCCGTCGACCGCCAAGCCCTATGCCTTGCTGGCCGAGACCCTCGCCGAGGCCGGTCGGGTGGCCATCGCCCGGTTCGTCATGCGATCCCGCCAGCAGCTCGGGGCCATCCGTTCCGTCGACGGCCGGCTCGTCATGTCGACGATGAACTGGGCCGACGAGTTGGTCGACCCGTCCGAGCTCCCCGGCTTCGACGCGCTCGACGGGCTCGAGGTCTCCGATCGTGAGCGCGCACTCGCCGACCAGCTCGTCGAATCGCTCGTCGCCGAGTGGGAGCCCGAGAAGTACGAGGACACCCATCGCGAACGGGTCCTCGCGCTCCTCGAACGCAAGGCCGCGGGCGACGACGAGATCGTCACCACCTCTGAGGGTGGCGACAGCGGCGGCGAGGTCGTCGACCTCATGGCGGCTCTCGAGGCGAGCGTCGAGGGTCGGCGCACCGCCAAGGGGCGCCACCCGAGCTCATCGTCCGACGCCGGGGAAGAGGCCCCCGCGGAGCGCCAGGCCGCGACGAAGAAGGCCCCCGCCAAGAGAAAGGCGGCGTCGGCGAAGAAGGCCCCGGCGAAGAAGGCTCCCGCCAAGAAGGCCCCGGCCAAGAGGAAGGCCGCGTCGGCGAAGAAGGCCCCGGCCCGCAAGTCCGCCTGATGGGACCGGCCCGGTGAGCTCCCGCACCAGCGTGACCTTCGAAGGTCGCCGCCTCAGCGTGTCGAACCTCGACAAGGTGCTCTATCCGGCCACCGGGTTCACCAAGGGCGACATGATCGACTACTACGCCCGGGTCGCCTCGGTCCTCACCCCACACCTGGCGGGCCGGGGCGTCACCCTCCGCCGCTTTCCCGACGGCGTCGAGGCCGGCTCGTTCTTCGAGAAGCGGTGCCCGTCGCACCGGCCCGAGTGGGTCGACACCGCCCCCGGGCCCGGCGAGGGGCGCGAGGACGGCATCGACTACTGCGTCCTCGACGACGCGCCCAGCCTCGTGTGGGCCGCCAACCTCGGCGCCATCGAGCTCCACGCCCCGCTCCACGTCGCCTCCGACCCCGATCACCCGACCGCCATGGTGTTCGATCTCGACCCCGGCCCCGGCACCGACGCGACCCACTGCGCCGTGGTGGCCGAACGCCTCGCCGAACGTCTCGCCGACGACGACCTGACCGGCGTGGTCAAGACGTCGGGATCGAAGGGCCTCCAGCTCTACGTCCCCCTCAACGGCGCTCCTCGGGTCGGGCTGAAGCGGGCCCGCCCGACCTACGAGCACACCCGGGCCTACGCGCTCACCGTCGGCGCCGAGCTCGAAGCCGAGACCCCCAACGAGGTCACCACCACCATGGCCCGGGCCGCTCGGACGCGGAAGGTGTTCGTCGACTGGAGCCAGAACCACCAGCACAAGACCACCGTGGCGGTCTACTCACTGCGGGGTCGGGAGCACCCGACCGCCTCCACTCCCCTTCACTGGGACGAGGTCGCCACCCTCGCCGGGGGAACTCTCCTCGCCTTCACCGCCGGTGAGGTCCTGGACCGGGTCGACGACCTCGGTGACCTCTTCGCGCCTGTCCTCGAGGACCGTCAGTCGCTGCCCGATGTCGACCGGTCCGTTCTCGATCGATGACCGACCGTAGGCTGGGACCCAGCCGCACCGCGGTTTTCAGCTCTCGCCCCCACGGGTAAGAGAACAGCTGTCAACCAGACACGAGGAGGACACAGGTGTCCGACACCGACCCCACCCCAGAGACCGACGATGTCGCCGAGGATCTCGCCGAGGCGACCACCGACGAGGATCTGGAGCCGGTGGCACCCGAGCGGACCGAGCTCCCCTCGCTCAGCGCGTTCAACGTCTTCGCCACCTATGACGACTCCGACAAGGCCGGCGACGCCATCCTCGCTCTCGAACGAGCCGGGATCGACGGAACCCACATCTCGGCCCTCGCGCTCGACGATGCCGACTCGACCGATCCCGGCGACGAGTCGACCAGGGACGCCACGGTGCGCCAGGACAGCGAGATGCTGAGCGAGGTCGGATCAGACGTCGGTCGGGGTGCGGCCATCGGCGCGGTGGCCGGTGCGCTCGGCGGGACGGCGATCGCCATCGCCATCCCCGGAGTGGGAACAGCTCTCGGAGCCGGCATCCTCGCCGTCACCGCTGGAGGTGCCGTGGCCGGTACCGGCGTCGGTGGATTCGCCGGCGCTGTGTCGGGCACGCCCGCCAGCCCCGGATGGGAGCAGGCCCTGCTCGACCTCGACGACGGACGCGTCGTGGTCGGTGTCCACCACGACGACCGCGAGGTGTTCGACTCCGCAGTCGAGACCTTCGACGGCACCGGCGCCCTGTCGGTGCGCACCGTCGATCCCGACGGTCAACCCTGCTGAGTTCGCGGGACCCCGCCGCTGCCTCCGGGTCCGGTCAGGGCCCACCCAACTGGGCCCGGAGGTCGGTGAGGGTGCGCCGCAACAGGCGCGACACGTGCATCTGGGAGACACCCAGCCTCTCGCCGATCTCGGACTGCGACAGGTTCTCCTCGAAGCGGAGACGAATGAGTTCCTGCTCCCGCTGGGGGAGTTGGGTGACCAACTCGACCAGGGTGACCCGATCGGCCGCTCGTTCGAGGTTGGCGTCGACGCCACCCAACTGATCGGAGAGGGGAGCGCCTTCGGCGTCGCCGGTTCCCACGGGCGCCGACAGCGACGTCGCTCGACGGGCCGAGTCGGCCTCCATCGCCATCATCACGTCGTCGGGTTCCACGTCGAGCCGGTGAGCGATCTCCGCGATGGTCGGTGCCCGGTCGAGGTCATGGGTGAGTTCCTCGACGACCCGTTTGACGGCCTGTTGCAGGTCGTGGGCCCGTCTCGGCACCCGAACGTCCCAGAGGTGATCGCGGAAGTGTCGCTTGAGCTCCCCGCTGATCGTGGGCTCGGCGAAGGTCGAGAACTTGAACCCCTTGTCCGGGTCGAACCGGTCGACGGCCTTGAGCAGCCCCAGCTGGGCGACCTGGAACACGTCGTCCCACGGCAAGCTCCGGTTCGGGAACCGGCGGGCGACCCGCTCGGCCACCTGCCGGTGCTCTTCGATGAGGCGGTTGCGCAGCCGGCGATCCCGGGTGCGGCGGTACTCGGCGAACGCCTCGTCGGCGTCGAACTCGGTGTCGTTCACGGAACCGGCTTCGCGACGGGGTCGGTCTTGGAGAAGCGGAACGACGGAACTCCCTCGACGATGCCGACCTCGTAGTCGTCGACCACCGTGGCCAGGATCTGGGTGGTGATCTCGGCCAGGTCGCCGAGGTCGCCGCTGGGGCTGTTCCCATCGACACAGCGGCCCTCCACCCGGATGCCCCCGAGACCTCCCGAGCCGGTGACCTCGATCCGGCCGACCGAACCGCACTGGTCGATGAGCACGAAGCAGAGCTCGTCGACCGCGATGCGCAGGTCCTCGACCTGGTCGAAATCGAACCCCGCCTCATCGGCGAGGGTGGCGACGAGCGTCCGTGCCAGGCGTACCCGCTCGGTGGCGGCAGGGAACCGCAGGGTCACGACATCGTCGGGTGTCACTTGCTCGTCGGGCACGGTTCGGATCCTCTCGGCGCTGGTCACCGGGTCGGGGACGGTTGGACCTCACCAGTCTGGCCCGTCTCGGCCGCGAGCGGGACGTCGGGCGCGATCGTGTGCCGACCTCGCCCGGTCCGGGCGGATCGGTCGGGACCGGACCGAACGGTCAGGACACCCCGAAGGTGTCGAGCAGCCCGGTGATCTCGAGCACTCGGCGCACGCTCGAACCGGTGTTCTGGATCACCAGCTCGCCGCCGCGGTCGACCAGATCCTGGCGCACCCGCAACAGCTCCGAGATCGCCGAGGAGTCGATGAAGCTGAGCTCGGCGGCGTCGATCACGACACGATCGACCTCGGAATCGGCCGCGCGGACGATGGCCTCGCCCAGCTCCGCGCAGTTGTGGGCATCCAGCTCGCCGGTCACGCCGACGGTGAGCTGTGTCCCGGCCCGATCCACGTTGATGTTCATCCTGCCTCGCTCGTCGAGTTCGTCTGGACCTGCGCCCCGCACGATATCGGTTCGGCCGCCTCAAGGGCATTTGAACGGTTGGGAGGGCTCGGGGCGGGGTAAGGGAAACGCACGACACGGACCCCTGGTCCATCACCCAACGAGAGGAACACCCATCATGGGAATCGTACTTGCCATCCTGCTTCTGGCCCTGCTGCTCGGCGGTGTCGGGCTGTTCATCGAAGGCCTTTTCTGGCTGCTGATCATCTCCCTGGCGCTGTTCGTCGTGAGCGGAGTGCTGGGCATGTCCCAGCGCGGCTCGAGGGTCTGACCCTCGTTGACCGAACGCCTCACGTGGCGGCGAGGCACATCGAACGGACCCGGGTCAGCGACCCGGGTCTGTTCGCGTCCGGTCTCGTTCCCGCGAGCCCCGGCTTGGGTCTAGCGTTGGAGCCGAATCACCTCGAGCATCGTTCCGCCTCATCAGCGGAACATACCGGGGAGCTCTGTCCGTGAACGCCATCACCCGGAGGGACCGGCGCACCGTGATCAGCTTCGCCGACGACCCGGGCACGGTGCTGGCGGCGTTCTCCGACGCCGTGGTCGTCGTCGACAGTCACATGGTGGTCACCAGCGTCAACGAAGCGGCGCTGAACCTCGTCGGTGCCTCCGACCCCGCGGAGCTGATCGGGCGGCTCGGGACCGATTGGGTGCACGAGCCGGACCGGCTCGATGCCGGCGAGCGTCTCGGCGCGATCGTGTCGGGCGGCGGAGGGCAACCGGCCTCTCTGAGGCTGGTCCGCAAGGACGGGTCGCTCGTGTGGGTGGAGGCGACCGGGGCGATGGTGCCCACCGACGGGCCGACTCGGGTCGCCCTCAGCTTCCGCAACGTCGACTGGCGTCATGCCGCCGACCTCGATGCGGCTCGGGTGGTGCACCGGTCCCACACCCTCGTCACCGCCGCCCTCCTCCTCCAGTCGCCGCCGCCTGGCGGGGTCGGCGAGGCTCTCGACGCCATCGTCGACGGGATCGGGTCAGCGGTCGGCGCGAGCGTGGTCACGGTCCACGAGGTCGACCCCAATGAGAGCTCGATGGCCCTTCGATCCCGCTGGTTGTCGCCTCGGCGCGCCCACACCGCAGGGAGCCTCCCGACCCGCACGGTTCCCCTCGAGCAGATCCCCAACTGGGTCAACGCCCTGAACTCGCCGAGAGCCTCGGTGGAGCTGGCTGACGATCCCACCGCCGCTCAGGCAGAGCTGTTGCGCCTCGAACCGGCCATCGGGGAGGGCATCAGCTTGGCCCTCAAGCCCCAAGGGCGCCTTCTCGGGGCGCTCACCATCGGTCGATTCGGACCGGATCGTTTGTCGAGCGACGAGAGGGACTTCCTCGACCGAGCGGCCGAGATCATCGGGGTCGCCCTCGAGCGCCGTCGCAGCGAGCGCGACGTCGTCGAGAGCGAGGCCATGTTCCGCGACCTGTTCGAGAACAACAGCGCGGTGATGTACATCGTCGACCCGGTCAGTCTCCGTCTGGTCGATGCCAACCCGGCGGCCTCGAGGTTCTACGGGTACCCGCGAGCGAGTATGGCCGGGAAGGATCTCCACGAGCTGACCGTCCACTCACGGTCGGAACTGGTCGAGCTGATCCAGTCGGTCCGTTCGGGGGGAAGCACGACGATCATCGACGAGCAACAACAGCTGAGCACGGGAGAGATCCGAACCGTCGAGATCCACGCCACGCCGATTCGGTTGGGGCGTCGGGTCCTCGACCTGGCCATCGTCCAGGACGTCACCGAACAGCGTCGGGCGCTCGAACGGCTCGAACGGCTGGCGTCCACCGACGATCTCACCGGTGCACTCAACCGGAGGCGATTCCTGGAGGCCGTTGCCGAGGAGATCACCCGAACCGAGCGCTACGGTCACGACCTCTCGCTGCTCATGCTCGACCTCGACCACTTCAAGGCCATCAACGACCGATGGGGGCACCTTGCGGGGGACTCCGCCCTGGTGGCCTTCGCCGACGTCTGCCATCGCCATCTGCGTGGATCGGATCGCTTCGCTCGCATGGGTGGCGAGGAGTTCGCCCTCCTGCTCCCCGAAACCGACCTGGTGGCAGCCCGGGCGATCGGTGAACGGATCCGCGCTGCGACCGAGCAGCTCGAGGTGGGCGAGGCGGATGAGCAGGCCCCCCTCACGGTGAGCATCGGGGGAGCGCAGTGGGCCGAGGGATGGGTTCCCGACACGCTGTTCGCCAGCGCCGATCGGGCTCTCTACCGAGCCAAGCAGCAGGGGCGGAACCGGGTGGAGAGCTGAGGGTCGAGGCCGGAGCGGCGGGCGCTCAGCGGCGGTGTTCGAGATCGGCGTGCTGGGCCCGGGCTCGGGCGCTCGGCATGAAGTCGGGCAACGCGTGGATCAGGGCCACCCGCTCGTAGTCCTGGCGGGGAGCGACGAGGTGGCCGGTCGCGCCGAGGGCGAAGCTGCGCCGTTCGGCCTCGGCCGACCCGGTGTCGGCCAGCACGATGATGGGCAACGAGTCGTGGCGGGTGTCGCGCTGGACGGCGTCGAGGAGCCGGTGCGCCTCGGTGATCTCCAGAGAGATGAGCATGATGTCGGGCTCGACGCGACGTCGGATGGCCGACCCTCGTCGACCCAGTCGGTCGACGGCAGCGTCGAGGCCATCGACTTGCTCGACGGTCACCTGCAGCACGCTCTCCTCGGCTGCTCGCTCGAACGCCGCGGCCCGTGCCGGGTCGGACTCGACGAGCAGGACCCGGACGTTACGCCCGTAGGTGAGCCGGCTGACCCGCCAGGTGTCCTCACCGCCGAGTGAGCCGAAATCCTCAGCGGACGGCTCGTCGCCGTTGACTCCGGCGAGGGGGTCGGTCTGTCGACGTTCGCCGTTGGTCCAGGCGCCGGCGGGTCCACCGCTCGGTCCGCCCACGGCTTCAGAACCGGGGCCAACGGGCGAGTCGAACGGGTCGTCGAGAGACAGGTCGGGAGCGGTGGCCACGTCGAAGACGTCGACGAAGGAGGGGTCGGTCCCTCCTGCTGGATCGTCGCGATCGATGGTCATGGGCCCGCACTCTCCTCTGGTTCTCCCCGCTCTCTCCATCGGCGGGGCGTACCACTTGGTTGAGGAAGTTGATGGTCCCGACGACCTAGCTGTCGGGAACCTGTCCGATCATCATAGGCCATTTGGCCCATGCGGTAGCTAGTGGCAGGTGATCCGTGCCCCGGACGCGGCCCACCCCCCGACCGGGTGGGTCGAGGGGTGGACTCGGGGCGGAGAGGGTGTGATTCGAACCCACGGCCAGGGTTACCCCCAGCACCTCCTTAGCAGGGAGGCCCGATCGACCAGACTCCGGCACCTCTCCGTGAAGCGACGATGCTAACGCGGCCGGGGACCACACGTGCCAGCCGGCCGGTCGGCACCGAAGAGCGGAGGGAGGGGGATTCGAACCCCCGGAGGGTTGCCCCTCAACGGTTTTCAAGACCGTCGCAATCGTCCGCTCTGCCATCCCTCCGGACAGGCGCCAGGCTAGTGCGCGGACCCACTCGCTCTTGCCGAGGGGCCGCGGCTGCTCCGTCTCCGCACTCCGAGGTTCCTCAGCGACCTGTCTACGTTGGTGGGTACCGGGACGGATACGAGATCGAGGTTCGGGTGAGGAACGGGACGAGGCTTCGGCGAGCGGATGGTGTCCATGACTGGTGACCTGGTGGGCTATTGCTTCGACACCCTGAACGAGTCCGGCTTCACCCTGAGGTCCGAGGCATACCGCACTTGCGGTTCATGTGGCGGAAGGTTCGACGTACTGATGCCTGCACGGCTTGCCCTACCGGAGGGAGACAAGCGGCTACGTCGGCTTCGTCAGGACCGGGTGTACGCGACCGCTGAGCTCCTGCCCCTGCTGCATCGGGACCGGGTCGAGGTGATCGAGGCCCACGGTTTCCGGGTTCGTGGGGCCGAGGTGGGGTTTGGCTGGATGGTGATCGACCTTGGTGAAGGGATCGAGGTCGCTCCAGAAT
>SKKL01000288.1 GCA_007121465.1 Acidimicrobiales bacterium | reverse complement strand
GCGGTGAACCGGGCCGACACCTGGGCCGACGCAGCGACCGAGCTCGGGGTGAGTCCGTCGGCGTTGTCGCAGGGCCTGGCCGAGCTCGAGCGGCGGGTGGGGGTGCCGGTCTTCGAGCGGCAAGGACGTCGACGGGTGGTCGCCCCCGCGGCACGCGAGGTCCTGACCTACGCCGAGGCGGTGGTGGCCCGCACCGGCGACCTGGCTCGCTGGGCGGAGGGGCGACGAGCGGGTCGCACCGGCACCGTGCGGGTCGGCATGATCGACGCCGCCGCGGTGCACCACTTCCCCGACGTGCTGGCGGCCTTCCGGCGCGACCGACCGGAGGTGGACCTCCGCCTCACCGTGGCACCGTCGGGTGCATTGGTGACCGCGCTGGGGCGGGCCGAGCTCGACCTGGTGGTGTGCGTCGAACCGGCGGCGCCCGTGCCCGGCGTGACCTGGACGTCCCTGCTGTCGGAACCGCTACGGGTGTACGCCCCCACCGGCGCCCAGGGCCGACCACCCCGCGAGTGGGGGCCGTGGGTGAGCTTCCCGGTGGGAGCCACGACGCGCCGGGTGATCGAGGCGGCGGTGGCGGGGGCCGGCGCATCGTTCGAGGTGGTGGCCGAGTCGCACCAGCCCGAGGTTCTGCGGGAGATGGTGCGGATGGGGCTCGGGTGGACGGTTCTGCCGGTGAGCCAGGCCGAAGCGGGCGCCGACCCGATGGTGCCCGCGCGCGTTCGACCCCTGACCGAACGAACCCTGGTGGTGGCCCGCCGCACCGACACCGTCAACGATCCGGCGGCCAGCGCCCTGGCGACCGCCCTGGCGACCGTGACCTGATCTGTCGGCGGTCGGCCTCACCCCAATCCTCGGCGATGAGTCGGAGTTGGGCCCTGACCTTGGGGTGGACGGGTTGGGGTCGGCTCGGCAAGCGACGCCGGCCGTCGGGGCTGATGAAGGTGATCTCCCGGTTGGGGTTGCCCTCGATGGTCCAACCACCTTCGTGAACCAGACGGTGATGTTCCCAACACAACCCGACCACGTTGTCGAGGTTCGTCTGCCCGCCCCGGCTCCAGTGCTCGATGTGGTGGATCTGGCGGATCTTGCGGTCACAGCCGAACCCGCGGCACGTCTGGTCGCGGTGATGGACCTGGCGGCGAAGCCACCAGGGGATCTGCTGGGTGGCTCGGGCGACACCGACGGTGGCCCCGTCGGGACCGTGAAGCGCCACCTCGACCCGACAGTCGCACAGCGCACGCATCACGCCGCTGTGGCCGACCGCCACGTCGGCGATGAACCCGTTGCCGGGTGTCTCGCCGTCGATCACCGACGCGTCGGCGTGGACCACGACGGTGGCCCGATCGGGAGCTGACGCCGAGCCGAGACGTCGGGTGGCGAGCTCGTGTAGGGCATCAGCCCGCCGCACCTCGGCGGGTGACCAGGCACCCGACGTCAGGTCGGGTCCCCACCCATCGGCCACCTGGTCGAGCGCGACGTTGACCGCCTCTGCTTGGTCGAAGGGGAGGAAGCCCCGATAGACGAAGCCGCCACGCCGGTGGTCCCGCCGCCACGACAGCGACCGGGCCGCATGCGCCTCGTTCGCCTCGACATCGGGGACCGGTCGGCGCTGGCGGGCCATGAACCCGATCTGCGCCGCCGAATGCCCCGGCAACTCCCCCGCCTGGTCCCGATCATCATCCGGGGTCACGAACTTGGTGGCCGGCCGCACCTGGTCCCACGACAGCTCTCCCGCCGCATAGGCCCCGCGCAGCGACGGCAACACCTGCAACGCCTGGGCGACACGCACCCACTCGTTCGCGTTCGAACGAGCCAGACCGATCTGGCCGACCAGCCAGGGCGCGAGGCCGGTGGCGCCGTCGTCGGCCCAATCGCCCTCGGCGTCGACCGCGGCGGCGACATCGAGCAACTCGGCATGCGTGGCGGCGATGACCGCCGCCAACTGCTGCACCGCGACCAACCGCTCCTCCGGAGCCATCTCCGCATAACGAGCCGCGTTCGCCGACAACCCATTCTCCACAGACTCGGTGGTTGCCACCGGCATGGTCTGACCCATCGAAACCGCGCCCTTCGCGCTCGACCTGACTAGAGGGAACCGCTACCGGTTCCGATGGGGAAGAACACCACTCTATCGAACACACGTTCGTCGGTCAAGCACCCCACCGAACATACGCGCGAGCTGTCACAGGCCCCGACTACGCTCGACCCGAGGAGGCCGCAGGATGGCACGCACCAAGGGCACCAAGGGTACGTCCACGTCGAACTTCGGCGTGTCACGCCGCGAGGGTCACGACTCGACGGGGTTCTACGCGCGGTTCCGCCCGCCCGAGCTGAGCGACGACGACACCGTCCTCGACCCCAAGCCGGTCGAGGAGCCGTTCGTGCTCGGCGACTCCCGGAACCTTCACACCCTCGCCGACGACTCGGTCGCCCTCGTGGTCACCTCGCCCCCCTACTTCGCAGGCAAGCAGTACGAGGAGGAGCTCGAACGCGACGGCATCCCGTCCTCCTACGCCGAGTATCTCGAATTGCTCCACGACGTTTTCGCCGAGTGCGCCCGGGTGCTCGAGCCGGGAGGCCGCATCGCGGTCAACGTCGCCAACCTCGGTCGACGTCCGTACCGCAATCTCGCCGCCGACGTCACCGCCATCCTCCAGGACCGCCTCGGGTTGCTGCTGCGGGGCGAGATCGTGTGGCAGAAGGGCGAGGGCGCGTCGGGGTCGTGTGCGTGGGGGTCCTATCGC
>SKKL01000221.1 GCA_007121465.1 Acidimicrobiales bacterium | reverse complement strand
GGCATCACGACGTCGCCCTCGACGGTGAGTACATACACCTGCCAGTGGTAGTAACCGCGGAAGGCAGCGGGGTCCTCCCGGATCACCGAGGCGTAGTGCTGGATCGCCCGGACGTAGTTGTAGTGCCGGTTGTAGGAGAACAGGGCGGAGGTCATGTCATCGGGCGCACCGCTGTGGTTCAAGTAGCGGGCAGCAGCCATGATCGCATCGCCGTGATCGTGGACGTCGCCCTCGCCGAAGGCGTCCCAGGTGCCGGGCATGAACTGCATCGGGCCTTGGGCACCGGCCACGCTCACCCCGTCGACCCGTCCGATCGCCGTCTCGACCAGGTGGATGGAGGCCAAGTACTCCCAGGGGACCCCGTAGGCCTCCTCCGCCGCCAGGTAGTGGTCCATGAGCTCGTCGAAGTCCACCGGGTCGACGATGCGCCAGGCCGGAAGCGTCTCGATGAGATGGGTGTGCATGCCCCGCAGCTCGCGCCGGGCGCCGACGTTGGCCTCGACCGAGAGCGCCAGCTCCTCGGGAACGAGAGTGGCGACCTCGGCGTCCCAGTCGGGCTCGGCGGCGAGGACCCGGTAGGCGTACTGGGCGACGTGGGCGGCATCGGCCGCCTCGGCATCAGGAGTCGCGGCGTCACGAAGCGTTCGCTCGGCCTCGACGAGTCGCTCGACGACACCGGCCGGGTCATCGGGCAGCTCCGGGGGCCGGACCGGCACCCCTGGGTACGGGCCGGGATCGGCATCCTCGGCATCGGTCTCCGCCGCTCCGTCGTCCGTCCCGGGATCGGGCTCGGGCTCGGGCGACGCGGGGCTCGAGGTGATGGTGCGGGCCGGTTCGGGAGACTCGTCGTCGGACCCGCACGCCGCGAGGACGAGAAGAGGTACGAGAAGGACCGTCGCAGCCTTCCGGGCCCGCCGGAGGAAGTCGGACATGGGCCCAGAGTAGGACGATGGGTCGGACCGCCGACCTCACCCCCGAGGGATCTCGGCGCGCTGCGCCGGCATGGGCCAGACTGTCCGCCATGTCGCCCACTCTCCGTCACCGACGCGCCCTGGCCGGCCTCGCCGCCGCCGTGGTTTCTCTGCCGCTCCTCGTCGCCACTCCGGCCTCAGCCCAGGCCGCCACCGTCGGCGACGCGACCGCGCTCATCGCCGCGGTGGGAGACGAACAAGCCGAGATCGTGCTCAGCGGCGACATCACCCTCACCTGTGACGGGACCGTCGACAGTGCCCTGATGGTCGCCCACTCGCTGACGCTGCGGTCCGACGGCAACGGACCCCACACCCTGTCGGTGTCGAACAACGGGTGCCGGAACCGCATCATCGAGGTCACCGGGGGCCACACGCTCGTGGTCGAGGACCTCATCCTCACCGGCGGGCGCGCTCCGCACGGCGTCGACGGCACCTCTGAATCGATCGACGGCGCGCCCGGCGGCCACGGCGGAGCGATCCTCTCCGACGGTGCGGTCACCGCGACCCGAACCATCTTCTCGGGCAACCACGCCGGTCGCGGCGGCAACGGCGCTGACGGTCCGGCGGGAGCCGAGCTCGGCGATGCCGGCGGCACCGGCGGAGCCGGAGGTGCGGGCGGCAACGGCGGAGCCATCTACGCGACCGGGAGCATCTCGGCCACCGAGTCGAGCTTCTCCGGGAACCTGGCCGGCAACGGCGGCAACGGTGCCGACGGGGCGGACGGTCGGACCGGCGTCGCCGACAGTGGCGGCGGTGTGGGCGGCGTGGGCGGAGCCGGTGGCGACGGTGGAGTGGGAGGCGACGCCGGGCGGGGTGGCGCCCTCTTCTCGACCGGTGAGGTCGAGGCCCGTCGTTCGACCCTCGACACCAACCAGGCCGGCACGGGAGGTTCGGGCGGTGTCGGCGGCAGCGGCGGCCAGGGAGGAGAAGGCGACGGCGAGGCGGGCACCAACGGCTCGGGCGGTCCGGGCGGCGACGGAGGCAACGGCGGCGCCGGCGGCCGGGGCGGTGCGGCGTGGGGCCAGTCGGCGACGATCTCGTCCTCCACCGTGCAGGCCAACACGGTGGGCGCGGCCGGCACCGGAGGTGGCTTCGGCACCGGGGGACCCATCGGTTCGGGCGACGTGAACAGCGGGTCCATCGGTTCGAACGGCGACACGGGCGAGACCGGTGCCGCGGCAGCGGGAGGCGCGGCGGCGACCTCGGGCTCGCTCGATGCGATCTCCTCCACGATCACCGACAACCAGGCGTCCAGCCTCCATTCCGGCGGCGACCTCGGGCTCAACCACACGATCGTGTCCGGTGTCGGCGACGACTGCGTCGCCGGGGGCAGCCTCTCGGCCGGGAACTCCGCCGACGGTGACGGCTCCTGTGGCGATGCCACGACCCTCACCGAGACCGAGATGGCCCTCGGCCCGCTCGCATCCAACGGTGGTCCGACCCGAACACAGCTGCCCGACGCGGCGAGCGAGCTCGTCAACGGTGGGAACAGCAGCTGCCCGAACGACCGTGACCAGCGGGGCGTGCGTCGCGCTCAGCAGGGAGCCTGCGACATCGGGGCCGTCGAGGTGCGGGGAAGCTTCGAGGGTGTGGTCACCGGCGAGGTCGACGCCGACACCGTCACGGTCGGCCAGACCGCGACCGTCACCTTCCAACTCACCGTTTCCGCCGAGTCGACCGGCGTGGTCGATGCCGACGAGATCATTCCGGTGATCGACGGCTGTTCGGAGAGCCCCGCTCGACTCGGCGGGTCCGAGCTGTCGGCCGGCTCGTCCGTCTCGTGGATCTGCCCGGTCACCTCCGAGGTCGCCGGCGCGCTGGCGGTGAACTTCTCGGCCAGTGCACCCGACGGCGAGGACGGGATCGCCAACCTCAATGCCGTCACTCAGGTGACCTTCACCCAGGCCAACAACGGCGGCGATGGCACCGACGGCACCACGACGACCGAACCGGTGGTCGGCGGGGACGGCGGCGACCAGGCCGACACCGGCGGCGGGGCTCTGCCCCGCACCGGCCTGTCGGTCCTGCTCGCTCTCGCCGCGGGTGCCGCTCTGCTCTTCGGCGGTTCGGGCCTCAGTCGGTTCGCCAAGACCCGGGTGGGTCGGAGCCGGTGGGGTCTTCCCTACGGAGAGGCTCGCCCGCTCGGCAGCCGGGAGCACACCGACGGTCGGGCCTGATCTCGTCCCGGACCCCTGACCCGGTCGGCCGGGGTCAGGGGACGGGGACCTCGGCACCGGGTTCGGGTGCCATGTCACCGGGCGCCATGTCGAACTCCGGGCTCATCGGAGGCTCGACCTGGCCCGCCTGGGAGTTCCAGGCCCCATAGTTGCTCGAGACCAGCACCTCAGTGGTGGCGAACCGGTCGAAGGCCCAGTTCTGCAGCTCCTGTTGGGCTTCGCTCGGCTGCCCCTCTGCATCGACGCCGTTCTCCACGCCGAACTCCTCTTCGAGGAACAACAGAGCGGTGAGCATGGGGAGCTCGAGTCGCTCGAACACGTCACGGGACAACCCGGACACCTCGAGCTGGGCGTCGAGCTCCTCCTCGCCGCCGAACTGGGTGGCCAGGTCGGCGTAGGCGGCGTCGATCTCGTCTTCGCCGATGGTGAAGTCGAACTCCTCGGCCGCCGCCTGAAGGATGATCTCTTGGGCGATGAGCTGGCCGAGGATCTCGGCCCGGAGCACCGCGCCCATCACCTCGCCCTCGTCACCTTCGAAGGAGCCCTCGAAGGAGGGGGACGCAGAGATCTCGTCGAAGAGGTCTTCGAGAGTGGCTTCAGGGATCTCGACCACTCCGACTTGGGCGGCGGCACCCTCAGGCGGCTCGGGCTGGTCGCCCGGCTCATCATCGAGATCGAGTTCGCCGTTGTCGCCCATCTGAGGAGCGTCGGCTCCGTTGTCGCCATCATCGGCGTCGTCATTGCCGCATGCCGCGAGCAACAAGGCGAGGGTGGCGAGGAGGACGGTCAGGGTCCGGAATCGAGTCATGGGTTCCAGGTTCTGTTGCGGTTCTATGACTCTTTCGACCCTACCGATGGAGCCGGGACGATCCGTCGCGGGGTGCCATCGGCCACGCGAGAGTCACCCGGGGGCCCGGACCTCGACCTCGTCGTCACCGGTCCGCACCGCCTGCCACCCCTCCCATCGGAACCGCACGACCGAGCGGAGCCCTCCTCGCAGGATCGATCGGGCGACGCGCCCCTTGGCCGCTTTCGCCCCGTGGCCGGCGGCGCGCCTGCCGTCGGCGCTGGTGAAGCGCACTCGGATCACCCGGGCGGCGACCGCCACCTCGTCGAGGTCCACCGCGGCGGCGTGCTCGTGAGGCAGCAGATCCCACACCTCTCCACCGGCGGTGGCCTCGGCGAGGGCGGCGGTGAGGTGGGGCCTCCACCAGCGGTCGAGCCGGCCGAGCCCAGGGACAGAGGTGGCGAAGGTGAGCCGGTGGTCCGGCACGGGATCGGTCCCGGCGCTCCAGCCCAGCACGGCGGACGGCACCAGGATGCTCTCGGCCTGTTCGACGGGAAGGTCACTCGGATGGAGGTGTTCCCACACGACTCCGCTGTAGCGCTCGACCGCCGGGAGGACCGGAGCTCGACCCGCAGAGAGTCGTTCGAGGTCGGAGAGAGCTCGGTCGAGCAGTTCCCCTCGGGCGCCGAGGAGCTTGGCGGCCGAGGCCGGATCGGTGTTCACGGCGGCGGCGAGGGCCGTGACGACCTCGCGCCGCTGCGGCCCGAGCGATGCGAAGCGCCCGCTGCGAGCGGCGAAGCGCCCCCGCCCGTCGGGGGTCTTGCCCTGGGAGGGCGGCAACAGCACGAATCGATCGGAGGTCATCGGCCCCGACCTTGCCCCGCCGTCGTCTCCGAAGCGAAATCTCGCGCTCCGAGCACCGCAGAGGTGTCCGAACCGCGAGATTTCGGAGGGGAGGGAGAGGGCCAGGAGGGGGCTAGGGGGTTGGCACGGGCTCGGCCGCCGTGCGGCGGAGGCCGTCGAGTGCGTCGGCGAAGTCGGCGACGGGCACCAAGACCATGTCCGAGGGAACGAAGCCGTCGAGCTCATCGAGCTGGGAGGCGGGAAACACGAAGACGTCGATGCCCGCGGACTCTGCTGCTCGGGCCTTCGGGAGCAGCCCGCCGATGCGGACGACGGCTCCGTCCGGGTCGATCGCACCGGTACCGGCGACCCGGCGTCCCGCCGCGAGGTCCTCCCCCGAGACGTGGGCATAGGTCACCAGGGCGACCATCAGGCCGTGGGACCGACCGAGCGCCAGGCCCCGCCACCACGACCCGAGGGGCGTGGTGGCCCACCAGCCCCCGACGACGACATCGACATTCCCCAGGGCACGCGGGTCGCCGACCGCCTGGAGCGCCACCCGAGCCGCGGCGGGTTCGGCCACCTCGGGCCGGATCGCCGGAATCCCGTCACGCAGGTCGATCGCTGCCTGTTCACCGCGGACACCGGCCCACACCACCTCGGCCACGATCGGCGGGCGACCGACGGTCAGCCAATACCACTCCCCCGGTGGATCCATCACCTCGCCATCCACCGACACCCGACCGTCGAGGCGCCAGGTGGTGCCGGGCGGATGGTCGAGCAAGGCGGTCTGCCACGGAAGGGGGAGGAGAGCAATGACGATCACGACCGCCACCGCGGTGATCGCCCGCTTGGTGAGCAGGGTGCCCCGGCCGAGTCGGTGCCACACCCACGGGACGAACGGAGTGCCGAGGAGCACCACCAGGTACGGGATGGGGATCCACGGCGCCACTCTCCGGGCCACGAGTCCGGCGATGACCGCGACGGCGAACAGGAACCACGGCAGGCCCCGGCGCCACCGTCGGCGCTTCGAGGCAGCGGCGTCCTCGACGCTCTCGGTCTCCATCGTGAGCGGGACGCTACTGCGACCATGTTGCCGGGCGATCGCGCCTCGGCGTCGATCCGGTGACGACCGGACCGATCGCGAGGTCTGTGCCACGCTCGGGGGGTGACGTCGACGCCGCGTGTCCCGCCGCACCGTGGGGGCCCGGTCGTTGACCTGCACGTCCACGGGCCCGACTTCCTCCCTCAGCCGTTCCGACGGCTCTACCGGTCCACCCGTCCGGGACGGCCCCGGCCCGATGGGTTCGGGGTGCTCCACCGGGCCGGCGTCGACGTGGCGGTGGCCAACGCGGTCGGCGACCCGATCGTGACCCGCTGGTACCTGCGGCGGGATCCGTGGCAGGCGGTCGACGAGCAACTGGCGCGGATCGAGCGGGGTGCCAACGACGCGGGCGTCGGGATCGCCACCTCTCGAGCAGAACTCGACCGGGCGTTCGCGGACCGTCGGCCGGCGGTCGTGCTCGGCGTCGAGGGCGCCGATGCGCTCGGCGACGACCTCGACCGGGTCGACCGCTGGCACCAGCGCGGCGTTCGCATGGTCGTCCCGGTTCACCTGACCGACAATCGGGTCGGCACGACGTGTCTCCCATGGCAGCACTACACGGGTCCCGTACCGGTTCGCCGACCCGCCGACCCCGGCCTCTCCCCGTTCGGCCACGAGGTGATCCGCCGTTTCCAGCGCGCGGGGATCCTGGTCGACGTGTCCCACGCCGACGATCGCACCCTGCACGACATCGTCTCGGTCGCTGAGGCACCGGTCGTCGCGTCACACACCGGGGCCCGAACCCGTCGGGACTTCGCTCGCTTCCTCGACGACGACGGTCTCCGCGCTGTCGCCTCCACTGGCGGGGTGATCGGGCTGTGGCCCTACCGGGGTGTCGGCAAGGGGGTGAGGGACATGGACGACCTCATGGGCCACGCTCGCCACATCGCCGAGATCGTCGGGCCGGAGCACCTGTGCCTGGGGACCGACATGAACGGGGTGCCCCGACACATGGCCGGCTACCGCGGCGAACGGGACTTCCCGACGATCGCCGATGCGCTGGTGGAGGCGGGGTTCACCGCTGACGAGGTGGCGGGCATCGTCGGCGAGAACGCCCTGCGAGTGTTGTCGACGGTCATGACCTGACCGAGGATCGGGGGAAGCCACCCGCGGCGTGAGCGGGAAGAGGACGATCGTGTGGGGGCGACACGTGGGCCCGGTGTCGCCACCAGCCGAGGTAGGCGACGGCATTGATCGCGAGGAGAGCGACACCGAGTCCGACCTGGATGGCAGGGGTCAGCCCCGACGGGTAGATGACCGGGACGATGTAGTGGTCGATGAACCCTCCGTCGTATCCCGCCTGTCCGGCGCTGTCGCGCAGCGTCAGCTCGAGCGGGGTCAGCGGGCAGCGCCATCCGAACACCGACACGGCGACTCCCCAGACCATGACGGGAAGGTGGATCCCGACGACCCAGCGCCACCGCCAGGCGAGGAAGCCGCCGAGCACCATGAACACGATCGTCGCGAGATGCACGACGACGACGACGTCGGCGGCCAGGTGGTAGGCCATGAATCCAGTCTGACCGGTGGGAGGCGACAACAGGGCGCGACCCGCAAAAGACGCGGCCCAGCCGGCACCCAACGGTGCGAGACTGGGGTCGACCCACCCCCCACCCGCCTTCCGTGAGCACCTGTGACCCCGACACCCGCCGACACCGACGACAACACCGACGATGGACCGACGACCGCCGAGCAACCGGTCGTTCCCAGTGTCGACTCGACGCCGGCCGCTGACTGGGCCGAGGTCCGACTCGGATCTGGCGTGGAACCCCCAGATGACATCCCGCCCCACACAGGGCCTCGTACGGTCATCCGAACGTTCGCCTTCCTCGACCTGTGCGGGTCGACCGAGTTCCTCGAGCGGGAGGGAACGAGAGCATCGATCGACCTGGTCAGCGAGTTCCGTGCCCTGGTGCGCGAGGTGTCAGCTCGCCGGGGGGTGCGGGTAGCCAAGTGGCTCGGCGACGGAGCGATGCTCGTCGGGGTCCGCACGGGTCCGGTCCTCGCGACTGCCACCGAGATCTGTTCTCGTCAGCAGTACCAACCGCTCCCCGCCCGGGCCGGCGTCGCGGTGTCTCCGGTGCTGCTCTTCGACGGTGACGACTATCTCGGTCGGGCGGCCAACTTCGCGGCGCGGATCTGTGACGATGCCCCGCCGGGGCGTGTGCTGTGCGACCAGGACTGTGCCGACTCGATCCCCGAGTGGGTCGAGCAGGTCGGGGCCCAACAGGTGAGCGTGCGGGGAATGGGCACCTTCAACGTCCTGGTCCTCAACGCCGACGCCCGGACGACCCCACTGCGACCCCACTGAGGATCGTGCTCGGGCGGACCCGACAAGCACGTCGAGTAGTCGGCTGCAGGCCGGGGTAAGTCATCCTCTGTGTTCCACCGAGAGGCGTCGCTCGCCGGGTCGACCTGACGGCGAGCGATCTGGTCGTCAGGCGGGAGTCGGAACCCGACCCTCCGGTGGACGAGAACCGACGAGGGATCGTGCTTGGGCCGCGGGGAGCGGTCGGGCGACGAGGAACCCCTGGATTCGATCGACTCCCATCGCCCGCAGCAAGCCGATCTGATGAGGGTGTTCGACCCCCTCGGCGACGGTTCGAGCGCCGAGCTCGTGACCGAGATCGGCGACAGCACGATAAATGGCCCGGGCGGTCTCGCTGACATGGATCCGGGAGATGAGCGACTTGTCGATCTTCAGCCCGTCAACGGGGAGCCGACCGAGGGTGGCCATGCCGTTGAAGCCGGAACCGAAGTCATCGAGCGCGCATCCAACACCGAGTTCGCGCAGACGGCGCAGCGCGCCCGCCACCGCGTCGACGTCGGCGACGGCCACGTTCTCGGTGATCTCGAGATCGAGGCACCGCGGATCGAGACCAGTGAGCGCGAGCGCTTCCCCGACAATGCGCTCGACCGACTGCAGCTCGAATTGCCGGGGCGAGATGTTCACCGCTATCGATACCCGGCGTCCGGACGCCACCCACTCGTTCGCGTCGGCGCAGGCCCGCAGCAGCACCCAGGAACCGAGCTCGGCGATGAAACCCGACTCCTCGGCCAGAGGGACGAAGAAGTCGGGAGCGATGACACCCCAAGTGGGATGGCGCCACCGAAGTAGCGCCTCGAACGCGTCGAGCTCGCCCGTCGCGAGGTCCCATATCGGCTGGTAGTACACGTCCATCTCGCCGCGGTCGACACTCCGGTGGAGGTCGTCGACGAACTGCGGGGCCGGCAGGACCGACGCCGCGAATGTGGGCCCTTCGTCTTTGCTTGGACTCTCGCAGCTCGGGACTCGCACGATCAGGCTCCTGTCGGCAACAGCCGGTGATCCAGCTGCGGACAGGGGCCGGTTTCGCTGTGACTCCCCGTCGACGCAGCGACCAGTTCGGTCGACGGATCAAGATCTCCCCTTGGCCACAAGTCTTGCCCGGCCGCAGAACGAGGTCCATGGTCCGAACGACCCAAAGTGATCCAATGCATCAACTCTGCGGTGAACACCTCACGGTTCGACTGAATCGGCCGACGATCACTTTGGTGAATGAGTCACCGGAGACGCCAGCATGGAACAGCCGGACCACAAGCTCCATTTGTTCGAAAGGCGCGTCGAGGCATTGAGCGATTCTCGAATTCGGGCCGCCGCCTCCGACCTTCCCAAGCGCGAACGCAAGGCGGCTCGCAGGCTCGTTCCCGACACCGACCTTCGCAGCTATGTGCACCCGGACGAACTTCCGACCGTCGAGTGGCTACTCCAAGCGGCAGCGCAAAGACCGGACTTCACCGCCTCGCTGTCCCTGATGGCCCGCGACACCGACCGCTGGGAGCTACACCGCTTCGAGATCGGCCGAGAGGTCATGGGCCCGATCCTGCGTCTCGCCCCGCCGGAAGCCGCAGCCACTCCACCGGTAATGGTCCTGCCCGACCACGGCGCACCTGCCCGCTTGGACCGCCACGGTGCGATCGACCTCATTCGTACGACCTCGGAGGCGAACCCGGGCCGGCGGATCGGTGTGGCGCTGATCGACATCGACCGGATGAAGGCGCAGAGCGAGGCGTTGGGCGAAGCATTCGGAGACGAACTCGTCGACATCGTGAGTGCTCGCACCACGCCCGGCGAAGAGGGCATCATCCACCGGCGACTCCAGAGCGACGAGTTCCTGATCCTGGTGATCGACACGGTCGATTCCCGTCTCCAGGCCTTGGCCGAATCGTGGCGCCGGTCCGTGAACGAACCCATCCGCTTCGGCGAGCTCACGGTGCGACCGACATGCACGATCGGGACGGCCCAGCTCGACCCGACGAGCGACACCGAGGTCGAGGCAACTGCGGTCTATCGGCGAGTCGAGACGGCGCTGATCGCCGGCAAGGAGCGCGGGCGGAACCAGGTCGCGGCCTACACACCCGGACTCGAGATCAAAGCACAGCAGATGTTGACGACGACCGCTCGGGTGATGAATGCACTCGATCAGCGATCGGTTCGCATGCACTATCAGCCGATCGTGTCCCTCGCCGAGGGGAGCGTGACCGGCCTCGAGGGCCTGCTCCGAACCGAACGATGTGAGACGGATGACCCGATCCCGGCGTGGATGCTGGTCGAGGCCGCCGACGAGGTGGGGATGATCGGAGTACTGAACCGCCAGATGTTGGACCGTGTGAGCGAAGACCTCGACCGATGGCAGTCATGCCTCGACCCGACCGATGACTTCCACGTCTCTCTCAACGTGTCGGCTGCGCAGCTCCACGACCCATCCTTCGTGGCAGGACTCACCGAGGTGACCCGTCGAACCGGCACGCAGGGGTGGTTGTGCCTCGAGCTGGCCGGCTCCGCATCGCTCCCCGGCCGTTCCCCCGCCTTCGAGGCCCTTCGCCGCTCGGGAATCCCCCTGGGGCTCGACGGCCTTGGCTCATCGGGTTCGACGTTCTCGGATCTGTGCCGCCTCCCCATCAGCTTCGTGAAGATCGGACCCGACCTGACCCGCTGGGTCGACCTCGACCCCCGAGTCAAGACGATCGTCGGCGCCACGATCCAGGCCGCCCACGGACTGGGAGCGTCAGCGGTGGCGGTCGGCGTCGAGCGCGAATCCCAACGCACCCAGCTCCGTGACCTCGGCTGCGATGCGGCCCAGGGACACTTGTTCCATCGAGCTCTCGACGCCGACGGTGTCGCTGAACTCCTTGGACCGCGTCGCACAGCGGCGTCGCGACCCCCGCACCGATGAGATGACCAGCTACGCGTCACTCGTCGTGGTCGTCAATACTTGAAGCAATGCAGAATTCTTGGCCCCGCCACGACGTCGATGCCTCCGGTGATCCGTGCGCGCCCGGTGCCGGGGTGTCGGCTGTTCGGGTGCTCGAGACCCTCGCTGGCCAGATCGGGCTCCGCCTGTGGATCCTGGTCCTCCCCGACGGGGAGACCACCGCCATCCAGGTCGTCGACGGCGCCAGGACGCCGGTTCCTGACGACGTGGTCGAGTGGGCACGTACGCTCAGCATCGCGGCCCTCGCCGACGGAGGCGACGGACCGGTCGCCGTTCCCGACATCGGCGCCGATGAACGCCTGGCTCACCTGGCCACGCTCGATCACCTGGTCGTCGGTTCGCTGGTGGCCGCGGAGGTCGCCACAGGGGAGGCCCGTCCCGGAGTGCTCGCCGGTCTCGATCCCGAGGCTCGCCAAGAGTCGTCCGCGACCATGCTCCCACTGGTGGAGCTCATGGCACATCTACTCGGCGCACTCCGGGATCTGCAACGGGAGAGCGATCGAGCCCAGCACGAGGCAGCCACCGCTCGCGAGCAGGGCCAGCGCGACGGACTGACCGGTCTGTTCAACCGCGAGGGATGGGACGCCGCCATCCGTCGCGAGGCCGAGCGGTGCGCGAACTCAGGGCAGGGAGCGTCGATCGTGATCATCGATCTCGATGACCTCAAGGACCTCAACGACCGCTACGGCCACTCCTTCGGCGACGAGCGACTGAGCACCCTCGCCACGGTGATCGCCGACACCGCCCGCGCCGACGACGTCGTCGCCCGACTCGGCGGCGACGAGTTCGGACTGCTCGCGCCAGGGTCCCCACCGGGGACCGGCGAGAGCCTCACCGCTCGACTCTCGGAACAGTTCGAACGCCACGGCCTGTCGGCGTCGGTCGGGTCCGCCGAATGCCCCCCGGGAGGAAACCTCCTCGAGACGTGGCGCCGCGCCGACCTCGAGATGTACGCCGCCAAGCGAATCCGCCGGTCGCCGGCGCGACGATCGACCCGCGACACCTCCCGATCCGCCGTTCGTCGAGATGCTCCCTCCGCATCGCTCTCCGAGGAGGTGTGCGAGGTGGTCGGAGCGATGGCGACGATCGCCACGACGCCGTGGCGCATCGCGCTCCGCGTCGTCCGTCGCTGAGTCGGCCTATCCGCCGGCGACCGAGTCGATGTAGGCGGCCAGATCGGCGAGCTGGCGGTCGCTGAGCTCGACCCGGTAGTTCCGGGATTCGTGCGCTCCGATGTGGCCGCCGAGGATCGACACCACGGTCTCTCGGGGGGTCGGCCGCAGTTGGTCCAGGTCCGAGGCGCGGTCAGAGACGGCGGCGGCATCGGCGAGGCTGTGACAGTCGGCGCACGGCGACCCGACCGCCTCGAGGTAGAGGCTCCGACCGGCATCGAGATCGTGGTCGTCGAGGGCGAGGACCTGGCCGACCCGGTCGGACCCTCCGCCGCCGAGGGCGACCAGGGCGAAGGTGGCAGAGAACGCGACGAAGAGCAGTCCCATCACGATGACCGCCCGGTTGGTGTACTGGTGCCTCACCGTCGCTCCTCCGGCTTCCTCAGACGAGGTCGAACTGTTCGAAGTCGATGTGGGCGCCGGGAACGGCCAGCTCGTGGAGGGCGTCTTCCACCGCGCCCATCATCGCTGTGGGCCCACACATGAAGTAGCGGGCCCGGTCGGGGCGTTCGCCGAGGTGCCGCGCGAGCATGTTCCGATCGACGAACCCGGTCTCGCCCTCCCAGCCCTCCGGAGCCTCGTCGAGAACGTGAACGACGGTGAGGTCGAGACGCTCGGTCAGCTCGTCGAGCTCCTCCCGGTAGATCACGCCGTCCCAGGTCGGGTTGCCGTAGATCAACAGGCACGGACGCCGGTCCCCTCGGTCGGCCAGGGTGCGCAGCATGCTCATGATCGGGCCGATGCCGACGCCACCGGCGACGAAGACGAACCGAGGTCCTTCGTTGCGGTCACAACTGAACACACCGAACGGCCCGTCCAGGTAGGCACGAGTGCCCAGCTCGATCGACCCGATCGTGGAGGTCCAGTCCCCAGCCTCTTTGATCGTGAAGGTCACCTCGTCGGTCCGTTCGGCCGACGAGGAGAACGAGAACGGGTGCTCCTGGACCGAGAACGGGCTGGTGTCGACCCGCAACCAGGCGAACTGGCCGGGGAGGAAACGCACCCCGTCGTGGCCGATCGGACGCAGGGCGACGGTCCACGCCGAACCCCGCTCCGGGGTCACCGACGCGATCTCCCACGGTCGACGCATCAGTCGAATGGGCTTCACGAGGCGAACGTTGACGAGAAGGGCGATGAACACCGCCGACATGGCGATCCACAGGGCGCGCTTCCACGGACCGTCGACGTAGTACCCGGCCTGTTCGATGTGAACGAGGGCAGTGACGATGACGATCACCGCCAGGAGCCCGTGGGTGACCCGCCACACCTCGTAGCGAATGCCGAGACGCTTACGCCACA
The DNA here is from genome assembly GCA_007121465.1 of Acidimicrobiales bacterium. Lineage (GTDB taxonomy): Bacteria > Actinomycetota > Acidimicrobiia > Acidimicrobiales > SKKL01 > SKKL01. Next base: position 15,767 of record SKKL01000221.1, on the reverse strand, counting down.
CCGACGCAGCGATGAGGAGCGCGAGGGCGAGGACCGACGTGAGGCCGAAGCGGGCGGCCCAGTGAGCGGTGACGGGATTGAGCAGCTCGAGCAGTTCGGGTCGACGGACCATGAGGATCGCGGGATGGGCGAGCACCATGGCAAACGCGACGTAGGAGATCTCCCGGTGGTAATGGAGGACCGCGTCGAGGCCGAAGGGGGCGTTGACCGCCGAGAACCGGCTGACGATCGCGAACTGCAACCCCATGACGGCGAGCCCGACGAACCCGAGTCCGACGGAGAACTCGACCCAGAAGCTGCGGCCCGGAGGGGGGTCGGCGGTGAGGGCCACCAGGAGGGGCGTCACCGCGACGAGGACGTAGACGACGAGCCAGACCACACCCTGGGCGGCAAATCCCGCGCTGCCTCGCTCCGTCGAGGAGTCGCTCATCGTTGGTCGGGTGCCAGACGGTGACGGATGAGGCAGCTGAACACGGACTTCTCCGGGTGAGGTGACGACGGGTGCCGACGCTACCGCACGGTCTCGGCTCGTCCCAGGCCGGTCCGGGCGCTACCCTCCACATTGCGTTCCACGACGTGGGGCGTGGGCGGGTCCGGCTGGTTCATCGCGGCCTGGGCTCGTTCCGGGGGGACATTTCGAGGGGGATCCACACGATGACAAGCATCGACACTTCCAGCCGTACCGGCGACGCCCTGATCGACGAGCTGACCGACTGGCTCGAGGAGAACTGGGACCCGGATCTCACCGTCGGCGAGTGGTGGGAGCGCCTCGGCATGGCCGGATGGGCGGCTCCCATGCTCCCCGAGGACTCGTACGGCAAGGGCGTCACCCGCGGCGACGCTCTGCGGATCGGGTCGACCATCCACCGCTTCGGTGCGCTCGGCGCGCCGACCGGCATGGCGGTCAGCATGGCGTCACCCACGATCGTCACCCACGGCACCCGTGAGCAGATCGATCGGCTGATCCCACCAGCGGTCACCGGCAAGGTGTCCTACTGCCAGCTCTTCAGCGAGCCCGGCGCCGGTTCCGACCTCGCCGGCCTCAGCTGCAAGGGCGAACAGGACGGCGAGGAGTGGCGCATCAACGGCCAGAAGGTATGGACCTCGGGAGGCCAGTACGCCGACGTCGGCATGCTGCTGGCCCGCACCGATCCCCACGCTCCCAAGCACCGGGGCATCACCTGGTTCGTCATCGACATGGACCAGCCCGGAGTCGACCTCCGGCCGCTGCGGGAGATGACCGGAAACGCCATGTTCAACGAGGTGTTCCTCACCGACGCCATCGTTCCCGACGAGAACCGAATCGGCGCCGTCAACGACGGGTGGGCCGCGGCCAACACCACCCTCTTGCACGAGCGCTCCGGGATGGGGGCCCGCAGCGGTGGCGGAGGCGAGGCTCGCATGGTCATCGCGGGCGGAGTCGCAAACAACCTCGACAAGCGGGCCGGGGACTTCGCACCCACGCCTCGCTCGACCGCGGCCGCGGCGGCCGCTGAGAAGGACAAGAAGCAGGCGCCGACTTCTGCCGCGACCGTCGGATCCTCCCCGGCCAAGCTCTACATCGAACTGGCTCGCGAGCTCGGCAAGAGCGGAGAGCCGGCCGTGCGCCAGCGCCTCGCCCAGGCCCACATCCTCGGGACGATCAGCCGCTTCACCACCGAGCGCCACAAGGCAGTCCGAGCCACGGGCGGAGACATCCCCGGGGTGGCCAACTTCTCGAAGCTGCTCATGGCCGACATCGTGCGACTCAACCGTGACCTCGGCATGCAGCTGCTCGGCGCCCGTGGAATGCTCCACAGCTACGGCGGCTCCGACGAGCTCCCCGGTGGCCCCCGGGCGGTGGCGGTCACCTCCCAGGCGCTCAACGCCCAGGCCCTGCCGATCTACGGCGGCACCGATCAGATCCAGCGCAACCTCGTCGGCGAGCGTGCCCTCGGGCTGCCGAAGGAGCCGGGCGACATGTCCAAGATGCCCTTCAGCGAGCTGCCGAAGAACACCTGAGCGGTCGGTGGTCGGGTCCCACCCGAGATCTCGCGTTTGCGACACCACTGGGGTGTCGAACACGCGAGATTTGCCCCGTCCGTCGATGAGCACCTCCACCGGCTAGAACGAGACGATGGCTCTCGACCCTGCCCACCTGCCCGACGAGGTCGTCTCGTTCCTGACCGAACGACATCTCGGCACGCTCACCACGCTCCGGGCCGACGGCTCGCCTCACGTGGTGGCCATCGCCTTCACCTGGGATGGCGAGGCGGGTCTGGCGCGGGTGATCAGCTTCGCCGACTCGCGCAAGGCACGGAACCTCCTGACCTCGCCAGGATCGCGGGCCGCGGTGTGTCAGGTCGACGGTGGGCGCTGGCTCACCCTGGAGGGCCCGGCCGAGCTCACCGACGATCCGGAACGCGTCGCCGAGGCGGTCCGCCGCTACACCGAGCGCTACCGACCGCCGAAGGAGCGGACGGACCGGGTCGCCATCGAGATCCGCGTCGACCGGGTCCTCGGTCGAGGCTGACACCACCACTCGGCGATCATGAGCGACCCGGACGACCCCGACGACGATCCGTTCGAGCACCTCGTGCTCGATGACGCCTTCGTCGAGGCTGCGTCCAAGCGGGAGGCCGCCGCGGAGGAACGGCTCCGCAACGCAGCCCGGGCCCGAGAGGCATGGGTCGCCGACCTGGATGAGCGACGCCGGGCCAAACGACGACAGCGGCGATCGAACCGACGTCGACAGGTAGGGCGAGGCGGCGGAGCCGTCGCGCTGATCGCCGTGGTGGTGGCTTTCTTGGCCTGGGGGCCCTCGATCGGCGACGACCTGGTCATCGGCGGCGGCCCCGCCGCCGAGGGGGATCAGGCCGCCGTCGAGGACGAGCACGACGGCCACATCCACCTCACGACCGAGATCGACGGCCTCCTCGACCTTCCGAGCCCCCCGAGCGACGTCTCGCCGGTTCCCCTCGGCGAACCGACCGAGGCGTACGCACATCTCGACGACCGGGGCGGGCCCTACCTCTTCATCGCCACCCAGGAGGACAGCGGGCAGCCGGTCGCCTACGACCCGTGCCGTCCGATCCGCTACGTCGTCAACCCCCGCACCGAGCCCCCCGGTGGCGCGGCACTGGTCGACGACGCGCTCGCGACGATCTCCTCGATGACCGGCCTGGTCTTCGAGCGAGAGGGAACGACGACCGAGGAACCGTCCGATGAGCGTGCGGCGTTCCAGCCCGACCGCTACGGCGACCGCTGGGCACCGGTGCTCATCGCCTGGAGCGACGCCGAGGCCTACCCGCGGCTGCAGACCCCGACCCTCGGCCTGGGTGGCAGTGTCGCGCTGATGCTCAGCGACGGCTCGCCCACCGTGTACGTCACCGGGACGGTCGCGCTCGACGGCGAGGAGTTGGGCCGGTACATCGGCGACCCCGACGGCGTGGAGTTCGTCACCGGGGTGATCCTCCACGAGCTCGGTCACCTCGTCGGGCTGGACCACGTGAACGATCCGAGCCAGATCATGCACGAGTACGCCCATGGCGAGAACTCACAGCTGGGCGACGGCGACATCGAGGGGCTGCGCCATCTCGGGCGCGGCGAGTGCGTGCCGGGGTTGTAGGCCACCCCCCGACGCAACGTGCTGGACGTGTCGGCGACGGTCGCCGTTCAGCGGCGGGCAACCTCGTCCGGGCATGCTGGGTGCGTGTCACACCACTCCAGGAGGTCCGGGATGCTCCGCTGTCAGGTCGTCGATGACGAGGAGCGCCCGATCGACGGGGTAGCGGTGAGCGACGGAGTGAACGTCGCCACGACCGATGCCGACGGAGTCGCCTCACTCCCCCGCTCGGAACGACCCTTCGTGTGGCTGAGTCGTCCGTCGGGCTACGACTGCGACCGCTGGTTCCTGCGCCGCGAGGAACTGGTCGACGAGGCACGTTTCGTCCTCGAGCCGGCCGACCAGCCGGTGCCGGCCACCTTCGCCCAGATCACCGACCTGCACGTCAGCGATCTGGCCGAGCCCGAACGCCTTCCCTTGGCGGACAGCCTCTACGGATTCGACGGAGCGGGCCAGCTCGTCGGCCGCCCGCTGACCGGTGTGGACGACCTCGCCCACGTGCTCGCCGAAGTGGCCACCGCACTCGGACCTCATGGACAGCCTCGGTTCGTGGTAGCGACCGGCGACCTCACTGACCACGGAACGAGCACCGAGTTCGCTCTGCTCCACCAGGCCGTGGCCACCTCCCCGCTGCCGGTTCACCTCGTGCCCGGAAACCACGATCACTACGGGCACCTGCACGAACCCCGGCCCGAGGATGCTCCGATCGACTCCCATGGGATGGGGACCGGGACCACCACCCGGTACGAGCAGCACGTCGGGCCTCGGTGGTGGTCGTTCACACACGCGGGACTGCGGATGGTCGCACTGGACTGGTTCAGTCATCGGCTGCGCCTCGACCGGGACGAGCAGGAAGCCTGGCTCGCGTCGGACCTTGCCACCGCCCCGGCCGGGACCCCGGTGTTGTTCCTGACCCACGACCAGATGCCCACCGAGTTCTTCGACTCGGTGGCCAGCATGGCGCCCCACGTGCGGATCCTCGGGTCGCTGTCCGGCCACTGGCACACCTCGCGAGTGGTGCGAATCGGTGGACTCATCCACGCCAACACCGGCAACGCCACCTTCGGGAGCTTCGACTGGGCACCGGCTCACGCGCGCCTCGTGGGATGGGATGGCGAGGAGCTCTCCTTTCGAACGGTGGCCATCGGTGGTGGAGAGAACCTGAGCTCGGCCACCTTCGCGGCCTCCGACGGCCCACCGCTGGGAGCCGACGTCGCCCGATGGGCGGTCCGGCTGCCCGGCGCGGTCCATCTCGCCCGGCCGGTGCTCGTCGATGACGACGCCGTGGTGGTGGCCTGGTCCGACGACGACGCCGCGACGGGCGGACTGGTCTGCCATGACGTGGGCACCGGCGAGGAACGCTGGCGAGCCGCGCTCGACGGACCGGTTCGGGCCAGCCCCACCTGGCTGCCCGAGGCCGGATCGATCGTCGGGGTTTCGGTCAGCGGTGGCGTCCGGGCCGTGGATGCGACCACCGGAGCGATCCGGTGGGACGCCCAGGTCGGCGAGCCCTCCATGACCTGGGTGCACGGAGCGCCGGTGCCGCTGCCCGGAGGGGCGGTGGCGGTCGGAGAGGTCCGGTGCTTCGCTGCTCTCGATCTCGAGGACGGGTCGACGCGATGGGAACGCACCGACATCGACGCCGCCGAGAACACCGCAACTCCGATGCAGGGTGTCGTTCAGGACGACACGCTGGTGGTCGGGTTCTCACTCATGTCGAACCACACGGTGGGGCTCGACCCGGCCACGGGGGTGACCCGATGGGCCGCGGACGGCAACCAGCTGCACAGTCCCTCCAGCGACATGGTCGCCGACCCCGACGGCCACGACGTCTACCTCACCCGACTCGGTGGTCGGGTGGAGCGGATCGCGGCGGCCACCGGTGAGCGGGTGTGGGCGGCTCGGGTGCCGGCTGCTTTCGCCACCGGTCGGCCGCTGGTGACCGAAGGCTCGGTCGTCGTGACCACCGCACTCGGGACCGTCCATCGTCTCGATGCCGCCACCGGCGAGGAGATCTGGAAGGCCCAGCTGCCGGGTGACCGGTTGTTGGCGATGGGCCCGTATCGGCGAACCGGTCTCGCCGTGCCCTCCGGTCCGACCCTGGTGGGTCGAACCGTGGTCCAGGGCACCGGCGACGGGCGCGTCCACGGGGTCGACCTCGACTCAGGAGCTGTCGAGGAGATCGCCGCACTCGGGGGCCCCATCACCGTTCCACTCCTCGCGGTGGAGTCCGACGTCATCGTCGCCACCGCCGAGGGCACCCTGGCCCGACTCTCGGTGTAGCCACCTCAGGATGGGTCGATCTCGGCGAGCATCTGGTTGACCCGAGCCGCCTGGCGGGTCTGGTGATCGCGTTCGGCGAGGCTGGTCGCCTCGCTGGCCGCGACTGCATAGAGACGGGCCGCCAGCTCGAGGTCTCCACACCGTTCGTGGAGGTGGGCGGCGACCGCCGTTCGGCGTGGAGTGCCTTCGGGAACCTCGGCCAGGGCCGCCAACCCAGCCGGTCCGCCATCGGCATGTCCCACCGCCACCGCCCGGTTCAGCCGGGTGATCGCGGTGTCGGCGAAACCGAGCAGCTCGTCGTACCACTCGACGATCTGGACCCAGTCGGTGTCGGCGAAGCGGGGAGCGTCGGCGTGGAGCGCAGCGATCGCCGCTTGGGCCTGGTACTCGCCGAGGCGGTCCCGGACGAGAGCGCGTTGGAGGATCGCGACCCCTTCGGCGACGAGCTCGGTCTCCCAGCGGGTGCGGTCCTGTTCGGCCAGGGGCACGATGCCCCCGTCGGGACGGGTGCGGCTGGGGCGGCGCGCGTGGTGCAACAGCATCAGGGCGAGGAGACCGTCGACCTCGGGCGCGTCGACGAAGCCCGCCAGCTGCCGGGTGAGTCGGATCGCTTCGGCCGCGAGATCGACCTGTCCCGAGTAGCCCTCGTTGAACACCAGGTAGAGAACCCGCATCACGGTTTGCACGTCGCCAGGGCGGTCGAGGCCGGATCGGGCGACGGTCCGCTTGGCTCGGCTGATGCGCTGGGCCATGGTCGCCTCCGGCACCAGGTAGGCCTCGGCGATCTGGCGGGTGGTGAGTCCCCCGACCGCTCGGAGGGTCAGCGCGACCGCCGATGAGGGGCTCAGCTCGGGATGGGCGCACAGGAAGTAGAGGTGCAAGGTGTCGTCGACGCCCGATGCCGACCCCGTGGGCGGTTCACCGCCGATCCGGACCTCGCGGTCGCGCCGCGTGGACTCCGACCGGGCCAGGTCGAGGAACGCCCGCCACGCCACGGTGACGAGCCACCCTTCCGGGTCGTGTGGCGGGTCGGTGTCCCAACGGGAGAGCGCCCGGATGAGCGCTTCCTGCACCGCGTCCTCGGCCGTCGCGAAGTCAGCTCCGCGACGGACGAGGACGCTCAACACCCTCGGAACGAGCGCGCGCAGGTCGGCCTCGCCCACGGTCAGTCGGTGATGGTGGGCGGAGCGGTGAGGAAGGGCCGGACCTCGAGCCACTCGTGGATCGGTTCGCCTCCCGCCCCGGGGGCGGCGGACAGTTCGCCGGCGAGCTCGATCGCCCGTTGCTGGCTGTCGACATCGACGATCATCCACCCGGCGATGAGGTCCTTGGTCTCGGCGAAGGGGCCGTCGGTGACCGGCGGTCGGCCGGGTCCGTCGTAGCGGACCCAGAGGCCGTCGGGGGCGAGGGCCTGTCCGTCGACGAACTCACCGCTCGCCTCGAGTCGATCCGCGAAGTCAGACATGAACTGGACGTGAGCAGTGAACTCCTCGGGGGTCCACTGGTCCATCGGCGTGTCGTTCTCCGGCGTCGGGGCGCCCCGGTAGTGCTTCAGGAACAGGTACTTGGCCATCGTGTTCTCCTCGTGTGTCGGCGACCCCGTCGGCCGCGTCCACCTGACAGACGGAGCGGCCGGGGCGTTCTCGACATGCGTACGGGGAATTCTCGTCGCGCACCGTCGGCGCTGCAGTGTTCTCGGTCAGGCCGGGTCGGGTCGGACGATCTCGGCGAGCATCTCCATCGAGCGGATCCACTCCTCACCGTCGGTGCGCCAGGGAGCCGACACCACGTGGGTGACCCCCGCCTCCGCGTAGGCGACCGCCTCGTCCCGAATCTGGGCGGCCTCCATCCCCTGCGGATCCCAGCCGGTCCGGTAGGAGATGGTGAAGTCGTCCTCGGGGCGCTGCTCCCGGAGGGTGGCCACCAGGCGGGCGAGGTCCTCGGGCGACGTGCTGATCCCCTGGTAGCCGCTCCCGTGCTCGACGGCACGGCGCAGCGAGGCCGGTGCGGTGCCGCCGACCCAGATCGGGATCGGGTGAGCGGGTTTGGGGAGCAGGCGCATCTCGGAGAACTGGTAGTGCTCACCCTCATAGGAGGCGGGGTCGTTCGTCCAGACCTCCTCGAAGATCTCGAGGGCCTCGTCGAGGCGGCGTCCTCGGGTGGAGAAGTCCTGTCCCAACGCCTCGTACTCGGCGGCGGACCACCCCACCCCGACTGCCAGACGGAGCCGGCCCCCGGACAGGCGGTCGAGGCTGGCCAGCGAGTTCGCCAACTGCAGGGGGTGGTACTGGGGGACGACGAGAACGCTGGTGCCGAGGCCGATGCGTTCGGTCGCCGCCGCGGCCCATGCCAGTGTGAGGAGCGGCTCGTAGAGGTGCGGGGACGGGTAGCGCTGGGCGGCGGGCTGGACGACGTGGTCCGACACCCACACGTCGGCGAATCCGAGGGCCTCGGCCCGCTGTGCCACCGCTCGAATCGCCTCGGGCGACGACGCCCTGCCGTACTGGGGAAGGTGGATGCCGAGCTTCATCGCCCCACGCTAAGCCAGGCGGCAGCCTCAGTGAGGAGTCGGATGCAGCTGAGGCGTCGGCATGCCGTCGTCGGTGGCGAAGCCTCTCAGCAGCTCACCCAGCGCATCGTCGGCGCTGATCCGGGGATCCCACCCGAGCTCGTCCCGGGCACGAGTCGTGTCCATGAGCGGGGCCGAGGTGGCGAGGTCGATCCATCCCGGTTCGACCGGCTGCACCCGGAGGCGGTGGGAGGCGAACGCGCCGATCTTGAGCAGGGTCGACGGAAGCGACACGGGCCGAGCTCCCAGGACCTTCGCCATCACGGCCGGCGTGAGGACGGGCTCGGCGGCCAGGTTGACGGGGCCCTCCACGTCGCTCACGAGCGCCCGACGGTACGCGTCGGCCACGTCGGACGTGTGCACCGCCTGGGTGGTGAAGCGGGGGTCGTTGGGCACGACGGGGAGCCCGTACCGGCCGAGTAGCAGCGTCGGGGCGAACGGCCCGAGGAAGAGCCGTTCGATGCCGGCGGCGGCGCCGGACTTGAAGATGAGCGCCTTTCGCATCCTCACCACTCGACGGTCGGGATACTCACGCTCGAACTGGTCGAAGGCCCGTTCGGCCTCGACCTTGTGGCGCGAGTACTGCGACGATCCCACCCCGGTGGTGGGCCACGATTCGTCGACCCTACGGTCCTTCGGACCCGGCGCGTAGACGCCGATGGAGGAGGCGTACACGACGGTGCGCACTCCCGCCCTGGCCACCGCATCGAGAACTCTCTCGGTGCCGCCCACGTTCACCTTCCACATGCCCCGCTCGTCGTGCGACGGCTGGATCAGCCACGCCAGGTGGACCACGGCATCGGCCCCTGCGAGCAGGTCGTCGAGCGGGTCGATCGAGATGTCGGCGGCCGCCCAGGTCACCTTGGGCAGGGTCAGCTCGGGGAGCCGGCGTGCCACCCCCACGATGTCGGTCACCTCCGGCTCGGCTCCCAGCGCCTCGCAGACGCTGGTGCCGACGTTGCCGGTGGCACCGAGGACGACGACTCTCACGGGGTGGCCTCCAGTTCGAGCGATGCCGTCACTCGCTCCGAGGAGCGCCCCGCAGCGGTGAACTCGAGCGTGTAGGGATCGAGGGTCGACGGGAGGCGCTCGGGGTCGAGCCTTCCCGGTTCGGTCAGGGTGAGGTCGAGCCGGCGGTGGAGAGCGAGCAGCATGGCGCTGGTGGTGGTCAGCACGACGTTGCGACCCGGACACATGGCGGGGCCCCCGCTGAACGGAACGAGCGGCCAGTCGACCGCGCTGCGGTGGTCGAGCCATCGACGCGGCGAGTAGGTGTCGGCGTCAGGGAGCGACGGATGCCGGTGGAACAGGGGCGTGAAGATCATCACGGTCGTGCCCTCCGGGGCCGTGCCGGCCGCCCACCGGTGTTCGGTCGTCAGCTCTCGGAGGATGCCTGGGGTCGTCGGCCAGAGCCGGAGGGACTCGAGCACCGCGGCTCGCAGCAGCGGGTGGTCGTCGTCGGCCTCGGCCTCGGCCAGCGCCACCTGTCGCTCCCTCGGGTGGACGGCGAGCAGCGCGAGCGCCCGGTAGGTGGCCATGCCGGCCGGATCGAAGGCGAACAGCCACTGGGGGAACTGCTGGGCCGGCTCTTCGATGTGGCCGTCCTGGGAGTGCTCGGCGAGCACGGCGGCGAGGCTTCCCGGCTCGGCCCGCTCGAGATAGCGGCCGAGGACCTTGTGGAACCGGCGGCGCTGGCCGCGCCGAACCGGCTTGGCGAACGCCCAGTTGGCGTCCTTGCGGAGCCGGGTGACGAGGTCGGCGACCTCCATGTCGTCGCGTGCCGCGTCCCCGAGCACCACCCGGCGGACGACCCGCTCCCACCCCCTCTCGAAGGTGTCCCAGTCGAGCACGCCCGCTCCTGTCGCCTGGGCGGCGATCCACCGTGCTTCCTCGTCGACGACCTGGTCGAACCGCTCCGCCAGGCCGTGGCGTGGCCGGTCCTGCTCCAGCACGTCCTCGTTGAGCCGTCGGCGGGCGTCGCGTTCCGGCCCACGGGTGGCGAGCACTCCTTCGGGTTGGAAGTGGTCGAGGGCCGACCGCTTCTCGGTCGTCGCCGGATGGAAAGGGTGGGGAGTCGAGTCGAGGATCTCGTGGACGTGGTCGGGGGACACCACGAGAGCGACCGACCGACCGGGTATGGCGACCTGGATGGGCCCGTCGCCGTAGCGGTCACGCATCCGGGCCATGAAGGCGACAGCCCGCCGATCGGCGCCCGCAACCTCGAGTGCGCGCACCACCCTCGGCCGCCGGATGATGAGGCCCCGGGCGACGAGGGGGCCCCCGACGTCACGGACGAAGCGGAGGGTGTCCCCCACCGAGAGTTGAGGCAGTGGGGAAGTCGACTCGGGGGCCATGGTGGTGGCATCCATGCCTCGACCGCTCCCGCCACGTCGCCGTTCCAAACACACGTCGCCGTTCCAAACAATCGAACACCATCGGGCTCGGATCCCCAGCTGTCACCCGCCTTGTCTGAGAACTGGTCGCTGGGGGTACTCACGAGGGCGCGAGCCCGACGCACCCCACAGGAGCGGAGAGTAGAGAATGGCGACGACGAACCGGACCGCCGACGGTCACGTCCCGGAAGGGCTGCGGTCGTTCCTCCACACGCTCGAGGGCGATCCTCGCACCGACGCCCTCTCCGAACGGGTGAAGCCGATCGCGGAGCAGCTCAACGCGGGCCCGCAGGGCGCGCTGTTGCGCGGCCAACACATCGGCCATGCACTGCATCCCTTGCTCACCAACCTGCCCCTGGGTTGTTGGACCGCGGCCAACCTCCTCGATCTGTTGGGCGGTCGCCGGTCGGCACCCGCCGCCCAGCGCCTGATCGGCCTCGGGCTCCTCATGGTCCCGCCCACCGCCGTCACGGGTCTCGTGGACTGGGATCAGGACGCCCATGACCCCCGCATCCGGAGGGTCGGCCTCGTCCACGCGGCGGCCAACATCGTTGCTACTGGCCTGTACCTCGCATCGTGGAACGCCCGGCGTTCGGGTTCTCGCGGGCGGGGAATCGTGTTGGGCCTGCTCGGCGGGGGCGTCGCCAGCGTGTCGGGGTACCTTGGGGGACACCTCTCTTTCGCTCGGGGCTCAGGCCAGGGCGCCCGTGGCTTGGACGAGCACGGGGCCGCTCGGGTAACGCCGGACACCGCGGCGGCGGGTATCGGGCTGGAGGGGACCGACGACGCCGTCCCGGACGCAGTCGGGGCGGCGATGTCGGGAATCGACGTGACCGACCCACCGGCCTGAAGGGGTCGCCCGACAGCCCGACGTTGTCCCGCCGGCCAGTAGGGGTGTTGAGCAGTAGATGAGCGATTCGAAGCCAGAGGAGCGGGAACTCGGCTTGGTGCACGTCTACGCGATCTGCACCGGTGCCATGTTCAGCTCCGGCTTCTTCCTCCTCCCCGGGGTGGCGACAGCCTCGACGGGCGGCTCGGTCCCGATCGCCTACCTCATCGCCGGCTTCCTCGTGCTCCCGGCTCTGCTCAGCACCGCGGAGCTCGCCACCGCTTTCCCACGCGCTGGAGGTCCCTACCACTTCCTGCATCGCAGCCTCGGGCCGGCTGCGGCACTCGTCGGCGCGCTCGGGCTCTGGGTGGCCATGATGCTCAAGGCGGCGTTCGCTCTCGTCGGCATCGGGGTCTACCTGGACCTACTCGTCGAGGTGCCCGCTGACCTGGTTGCGGTCGGCCTGGCGGTCGCGTTCACCGCCCTCAACGTGTTCGGTGCCCGCGAGAGCGCCCGTCTCCAGGTCGTGCTCGTCGCGCTCTTGCTGGTGGTCCTCGGCGGCTTCATCGTGGCCGGGGCGCTCGACCTCCTCGGCGGGGATCGAGGGCCTGCCGCCGACGAGTTCGCACCCTTCCTCGACGGGGGGATCCCCGGGTTGCTCGCCGCCAGCGCCATGGTCTTCGTCGCCTACGCGGGAGTGCTCCAGGTGGCGTCGGTGGCCGACCAGGTCCGACGGCCCGAGCGGACCATCGCGCTCGGTCTCTTGCTGGCCCTTGCCACCACCAGCGTCATCTATGTGGTCGGGACCGCCCTGATGGTCGTGCTGATCGGGGTGGGTGACCTGGCCGGCGACGACGCCCCGATGGCATCGGCCGCCGAGGCGCTGGCTGTCCCCTTCGGACTGGTCCTGGTCGTCGGCGCCGCCCTCGCCGCCTTCGCGTCCACCGGCAACGCCGGCATCATGTCGGCCGCGCGGTACCCGCTGACCCTCGCGCGTGAGCGCCTGCTCTGGGGCCGGTTCGCTCGTCTCAACGGTCGGGGTGCTCCGACCTGGGCGGTCCTGCTCACCGGCCTCACCACGATCGGCATGATCCTCGCGCTCGACGTGGAAGGGATCGCCAGCCTCGCCAGCGCGCTGCTGCTCGTCGTGTTCGCCCTGCTGAACATCGCCGTGATCGTCCTGCGCCGGGGCCGAGTCGCCGGGTACCGGCCCGGCTTCCGTTCACCGTTGTACCCGTGGGTGCAGTGGTTCGGAGTCCTCACCTCGATCGTGCTGGTGGTCGATCTCGGGGTCGGCCCCGCCGCGTTCAGCACTGCCGTACTCGTCGTCGCCACGACCTGGTACGCGGTTGCCCGCAGGAGCCGAGATGTGGGGAGCGGCGCCGGGCTCCGCCTCGTCCGTCGCCTTCGGGGGAGAGTGCCCGACGAGTCGGTGCTCGACGCGGCGGCCGAGCCGGGCGCACGAGCACGAGAGCTCATCGAGAGCATGTCGGTCGGCCTCACCGAGGACGGCGGCGAACCCGACGCGGTCCGGACCGGAGTCGCCCGACTGGTCGCCGACCGTCTCGGGGTGGGTCCAGCCGAGGTCGCCTACTGGCTCGCCGACCGGCGCCATCTGTCGCTTCGCCTCGAGGACCCGGCCGTGGAGATCCACCAGCTCCAGCTCGACTGGGGCGACGAGTCGTTCGTCGCTCTCACCTGGGCACCGGGCGAGAACGCCGAATCGGACGAGTCGAGCGGCTCACGGAGAGGGCCGACGGCCGTGGTGGTGGCCGGGCCGCCGCATGATCGAGACCTGTGCCTGTCGGTCGCGTCGCTCCTCATCCGTCAGCTCAGCGATGACATGGTCGATGAGCAGTGGCCCGACAGCACCGTCCCCGATCGGGCCAACGAATCGGTCAGGGAGATCCTCGTGAGCGATGTCGCGTGGCGGGTGAGGGAGGCCGAGGAGTGGGGTGAGGACGACTCCCTGTAACCCTGGCTCGGTCGACCCGCTGCGGCGAGGTGTGAGAATCACAAGATCTTGGTAGGAGGAGTCAACCAGCGGGCGCCGGATTGCCATGAGAGGTAGCCCATGAGTCAGGTGGACGATCACTTCGGGGTTGTCGTCGAGCACACCGGAGAAACGCGAGAGGTCACGGTGCACGGGGAGATCGACTTCTCGACAGCACCGGCGGTCGAGGACGCCATCGTGCAACTCGGCGGGGCCGAGATCTTGGTGTACGTCGATATGTCCGACGTCCGCTTCCTCGACTCGGCCGGACTTGCCGCGTTGATGCGGGCCCACGACTCCCTGGGAGGGCAGCTCCGGATCCGTCGCCCCTCCCCCGCCGCGACCCGCGTGCTCGCGATCACCGGCATCGACTCGCTCATACCGGTGGACCCGTGAGACTCCGTGCCCCTGGGTGACCACCGACGAGCGGATCGGCGAGCAACTTCGGACGAACGGGTGTGGGGTATCGGGCGAGCAGGGCTGATCGCCCTCGTCATCCTGCTGCTCGTGGCGACGGCGGTCATGGCGGCCAACGAGAGCCGACGGATCGCTCAGGACCATGAGCGCGACTCAGCCATGGCAGTGTCGAATGCGGTCGCGGAGCTCGAAGCCCTCGACGGGATGATCGATGCCGTCGGCGCTGCTCGCGGGCTGGTTCGATCCGACGACCAGATGGATCAGCGGTCCTTCGAGGCGTTCGCGTCGGTGGTGTCGTCCCGCAGCGTGATCAGCTCGGTCAGCTTCCACCCCCGAGTAGGCCACGAGGAGCGCGACACGTGGGAGGTCGACCACGGGGCGGCAATACACGACCGCGGGCCGGACGGCTCGATATCGCCATCGCCGGTGCGCGACGAGCACCACCCGAGCGTGTGGTCGACGCCTCCCGAGGCCTTCGACACCATCGGCCTGGATGCGGCCGGCGTGCCAGGGTGGAGCGAGGCGCTGAACACCGCGGCCGACCTCGACCAACCCGTGGGGTCGGGCCCTCTGGCGATCTCGGGAGTGACCGATCGTTCGATGGTCGTCGTCGTCCCCTTGCCCTCCTTCACCAACGACTCGCCGCCGGCCGGCCTCATGGGCCACATCGCCGTCGTCATCGATATGGATCAGCTGGCCATCGACCTGTCCGGCCGGTTGCCGTCCCCAGCCACCCTTCAGGTGTGGGACGAATCGGATGCCGTGGTCCACCTCGGCCAGGCGTCCTCCGATCCCGTGGAGGCGGAAGTCACCGTTGCCGGACGCCGTTGGGTGGTGCATGGTCCCAGCGCCTCGATCTCCCCGTGGAGTGCCTCGGTGCTCGCCATCATCGCTGTCGGGACTCTCCTCAGCATCGTGGTCGGTGGAGGCGGGGCTCACCGGCTCGCACAGCATCGCCGGCTCGACGAGGCTCGTTCCCGACTCGCCCGGCTGCAGAACGCGACCGCCGAGCTGGCGCGGACCAGGTTCCCCGACGCGGTCTGGTCGGTGACGGTGAAGAACGTGGCGCAGATCCTGAGGGTCCCCTCGGCGGTCGCCATCGTCGACAGCGGCGGTGAGCTCACCGTGGCCGCCTCCACCGACGATGCCTTGGCGACCCGACTGGACGGGCTGGAGCGATCGACCGACCAGGCGCTGGGCGAGCAGATCCTCAGCGGGCTCGGACCGGGCACCGAGAGCTGGTGGTGTCTGGATCTGCTCAACCTCCCCCCACCGATCGACGGGGCGGTGCTCGTCGCTGCTCGCGACCGCCAGTGCCGCGAGGAGGACCGCTCTGTGTGTGAGAGCTTCCTCGAGGTGGCCGCCGCCGCGCTCCGGCGGGCGCGCTACCACGAGCTCGAGCACCGAATGGCCGACTCGCTCCGCGAGCAGATCCTGGAACCGTTCTCGTCGAGCACCCGGGTCGACCTCGACGTGACCTACCAACCTCACGACCGCGATGCCGGGATCGGGGGCGACTGGTACGACCTCGTGGAGCTCGACGAGAACGTGGTGGTCGTGAACGTCGGCGACGTCGTCGGGCACGGCATCGCCGCCGCCGGGGCCAGCGGGCAGCTCCGCACCGCCATGCGGGCACTCGCACCCTTCACCTCGCCCGCCCAGTGCCTGCAGAGCCTGGG
>SKKL01000219.1 GCA_007121465.1 Acidimicrobiales bacterium | reverse complement strand
CGTCGGACTCGGCGACACGGGGAAAGCCTCCGGCGAAGAGGATGGTCGCGGACTCGGGGACGAGGGTGATCTCCTCACCGATCTCGCGGCCGAACAGGTCGGCGGCGGTGGTCTTTCCCCCGCCGGGCCCGCCGGTCAGGACGATGCGCAGGGGTGGCTCGGGGGCGGTCATGCGCCGGAGGGGTGCTCCTCGCGAGTCGGTCGGTGCGGGTCGTCGGGGGTTCAGGCGAGCGTAGCCTCGGCCGCCACCCGCCCGGACGACGACGACAGCACGTCACTCCCCCTCGATAGACTTTCCACAGCCAGGACGTACTCGGAGTCGGCGCTCCCTCCAGCTTGTAGCAACCGTGGAGTGGACCATGGCGACGACCGAGCCCGCACGTCATCAGTTGTACCGACGCCTCAGCGAGATCATCGGAGACGAGGAGGCCGACACGCTCATGGAGCTCCTCCCACCGGTCGGATGGGCCGACGTCGCCACCAAGGCCGACATCGAACACCTCGCCGAGCACACCGACATGCGTTTCGCGGCGGTCGACAAGCGTTTCGATCAGGTCGACGCCCGTTTCGACGATCTGGACCGCTCGATCGACTGGCGGATCAGCGCTACCGAGTCGCGGATGCTCACCGCCATCGCCGATCTGCGCACCGAGCTGCACCGGTCGTTGCGACTCAATCTGATCGTCACCGTCGGCTTTCTCGGAACGCTGGTCGCCGTCGTCGGCGTGGTGACCTCGACCGCCTGAGCTTGGGCGTAGCCTCGGGGTGTGACCCGTGAGCTCGTCGTGCTCGGCACCTCGGCCCAGACGCCCACCCGTGCCCGCAACCACGTGGCGTTCGTGCTGCGGTGGGACTCCACTGCCTTCCTCGTCGACTGTGGCGAGGGCACCCAGCGCCAGATGCTGCTGGCCGGGGTGACGGCCAACCAGATCGACCACGTCTGTCTCACCCATTTCCACGGCGACCACTGTCTCGGCCTGCCGGGGTTCCTCGGTCGGGTGTCGCTCGACCGGGTGAAACACCCCGTCGAGCTCCACTTCCCTGCCACCGGTCAGCCCTACGTCGAGCGGCTGCGCCACGCCGCGGTGTTCGACGACCGCGGCCACGTGATCGAACGGCCGATCGCGGCGGACGGCCCGATCGCGTCGACCGCCGAGTGGACCCTGTCGGCCATGCGGCTCGACCACTCGGTGGACACCTATGGCTACCGGCTCGAGGAGGCCCCCGGTCGCACGTTCCTGCCCGAACGGTTGGAAGCAGCCGGGATCCGAGGGCCCATGGTCGCCGAGCTCGAGCGAGACGGCTCGGTCGAGGTCGACCGACGGCGGGTCACCCTCGACGAGGTGAGCGTGCCCCGTCGGGGCCAGGTGGTCGCCTTCATCCTCGACACCCGGGTGTGCGACGCGGCGGTGGCCCTGGCTGCCGATGCCGACCTCGTGGTGTGCGAGTCGACCTTCGTCGCCGACGAGACGCACCTGGCTACCGATTACTTCCATCTCACCGCCCGCCAGGCGGCGACCATCGCCCGGGAGGCCGGAGCCCGCCGACTGGTGTTGGCCCACTACTCCCAGCGACATCCCGACGAGGAGGTGTTCCTCGCCGAGGCAGCCGAGGTGCACGACGACGTGGTCGCCGCCCGAGACCTCGACGTGATCCCGGTACCGCCCCGGGAGGCCCCTCCGGCTCAGTAGTGCCAGGGGAACGGTGACCAGTCGGGGTCGCGCTTCTCGAGGAACGAGTTGCGACCCTCGACTGCTTCGTCGGTCATGTAGGCGAGGCGGGTCGCTTCACCGGCGAACACCTGCTGGCCGATCAGGCCGTCGTCGATCAGGTTGAACGCGTACTTGAGCATCCGCTGGGCGGTGGGGCTCTTTCCGTTCACCTTACGGGCCCACTCGATCGCGGTGGCCTCGAGCTCGGCGTGGGGAACCACCGCGTTGACCATCCCCATGCGGTGGGCGTCGGCGGCCGAGTACTCGTCGCCCAGGAAGAAGATCTCGCGAGCGAACTTCTGGCCGACCTGGCGGGCGAGGTAGGCCGAGCCGAATCCGCCGTCGAAGCTGGCGACATCGGCGTCGGTCTGCTTGAACCGGGCGTGCTCCTCGCTGGCGAGGGTGAGGTCGGCGACGACGTGCAGCGAGTGGCCACCTCCGGCCGCCCACCCGGGGACCACACAGATCACGACCTTCGGCATCATGCGGATGAGGCGCTGCACCTCGAGGATGTGGAGACGCCCGGCCCGCGCGGCAGGGGGTGGCTCGCCGGGGGCGTCGTCGGTGTACTGGTAGCCGGACTGGCCGCGGACGCGCTGGTCACCGCCGGAGCAGAACGCCCACCCGCCGTCCTTCGGGGATGGCCCGTTGCCGGTGAGCAGGACACAGCCCACATCGCTCCACTGACGGGCGTGGTCGAAGGCCCGGTACAGCTCGTCGACGGTGTGGGGCCGAAATGCGTTGCGAACCTCGGGCCGGTCGAACGCGATGCGCACGGTGCCGTGGGCGGTCGCCCGGTGGTAGGTGATGTCGGTGAAGTCGAACCCGGGGACCTCGTCCCAGGCGTCGGCGTCGAAGAGCTCGGAGACCATGGCCCGATGATCCCACGGAGCGGTCCCTCAGCCCGACCCTGCAGCCAAATCTCGCGGTTGGTGCACCCCAGCGGTGCCTCAGACGCGAGATTTCGGTGGAGGGGCCGGAAACTGCGGGTTCACGGGAGTAGAACGGGTGGCATGCCACGACGTCTGTTCGCTCTCCTGGCCGTGATGGCCCT
>SKKL01000045.1 GCA_007121465.1 Acidimicrobiales bacterium | reverse complement strand
CCCGCTCCGCTGCCCCGCACCGGCGAGCGCGACATCCGGGTGCCGCTGAACAACATCCGCAAGCGCACCGGCGAGCACATGGTGATGTCCAAGCAGACATCCCCCCACGTGCTCACCGCCGTCGAGGTCGATTTCGAGTCGGTCGAGCGGGTCCGTCGGGCCTACGGCGCCGAGTGGAAGGCCTCGGAGGGCTTCTCGCTCACCTACCTCCCGTTCATCGCGCGGGCGCTGGTCGACGCGGTGCGCGACTTCCCCCACATCAACGCCTCGGTCGGCGACGGTGAGCTCATCGTCCACGACTACGTGAACCTCGGCATCGCCGTCGACATCGACTTCGAGGGCCTCCTCGCCCCGGTGTTGCGCGACGCGGAGACCAAGCGTCTGCGGGCCATCGCTCGGGAGGTCTACGACCTGGCCAACCGGGCCCGGTCCCGGCAGCTGTCGCCCGACGATCTCGCCGGTGGCACCTTCACGATCACCAATCCCGGCCAGTACGGCACGATGATGCAGTTCCCGATCATCAACCAGCCCCAGGTGGCGATCCTTTCCACCGACGGCATCACCCGCAAGCCGGTCGTCGTCACCGACGAGCACGGGGCCGAGTCGATCGCCATCCACTCGGTCGGTGTGCTCGCCCTGGCCTGGGACCACCGAGCCTTCGACGGCGCCTATGTCGCGGCGTTCCTCGATCGCCTGCGTGAGGTCATCCAGACCCGCGACTGGGAGGCCGAGCTGTAGTGCTGCGGGTTCGCTGGCTGGGTCGGGTCGCCTACCGGGACGCCCATGCCCTCCAGCACGGCCTGTTCGCCCGCTCGACCGACGACCATCTTCTCCTTCTCGAGCACCCGCACGTCTACACGTTGGGTGCCCGAGCCGAGCGCGCCCACGTGCTGGTCGACCCGGCCACCGTCGGGGCCGAGCTCGTCGAGGCCGACCGCGGGGGCGACGTCACCTACCACGGGCCGGGTCAGCTGGTCGGCTATCCGATACTCACAGTTCCCGGCGTGCGGGGCGGTGGCATGGCCGACACCGTCGCCTATGTCAGCTCGGTCGAACAGCTCCTGATCGACACCCTGGCCGACCTCGGGTTCGACGACGTCGGCCGCCTGGCCGGCTATCCCGGCATCTGGTTCGGACCCGACTCGACCCACCCCCGCAAGGTGGCCGCCATCGGCGTCCGGCTCACGCGGGGTCGTTCGATGCACGGTTTCGCTCTCAACGTCGATCCCGACATGGCGATGTTCGACCACATCGTCCCGTGCGGGCTCGAGGGAATGGCCGTCACCTCACTGCGGGCCGAAGGGTTCGACGGCGAGATGCGTGAGGTGGTCGACGCGCTGGTGGCCCGGGCGGCGCGACAGTGGGGTGCCGACGGGTGGGAGCGCTCCGACGTGGTGTGGCGCGAACGACTCGAGGACCTGGCTCCCTTCTCCCGCGGGGCCGGACCGGGCCCCACCGAGACCTCGGTCCGCTTGAGCGGTCGCCGGGCCGAGGCCGGGGTCACCGAGACCGTCGAGCTGCGCGAACGCAAGCCCGAGTGGATGCGGGTCCAGCTGCGCACCAGCCCCGACTACCTCCGCCTCAAGTCGACGATGCGCGAGCTCGACCTGGTCACTGTCTGCGAAGAGGCCGGCTGTCCCAACATCTACGAGTGTTGGGGTGAGGGCACCGCGACCTTCATGATCAACGGCGAGCGGTGCACCCGGGCGTGCGGGTTCTGTCTGGTCGACACCCGCAAGCCCGCGCCCCCCGATCCGGCCGAACCCGAGCGGGTCGCCGACGCGGTCGAACGGATGGGTCTCGACTACGTGGTGCTCACCACCGTCGCCCGCGACGACCTCGCCGATGGGGGAGCGGGCCAGTTCGCGGCCACGATCGAGGCCATCCGGCGGCGCCGCCCCGAGGCGCTGGTCGAGGTGCTCATCTCCGACCTCAAGGGCGACCCCGACTCGCTGCAGATCATCCTCGACGCCCGCCCCGACGTCGTGAACCACAACGTCGAGACGGTGCCGCGGCTCCAGCGGGTGGCACGGCCCTCGGCCTCCTACGCCCGCAGCCTGGCGATCCTCGCCCGGGCCAAGGCCGCCGGGTTCACCACCAAGTCCGGCCTCGTGCTGGGCATGGGTGAGACCTTCGACGAGGTGGTCGCCACCCTCGCCGACCTGGCAGGGGTAGGGGTCGACATCGTCACCGCCGGCCAGTACCTCCGCCCCACCGCCCATCACCTCCCCATCGCCCGGTGGTGGACCCCCGACGAGTTCGACGCTCTCGGCGTCGAGGGGCAGGCCCTCGGCATCGCCCACGTCGAGGCGTCGCCCCTCACCCGATCGAGCCACCACGCCCGGGCGGCCGCCGCCGGCGCCGGTCTCGACCAGCCCGTCGCCGCACCGACCGGAGTCGCCCGATGACCAGCATCCGCACCGAGACCCGAGACCGCGTCGCGGTGCTCACCCTCGACGCGCCCCAGCGGCGCAACGCCCTCGATCTCGACATGTGCGACGAGATCGCGGCGGTGATGGACCGCTGGGAGGCCGACGAGGACATCGGTGCGCTGGTGGTCACCGGAGCGCCGCCCGCGTTCTGCGCGGGTGCGGACCTGTCCCACCTCGGCTCGTCCACCCGTGACGGGCTGCTCGCCATCTACGAGGGGTTCCTGCGGGTCGCCCGCTCGCCGCTCCCGACCATCGCCGCGGTCAACGGCGCTGCGGTGGGGGCCGGCATGAACCTGGCCCTGGCCTGCGACCTCCGGGTGGCGGGGCGCTCGGCCCGGTTCGACACCCGGTTCCTCCAGCT
>SKKL01000152.1 GCA_007121465.1 Acidimicrobiales bacterium | reverse complement strand
GTCCACGGGTAGCCTGTGGCGAGGAGACGACGGGGAGTTCGGCTGGTAGATCGTCCGGCCGTCTCGGGTTCGATCAGGGCTTCTCGCGCACGACTATGCTTCGATCACCGGCCCGCATCGCACGCTGGCTCATCGGTTGTCGCCTCCTGGTGATACTCGCCCTCGCCCTGTCGGGTGTGGGGATGGTGGCCGGGACGGCCCCCCTCGCCGCACAAGACACCGACGCCGCCCGCGCCCCGCGAGTCCCGCAGACGACGGTCAAGGGTCCGATCACGCCGGTCATCGCCAGCCACCTGGGGGATGGAATCGCACGGGCCGAACGCGAGGGATACCGCTGATCGGGCCACCGCCGCCGGTGCGCCAGGTGGTCGCCTGTACGGGATCCCCATCACGGTGAAGGATGCGCTGGCGGTGGCGGGGGTTCGCTCGACCGGGCGGGGCCGTCGAGCTCGCCGATCACGTGCCCGAGCACGACGCCGACGTCGTGGCGGCGGTCCGCTCAGCCGGTGCCATCCCGTTCGCCAAGACCAACGTGCAGCGATGGTCCGGGGACCCGCAGACCTTCAACGAGATCTTCGGCACGACAAACAACCCGTGGGACAGCAGCCGCGTGCCGGGGGGATCGTCGGGCGGCGCGGCGGCTGCGGTGGCGTTGGGGTACACGGCCTTCGAGCTCGGCACCGACATTGGCGGCTCGATCCGTTTGCCGTCGGCGTACTGCGGTGTCGTGGGCCACAAGCCGAGCTTCGGACTCGTCTCGTGCGGCGGCTACATCGACCGCCTTGACTACGGCAGCACCGAGCCCGACATCAACGTTCATGGACCGATCGCCCTGTCGGTCGATGATCTCGAGAGGAACAGGCGAGAGATGCGTCGGCGGTCCGGTCACGCGTCGACCAGGAGGCGCAGCGCGCTCAGCGACTCGTCGAGGGTGCCGGAGGTGTCGAGGCGGCGGGCCCCGGGCCAGGGCGCTGCGTCCCTCGCCAGTGAGCGGGCCACCTCGGTCGTGGCGTCGGACCCGCCCCGATCGCCACGTTCCCCGATCCGGCGCTCGGTGACCTCTGCCGGAGCGTCACACCACACCGCGATGAGGTCGCTGGCGGTGTCCTCGGCGATCTGGTGGGCGTCACGGCGCCGGTCGGGATCGACCCAGGATGCATCGATCACCACCGTCTCGCCGAGCGAGAGTCCAGCTCGAGCCCGGTCGAGCAGCGCAGCGTAGGTGCGCTCGGTGTGGGCAGGCTGATAGAGACCCTGGCGGTAGGCCGCCCCCATGGGGGCGGCGGCATCGACCCCGGCCAGCTCCTTGCGCACCGGGTCGGAGTGCAGGACGGTCCACCCGGTGAGGTCACCGAGCCGCGACGCCACGGTGGTCTTCCCCGTGCCGGGCAGGCCACCGACGAGTACGAGGCGCACCCGTCCCGCGTCGAGGTGACCTCCGGCCACGTCGAGCAGATGACGGGCCGCATCCCTCGCGGCCCTGTCGCCCTGCTGGGTCCGCAAGGCGGCGATCTTGCTCCGCACCCCCGCCCGGTACGCGATGAAGTGGTGCGTGAGCGAGACCGGCCCAGCGACGCCAGCGGCCTCCAGATAGCGGGAGAGGAAGAGCTCGGCCGGGGATGGATGGCCGAGCTGCTCCAGGTCCATCGCCAGACAGGCGACGTCGTCGAGCACGTCGAGGGTTCGCAGCCGATCGTCGAAGTCCAGGCAGTCGAGCACCCGGGGCCCGTCGTCCAGTAGGAAGATGTCATCCGCCAGCAGATCGCCGTGACCGTCCACGACATGACCGCCGGCGACCCGCGCCTCGAACAGTGGTTCGCGGCCGGCGAGGTACCGGGAGGCGAGGCCGCTCACGTGATCCACGTCGCCCGCCGACAGCACTCCCTCCGCCGACGCGGCCCCGAGGGCATCGAGGTTGTCGCTCCAGTTCCTGATCACTTCCTGATGCGCGCCGCGGCCGGAGGTGGACGGCCTGCGAGCGCTGCGGTGGAACTCGGCGATCAGGACGGCGAGCTCCCCGAGCCGGCTCGTGACGTCGTGCCCGTCGGCGATCATCTGGCTCAGGCGGCGGTCGTCCGGCATCCGGCGCATCATGACCAGCGGCTCACGCCACTCGTCGTCGGGACCGACGAGTTCCCCCACACCGAGATAGACGTCGGGCGCCAGCCGTCGGTTGAGCTCGACCTCGCGGTGGCACGCGGCCACCCGGTCGGCACGGTCGCGCCAGTCGAGGAACGGCAACTCGACGGGCTTCTTCAGCTTGAACGCCCGATCCCCGACGAAGAAAAGCACCGAGATGTGCGTCTCGGTGATCGCGGGGGCCGCCGGCAGTGATGACCACATCATGGAACCGAGTGACCTCCGACCAACAGGATGTCAGGTCGCTGCCGTCAAGCGGGCACCGTCCCGACCACGGTGGCGAACCGACAGCCCGAGGCACGGAACCCGGCCACGATGGCGGGCAGCGCCTCGGCATCAGCAGAGGCGGCGGGGCAATAGGGTGCCTCGATGCGCACCGACCTGGTCCTCGACGCCCTCGAGCACGCCATCTCGGCCCGCGACGACCGTCTCGACGGCCTGATCTGCCACTCCGACGCCGGGGCGCGCTACTGCGCGATTCGATACACCGGACGCCTCGCCGAGATCGACGCAGCCCCTGGATCGGATCGCCACCCTCGAATACGTCGACTAGTTCAACCACCGACGCCTCGACGGCTAGACCGGCCACGTCCCACCCGCCGAACTCGAAGCCACCCACTACCTCTAGTCCTTCCTGTCCGTAGGTTGAGGTTGCAGGTCC
>SKKL01000003.1 GCA_007121465.1 Acidimicrobiales bacterium | reverse complement strand
TCACCGGGCAGGCTGGTGCGCTCATGAACCCGATCGTCGAACCTCCCGCCCACGCCGTGCGCGACGCCGTCGCCCGAGCACTTGCCGAGGACCTCGCCCCGCTCGGTGACATCTCCTCGGCGCTGTTGCCCCCCGAGGTCGACGCCGTCGGAGACCTCGTGGCCCGGGCCGACGGTGTCGTGGCAGGTCTGGCCTGTCTCGTCGAGACCTGTGCCCAGGTCGACCCCTCGCTCGACGTGAGCCTGTTGCTGGCCGACGGCGACCGGGTGGGTGCGGGAACCGCCGTCGGCCACATCTCGGGCCCTCTCGCCTCGATGCTGACCGCCGAGCGCACCGCCCTCAACTTCCTCGGTCACCTGTCGGGGGTCGCCACTCTCGCCGCTCGCTTCCGGGCGGTGGCCGATCCGTCAACGCTCGTCTGGGACACCCGCAAGACCACTCCCGGGCTCCGATCACTCGAGAAGGCGGCGGTGCGAGCCGGGGGGTGCGTCAACCACCGGGGGAACCTCTCGGACTGGGTCATGCTGAAGGACAACCACCTGATCGGCGCATCGATCACCGAGTCGGTCGAGCGGGCCCGAGCGCAGTGGCCGGGGCGCACCGTCCAGGTCGAGTGCGATCGGCTCGACCAGGTCGTCGAAGCCGTCGAGGCCGGCGCCTCCGCCGTGCTGCTCGACAACATGGGTCCCGACCAGGCTCGTGAGGCGGTCGAGATGGTCCGGGGGACGCGCGCCGAGGTGCTCGTGGAGATCAGCGGTGGTGTCACCCTCGACACGATCGGTGCCCTGTCGACCGTCGGCGCCGACTGCATCTCGGTCGGCGCCATCACCAACTCGGCCCCGATTCTCGACATCGGGCTCGACATCACGCCCGATGCACCAGAAGGAGAGGGGAGCACCTGATGCTGCTCGCCATCGACGTGGGGAACACCAACACCGTCATCGGCCTCTACGACGGCGGTGACGCCGCCTCGGCCGGATCGGCCGACGAGGGCCTGATCGACCACTGGCGCATCGCCACCGATCGTCGTCGCACCGCTGACGAGCTGTCGGTCGTCGTCCGCGACTTCTTGCGCCCTCGTTTCCCGAACCTGGACGCCATCCAGGGGATCGCCATCTCGTCGGGGGTCCCACACATCACCTCGGCACTGCGGGACATGAGCACTCGCTACTTCGAAGTCGAGCCCGTGGTCATCGGCCCGGGGGTTCGAAGCGGAATCGCCATCGCCACCGACAACCCTCGTGAGGTGGGCGCGGACCGGATCGCCAACTCCGCCGGGGCGTGGCACCTCTGGGGTGGGCCGACGGTGGTGGTCGATTTCGGGACCGCGACGACCTGCGACGTCATCTCCGACAAGGGTGAGTACCTCGGTGGGGCCATCGCCCCCGGTGTCGACATCAGTCTCGACGCACTCTTCCAGAGGGCGTCGGCGCTGCGAGCGGTCGAGTTGATCGAGCCCCGCAGCGTGATCGGGAAGAGCACCGCCGAGTGCATCCAGGCCGGGGCCATCTTCGGGTTCGCCGGTCAGGTCGACGGCCTCGTCACGCGCATCGAGGGGGAGCTGGGCGAGTGCCGGGTGGTCGCCACCGGCGGATTGAGTTCGCTCATCGCCCCGTATTCGAGCACCATCGACCAGATCGAGCCGTGGATCACCCTCCACGGCCTCCGCCTCATCCACGCGAAGAACGTCGAGTAGATGACCTCAGAACCCGAGAACGAACAGCCCGTTGCGGGCCACGGCCCGGCCATCCCGTACCGTTTCGAACCCGACGCCCGTGCGGCCGAGCTGGTCGAGCAGTTCGGCCACCTCGAGCCGGGCACCGAGACCGACACCGTCGTCACCGTCGCCGGTCGGCTCATGCTGCGCCGGGTCCAGGGCAAGCTGGCCTTCGGCACGCTCCAGGACGGTTCCGGCCGGGTCCAGCTGTTCGGTGTGGCCGCCACCACCCCCGACTTCGAGGCGTTCGGCGAGCTGTCCCTCGGCGACTGGATCGGGGTGCGGGGCATCGTCATGACCACCCGCCGGGGCGAGCTGTCGGTCCGGGTCGACGAGTGGACGATGCTGGCCGAGGCCCGCCGCTCGTTCCCCGACAAGTGGCACGGGTTGTCCGACCCCGACATCCGTTTCCGGCAGCGCTATGTCGACCTGTGGGTGTCCGACGAGACCAAGGCGTTGCGCGACCGCAGTCGCATCATCAGCCTCACCCGCCGCTGGCTCGAGGACCGTGACTTCGTCGAGGTCGAGACCCCGATCTTCCATCCGATCCCCGGTGGCGCGCTGGCCCGGCCCTTCACCACCCACCACAACGCGCTCGATCTCGACCTCTACCTGCGCATCGCTCCGGAGCTGTACCTCAAGCGCCTCGTGGTCGGGGGCATGGAGCGGGTGTTCGAGATCGGTCGAGTGTTCCGCAACGAGGGGCTGTCCACCCGCCACAACCCCGAGTTCACCATGCTCGAGCTGTACCAGGCCTATGCCGACTACACCGACATGATGCGCCTCACCGAGGAGCTGGTCGCCCACCTCGCCACCGAGATCTGCGGCACCACCGTGTTGACCTACGACGATCGCGAGCTCGACCTCACTCCGCCGTGGCGGCGGGCGACGATGGTCGAGCTGATCAAGGAGCACGCCGGTCTCGACGTCGACGTGTCGATGGGCGTCGACGAGCTGCGGCCGCTCTGCGACCAGCACGACATCCCGTGGAAGGACGACGACGGTCCCGGCAAGCTCGTGCTCGAGATCTACGAGAAGACCACCGAGTCAGAGATCTGGGGGCCGGTGTTCGTCACCGACTACCCCAAGGAGGTCTCGCC
This sequence comes from Acidimicrobiales bacterium, assembly GCA_007121465.1. Classification (GTDB taxonomy): domain Bacteria; phylum Actinomycetota; class Acidimicrobiia; order Acidimicrobiales; family SKKL01; genus SKKL01. Next base: position 9 of record SKKL01000003.1, on the reverse strand, counting down.
GCTGGCTCG
>SKKL01000203.1 GCA_007121465.1 Acidimicrobiales bacterium | reverse complement strand
GGCGTCCTGGCGGCGTGGCCGAGTGGTTGAGGCAAGGGCCTGCAAAGCCCTGTACCCGGGTTCGATTCCCGGCGCCGCCTCTCTGGGGGATGAGAAGAAATCCCCCGGTCGGGTGAGTAGAGATCGGAGGGCTACTGGATCACGTGGGTCCGCGCGGGCCTGCTCGATCGATGGGGCCTTTGACCGACTGCCGGGGTTCGGTAGCTGCATGCCTCGATCGTGCTGCAGCCACCCTGACTGCGCCCGGTAGTTGGTCCCCCGTCACGGAAGCGATTCCCTGACCATCGCACCATGGTCTGGCGCGAGTCGACCCCGCGGTGGACGTCATCAGGACACCGCGATCGACCAGTTCCCATCGGCCGTGATCTCCAGGACGCCAGGCGCGCTCCGCAGTGGTACATCGGCACTCACCTGTCCGATGTCGTTCACGAGGAGGTCCGGTCGGCCGGCCCCCTTCGGGTACCACCAGATGGCGAAGTTGCTCTGACCATCGTGCGTGAGCGCGGCCACGCCCGCATCACCGACGTAGCGGACGACGTCGTCGCCGGCGCCCGCGAGCGATTCGTCGAAGGTGATCAGGTCGTCGAGGGAACGAACCTGGATGGTCCATGCTCCATCAGCGGTGATCTCCAGCGCCGTCGTCTCGTCATCACCGAACAGATCGACAGCGACCGTGCCGTTGTACGAGCCGATGGTGTTGACCAGCAGGTCGTGTTGCTCGAGTTCCGCATCCAGCGCCCAGATCGCGAAGTTGCTGGTCCCGGTGTGCGTGATCGTCGCTGCTGCTGACGACCCTGGCCCCTCGGGCTTGTCGATCTGGAGCACGGTGGTTCCGCTGCCCTCGTAGACGATGGGTTCGGGTGGCAGAGGTGGAACAGTGGTCGTGGTCGTGGTCGTGGTCGTGGTCGTCGTGCTGGTGGTGGTCGTGGTCGTGGTCGCGGTGGTCGTCGTCGGGGCGCGAGTCGTCGGGGCACGAGTCGTCGTCGGCACGTCGGTGGTGGGGGCAGTCGACTCTGGCTCGGTCTCTGGCTCGGTGACCTCTGGCTCGGCTTCCGGTTCGGTGGTGGCGACGGGTTCGGTGACATCGGACTCAGGCTCGGTGGTGGCTGCTTCGCTCTCCACGACGGCTTCGTCGTCGTCCGGGTCGAGCGCCACTGCGATCACGCCGAATCCGACGACGGCGATCAGCACCCAGGTCCACACGGGCAGTCTCGCGACGCGCCGAGCCCACCAACGCGATCGCTTCTCCGTGGACGGTGACGGGGCCGGCACGTGGTCAGGCGGTGGAAACGGGGTGTCGTCGGTCACGAACGCGCACCCTACGTGTGGGGTGTGAGTCGGTGAGACGGGCCACCCACGGCGCCCTGCCGTCCCAGCGATCCGTCCGCGAATGGGCGATCGGCGGGGTCTACGGCAACTGGGTCCAGGTCACCGATGGTCGGTGGAAGTACGCCCGCGCCCCCGAAGGGGACGGCTATCCGCTCGCCATGTGGTCGAACCGGTGGTCGACGATGCCGGTGCACGGTCTCGGGATGTCGCTCCTGCCGGCACCGGACCACCGGGCCACGCTCGAGACCATGCCCGGCGCGACCGTACCGGTGATCCGCCAACCCTTCGTTTCCGGCGACATGTTGCCGATGTTCGCCGCGAGCCAGCGGATCGTCGGTCGGCACCACCTGTACGACCTCGATGTCGACCCCGGCGAGCTCGAGAACCGTCGGGGTGAATCGTGCGAAGGTCAGGCCATCGAGCTGCTGAACGAGGCGCTGCACGCCGTGAGCGCGCCGGCCGAGCAGTTCGTGCGACTCGGTCTCTCGTCAGCCAGCGGGAGGAGTTGACGAGAGCGATCGCGACGACGCCGCCGGAGTGGCCGAGCGACGACCCATCCCGAACGGCGGCGGCCCGTCGGCGCTCACCCGCCGGCGTTCCGGCGGTGTCGGCGTGCACGGGCCAGCCGGGTCGGCACCGGTGCTAGAAACTCGCGATGAAGAAGGACGTGAGCGTGTTCATCGAGGCCGAGCGGCGGCTCTGGGAGCACCTCGGGGTCGCCCCGGTCGAGCGGCGGGTGACGCTCGCTTCGGGTGGGCAGGTGCGGGTGCAAGAGGTCGGCGACGGACCACCGTTCGTGCTCCTCCACGGTGGCTCCATCGCCGGGACGAGCTGGGCGACCCTGGCGGCGGCGCTCGAGGGGGTGCGGTGCATCCTCGTCGACCGTCCCGGGTGCGGGCTGTCGGAGCCCATCGTGGGTGGGCCGCTGCGCGACCTCCGCTCGGTCCAGCGCTACGCCGATCGCCTCCTCGGAGACCTGCTCGATGCGCTCGAGCTGGATCGCGCTGCGGTCGGTGGCACGTCGTACGGTGGCTTCTTCGCCTTCCGAGGGGCAGCGGCGGAGCCGTCGCGGGTCACCCAGCTCGTCGAGTACAGCTGGCTGGTCGGCGCGCCGAGCGACGCTGCGCCGCTCACGGCGCGCCTGCAGGCCGTGCCAGCTCTGCAGTCCCTCATGACACGGATGCCGATGAGCCGAGCCATGGTGAAGCGAGCACTGCGCCAGTTCGGGCTCGGCCGGGCCATCGACTCCGGCGCCTTCGACGAGCACATGCTCGACTGGGCGCACGCCCTGCTTCGCCACACCGACACCTTCGCCAACGACGCCCGTTCCTCGCCCGACGTGTTCACCCCGATCCGCGGCCAGAACGTGGAGCTGCACCTCGGCGACGAGCTCCTCTCGAAGCTGACCATGCCGGTCCTGTTCCTGTGGGGTGAGGACGACCCCAACGGCGGTGCCGCCGTGGCTCGCAGCTTCGCGCCCCGCCTGCCGAACGCCGAGCTCGTCGTC
>SKKL01000156.1 GCA_007121465.1 Acidimicrobiales bacterium | reverse complement strand
GACCGTCTCGGGGCGTTCGAGGTGAAGGAAGTGCCCGGCCCCGTCGACGATCACCATTCGCGACCCGTCGCCCAGCTCGTCGGGAACTCCGGCGGCCACCTCGGCTCCGATGCACCCGTCGTCGGCGCCCTGGAGGTACAGCAACGGCTGGGGTGGGATCGCACCGGTCGCGGCTTGCGCCGCGTCGAAGGCAGGGGAGCGGGGCCCGTCGCCGAGGGTGGCCCGGTAGTAGCCGAGCGCGGCGGTGAGGTTGGCCGGGTCGCGCAGGGACTCCTTCACCTTGGGCAGGTCGTCGGATGCGTCATAGCCGGGTGACCAGTCGGCCCACAGTCGGTCGATGAAGGCGAGGTCGTCGGCGGGGACCACGAAGTCGGCGAGCGGGCTCTGGAAGAAGAACATGTACCACGAGCGGCGGAGCTGGTCGTAGCTCCCGAACCCGGCCACCATCGCCCCGCCAGGAGGCACCGCCATGGCGACGACCCGGGACCAGCGGTCCGGTTCGACCCCGGCCGCCCCGTAGGTCGCCATCGCCCCCCAGTCGTGGCCGATGATCACGGCGTCCGCACCTCCGCCGAGGGCCTCGTGGAGGGCGTTGGCATCGGCCGCCAACGCCCCGGTCTGGTAGACGCCGTCGGCGGGCACCGCGGTGGGTGCGTATCCGCGCTGGAACGGAGCGACGGCCCGGTACCCGGCGTCGGCGAGGGCGGGGAGCAGATGGCGCCACCCCCACGCGCAGTCGGGGAATCCGTGCAGGCACAGGGCCAGGGGTCCGTCGCCGCAGGTCAACAGGCCGAAATCGAGCCCGCCGGCTTCGATGTGTTCCTCGGTGATGGTCATGGTCGTCGACACTAGGGGAGGGGCACCCTCGGGGCCCCTCTGAGACATCAGTCACAGCATCGGGAGCAGATGCGTCCGGTCCGTTACGATTCCGCGCACGAAGGGGGATCGAGTGCTGAACGTGACGTTCTATGGCGTGCGCGGATCGACCCCGTGTCCGAGTCCCGCCAACGCCCGATACGGAGGCAACACCGCCTGTGTCGTGCTCGAGCGCCCCGACGCGTCCCGTACGGGGTCGTCGCCGATCATCCTCGACATCGGGACCGGCATCCGCAGCTACGGCGACACGATCCCGCCCGGGGTGGACTTCTCCGCCACCGCGCTCGTGACCCACCTGCACTGGGACCACGTCCAGGGGTTGCCGTTCTTCACGCCCGTGCTGCGCGACGGGGGTCGCCTCGAGGTCTACGGTCCGCCCCCCGAGCGCCGGGTCAGCCTCGCCGATGCCTTCGCCGGCTTCATGCGACCCCCGTACTTCCCCGTCACCGTGTCGGAGCTGCGCGGCGAGATCTACTTCCACGACTTCCCCGAGGGCACCCGCACCATCGGCGACGCGGTCGTCACCGCCGCCGTAGTACCCCACACCGGGGTCACCCACGGCTACCGGATCGAGTGGGGTGGTGTCTCGGTCGCCTATGTGAGCGACCATCAGCAGCCCGCCGTGGGCAGTTCCGATGTCGACCCCGCGGTGCTCGACCTGTGTCGCGGTGTCGACCTGCTGATCCACGACTCGCAGTACACCCCCGAGGAGTTCGAGACGAAGCTCGACTGGGGTCACTGCACCGTGGAGTACGCGGTGCATGTCGCCCGCCAGGCCGGCGCCAAGCGCCTCGCTCTGTTCCATCACGACCCCGTTCACGACGACGACTGGCTCGACTGCCTCCTCGCCGAGGCCCGCCTCATGGCACCGGTCGATCTCGAGGTGATCTCCGCCTACGAGGGTCTGACCATCGCCCTATCCGAGGAGTCCCTTCGCTCGTGACCGCCGAGACCGCCCCCTTCGACCCGCTCCTGCTGCGCCGAGCGTTCGGCAACTTCCCCACGGGGGTGACGGTCGTGACCGCCGCCCCCGAAGCCGGACCCGCCGGGATGACGGTCGGTTCGTTCTTCTCGGTGTCGCTCGATCCGCCCCTCGTGGGGTTGTGTGCCGACAAGGGGTCGGGCTCGTGGGCGGCCATGGCCCCCGCCAACGCCTTCGCGGTCAACTTCCTGTGCGCCGACCAGACCGACCTGTCGAACCGCTTCGCCAGCAAGGCCGAGGACAAGTTCGACGGTCTCGACTGGCATCCGGCGCCGACGGGCTCGCCATTGCTCCCCGACGTCATCGGGTGGGTCGACTGCGTCACCGAGCAGACCGTCGACTCGGGCGACCACTGGATCATCATCGGTCGTGTCACCGCCATCGAGATCCTCCGTGAGGCCGACCCGCTCGTGTTCTTCCGGGGTGGCTACGGCTCGTTCGCCCCCGTCGACCCGTCGAGGCACTGAGGTGCCGATCTACGCGCTCGGCGACCGCGAACCCACCATCCACGCCGATGCCTACGTGCACCCCGACGCCGTCATCATCGGCGACGTCCGCATCGGGGCCGAGTCGTCGGTGTGGCCGGGGGCGGTCCTGCGGGGCGACGACGGCTACATCGAGATCGGTGAGCGAACCTCGATCCAGGACGGCTCGGTCCTGCACACCACCCGCGACATCCCCACCGTCGTGGGGTCCGACTGCGTGGTCGGCCACATCGTCCACCTCGAGGCCTGCACGATCGAGGACGGCTCGCTCGTCGGCTCGGGTTCGGTCGTGCTGCACCGGGCGGTCGTCCGCTCGGGCGCACTCGTCGGCGCGAACGCGGTCGTGCCCAACGGCATGGAGGTACCATCGGGAGCGATGGCCCTCGGCATCCCGGCAAAGCTACGACCCGACTCGGTCACCCCCGAGATGATCCAGTTCGGTGTGGCGTCCTACGTGGCCCGGGGCAAGTGGTTCGCCGCCGACCTGCGCCGCATCGACCGGCCGACATGACATCCGGCGACGAGTCGATCCGGCCGACGGCGTTGGACCACATCGTCCTGCGATGTGCCGACGTGGCGACGACCCTCACCTGGTACTGCGACGAGATCGGCCTCCAACCCGAGCGGGTCGACGCGTGGCGCCGCGGCGAGGCGCTCTTCCCATCGGCTCGCATCAGTGCCGACACCATCATCGACTTCCTGCCCCATCGGCCCGACGGGACGAGCAACCTCGACCACCTGTGCATCGTGATCGAACAGACCGACCTCGCTGCTCTCGCCGCATCCGGTCGCTTCGATGTGGTGGACGGGCCTGCGACCCGCTCCGGTGCCCGGGGTGATGGCACCTCGCTCTATGTTCGCGACCCCGACGGAACCGTCGTGGAGCTCCGCCACTACTGAGCGACAGCTCCTGGCCGACCCCAGCGTCGGGACCTATGGGCGGTGGCTGTAGGTGCGCGGCGCCCGATACGACGCCCCCACCACCGGGCGACCCCGGCGCGACGTCCAGCGCCACTGGACCGATACCCGGGGTGAACGCACCGCGGGAGCGGGAGGGACCGAGTGCTCCCATCCCACCTGGCAGGCGCCCCCCATCACGACGAGGTCGCCCTCTCCGGGCAGGAGCTCGACAGCGGCGCCGCCCCGAGGTGCGTCGTGGTCATAGCGCCCCGAGCGCGGCCGGAGCAGGAACGGTCGGCGGGCTCCGAGCACGAGGAGGGCGATCACGGTCTCGTCGAGCCAGCGCATGTCGCGATCGCGGTGAAAGGCCATGCAATCGCGCCCGTCGCGGTACTGGGCGAAGCCGGGACGGCCGAACTGCACCCGGTAGTGGTGCTGGAGCGAGCGTTGGGTCTCGGCCAGGGCCGGGTGAGGATGACCGCCGGGACCGAGGCCACCGCCGAGACGTGGCTCGTCGACCCACCGCTCGTAGCGCCACACTCGCCCCTGGCGCCAGGTGACCCCGTCGAGGAGGGAATCGAGGACCGCGCCGGGTTCGGTGAGCCAGCCGGGGGCCACATCGACCCAGCTCTGCTCGTCGAGCCACTGGCGCTGCGGTGTCGCTCCGGACAGGTCCGCAGGTGAGCTCGGGGCAGGGTCCACACCGACACGGTAACGAGCGAGCGGGTGGGCCCGCGGTACGGTCGGACCATGGAACTGGGACGGGTGGGAATCTGGACCTTCACCTTCGACCTCCAGCCGTCGGCCGAGGGGGCCGAGGCAGCGGCGGAGCTCGAAGCGCTCGGGTACGGCACGATCTGGGTTCCCGAGGCGGTTGGCCGCGAGGCGGTGGCCAACGCCTCGCTCCTGCTCTCGGCCACCTCATCGATGACCATCGCCACCGGCATCGCCAACATCTGGATGCGCCACCCCATGGCGGCGGCTGCCGCCTGGCGCACGTTGAACGAGGCCTACGCCGGCCGTTTCCTCCTCGGTCTCGGCGTGAGCCATGCCCCGTCGGTCGACGGGATGCTGGGCGAGCGATGGGACCGGCCACTCGAGCGGATGGGGTCCTACCTCGACGCGATGGACGAGGCGATGTTCCTCGCCGCTCAGCCCGCCGTTCCGCCGTCACGGATACTCGCCGCCCTCGGGCCCCGCATGCTCGAACTGGCGAGAGAGCGAGCCATCGGGGCTCACCCCTACTTCGTGCCGGTCGAGCACACGGCCATCGCCCGCGAGCGCCTCGGGCCCGGTCCGGTGCTCGCTCCCGAGCAGGCGGTGGTCCTCGAGGCCGACCCTGAGGTCGCCCGCACCCTCGCCCGCTCCCACATGGCCGGGTACCTCCAGTTGCCGAACTACGCCAACAACCTGCGCCGACTCGGCTTCGACGAGGCCGACATGGAGGGCGGCGGCAGCGATCGGCTCGTCGACGCCATCGTGGCGTGGGGCGACGAGGAGGCCATCGCCTCCCGCGTTCAGGCCCACCTCGACGCCGGTGCCGACCACGTCTGCATCCAGGTGATCGACCCCGACGCCACCGCGCTGCCCCGAGAGGCCTGGCGCCGACTCGCTCCCGCCCTGCTCTGAGCCGAACGGTGTCGAACCGGTCGAATCTCGTTTGGTGACCGCTGCCGACGATTCGTTAGAGTCTGGAATGATTCACAGGGGGGCGGACTGACCGGGGGAGCGACGACGATCACTACTGACGACGACAGAGAGTCCACCAGAGCGGGCTGGGCACTGTTGTGGGAGCGCATCAAGATCCAGCGATGGGGAATCGCACTCGGTGTGCTCATCGGCATGTGCTGGACGGTCGGCAAGGTGGCCGTGCCATGGGTGGTCGGCCGAGGCGTCGACCAGGGCATCGAGGCCACCCCGCCCGACGTCGACGCCATCCGCTTCTGGGCCCTCATGGTCCTCGTTGCCGGTGGAACCTCGGCGATCTTCGCCGGGGCTCGCCGCTACCAGGCGTTCCGCGAGGCCCGCCGCACCGAGGCCGCCTTGCGTGACCAGGTGTACGCGCACATCCAGCGCCTCCACTTCGCCTACCACGACCGCACCCAGGCCGGTCAGCTGATGAGCCGAGGCAACACCGACCTCCAGCAGGTCCAACAGGTCGTGGTGATGATCCCGATCACCATCTCCAACGCCCTGACCGTCAGTGCGGTCACGGTGCTGCTGATCCTGATCGACCCGATCCTCACCCTCTTCGCCCTCGGCTCGCTTCCCCTCGTCAACATCCTCGGCAAGAAGTTCTCGACCAACCTCTTCCCGAACGTGATGCGGATCCAGGAGGAGTCGGCCCAGCTCGCCTCGGTGGTCGACGAGACCGTCCAAGGAATCCGGGTGGTGAAGGGCTTCGGCGCCGAGCCCGCCCAGTCCGGCCGCCTTCGCACCGAGGCCGACGACGTGTACGAGGCTGCGATGGACGCCTCGAAGGTCCGCTCGATCTACCTGCCCGCCATCGAACTGATGCCCAACGTCGGGCTCATCCTCGTCCTCGCCTACGGCGGCCACCAGGTCCTCAACGGCAACCTCACCATCGGGACGCTCCTGTCGTTCAACCTCTACGTCGTGCTGCTGATCCAGCCGCTGCGCATGCTCGGCATGATCATCGCCCAGGCCCAGCGGGCCGCCGCGGCCGGGGCTCGGGTGTCCGAGGTCCTCTCGACCGCCCCCCGCATCGTCGATGCACCTCACCCCACACCACTTCCCTCTGCGGGCCCCCACCTCGGCGAAGTCGTCTTCGAGAACGTCGGGTTCGCCTACGCCGACGGGACCCGGGTGCTCGACGGACTCGACCTCCGGATCGAGCCGGGGGAGTCGGTCGCACTCGTGGGCCCGACCGGGTCGGGCAAGAGCACCATCGCCCGGCTCATCCCTCGGTTCTACGACGTGCAGGAGGGCCAGATCCTCCTCGACGGCGTCGACGTCCAGAAGGCCCCCTTGGCGGAGCTGCGACGGTCGGTCGGCATCGTCTTCGAGGAGACGTTCCTGTTCTCCGACACCATCGCCGCCAACATCGCCTTCGCCGATCCGAACGCCCCCCAGGGCCAGATCGAGCGGGCTGCGCGCCTCGCCGGAGCCCACGACTTCATCGAGGAGCTCCCCCAGGGGTACCTGACCGAGATCGGCGAGCGGGGCTTCTCCCTGTCGGGCGGTCAACGTCAGCGCATCGCCATCGCCCGGGCGATCCTCGCCGACCCCCGGGTGCTGATCCTCGACGACGCCACCTCCTCGGTCGACCCCACCAAGGAACACGAGATCCGCGATGCTCTCGGTGAGGTCATGCGGGGCCGGACCACCGTCGTGATCGCCCACCGGCCGGCCACCATCGCTCTCGCCGACCGGGTGGTCCTGCTCGGCCAGGGACGCATCGTCGCCGAGGGCACCCACGAGGACCTGCTGCGCACCAGCGCGGCCTATCGGGAGGTGCTCGCCGCCATCGAAGAAGCCGGCGAGCTGCCCGAGGAGACGCACCTGTGAGGGGCGTGCCGTCCGGGGTCGACGAGGCCGACCGTCTCGACAGGGAGCAGGCCAAACACGTCCTGCGCAGGGCCCTGTCCATGATGCAGCCCTACCGGCGGAACCTGCGCATCTCCATCGCGCTCATCGCCACCTACACCTCGTGCATCCTCGCCGGGCCCTACCTGGTCCGGTGGGCGATCGACTCGTCGATCACACCGGCCGCCGAGGCCCTGCGCGCCGGAGAGGCGGTGCCGACCGACGCCGTTCGGATCCTCAACACCGCCATCGCCCTCTACGTCGTCATCGCGATCGTCCACTACATCGCCCAACGCACCGCCATCGTCACCCTGGCCCGGGTGGGCGAGAGCTTCCTGCGCGACCTCCGTCTGCGGGTCTTCGCCCACCTCCAGCGCCTCTCGATGCCCTACTACGACCGGGAGAAAGCCGGGGTCATCGTCTCGCGCATGACCTCCGACGTCGACGCCATGCAGGAGCTGGTCCAGATGGGCCTCCTGCACTTCGTGTCGGCGATCATGCTCCTGTTCATCGCCCTCATCTGGCTGACCTTCGTCTCCTGGCAGCTGATGCTGGTGTGCGCCATCGCCATCCCCTTCGTGGTGATCGCCAGCATCAAGTTCCAGCGGGACTCCAACCGGGCCTACCTCACCGTTCGCGACCGCATCGGCAACACCCTCTCCCACCTGCAGGAGGGCATCGCCGGGGTCCGGGTCATCCAGGCCTACGGTCGCCAGGATCTCGAAGCCCAGCGGTTCGCATCGGGGAACCAGGAGCTCTATGTCGCCCACATGGAGTCGGTGAAGGTCCAGGCCTGGTACATCCCGGTGATCGAGTTCGCCGGCTACTTCACCACCGCCATCGCCCTCGGCGTCGGCGGCTGGATGGTCACCGAGGACATGTTGACCATCGGTGCGGTGGCGTTCTTCGTCCTCACCCTGTCGAACCTGTTCGAACCGATCCAGCAGCTCAGCCAGCTGTTCAACCAGCTCCAGTCGTCGGGTGCGGCTCTGCAGAAGCTCTTCCAGCTGCTCGACACCGACATCGACGTCAACGAGCGCCCGGGTGCGATCGACCTGCCGAAGCACTCGACCATCGAGGTCGAGGACGTGATGTTCCGCTACAGCCCCGACGGTGAGACCGTCCTCGACGGGGTGCAGCTCACCATCGCCCCCGGTGAACGACTCGCCCTCGTCGGGCCCACCGGAGCGGGAAAGTCCACCCTCGCCAAACTGGTGGCCCGGCTCTATGACCCCGTCGGGGGGACCATCCGCATGGGGGGTGTCGACCTGCGCGACGCCACCCTCGAATCGCTGCGCCGCGAGATCGTCGTCGTACCCCAGGAGGGATTCCTCTTCCACGGCACCGTGCGCGACAACGTACGACTCGCCCGCCCGGAGGCCACCGACTCCGAGGTCCTCGCCGCCCTCGAGTCGCTCGGCGTGAGGGAACGATTCGAAGCCTTCTCCGAGGGGCTCGACACCGAGGTCAACGAGCGCGGCTCGCGGCTGTCGGCGGGCGAGAAGCAGCTGGTGTCGTTGGCCCGGGCGGCTCTGGTCGACCCGTCGGTCCTGGTCCTCGACGAGGCCACCTCCAGCCTCGACCCGGGTACCGAGGCGCTGGTCGAGCGAGCCATGGAACGCCTCATGGAGGGCCGAACGGTGATCGTGATCGCCCACCGCCTGTCGACCTCCGAGCGGGCCCACCGGGTCGGTGTCGTCACCGAGGGGACCCTCCTCGAGCTCGGCACCCACGACGAACTGGTCGCCTCCGGCGGTCACTACGCCGCGCTGTACGCCACGTGGGTCGGTGGCCTCGGCCGCTGAGGGTTCTGACGACGGGCCCGTGGCTCAGCGGTTCCGCTTGGCCTCGTACATGGCGACGTCGGCGGCGTGGAGGAAGGCGTCGGGGGACTCGGTGCCGGGGCCGAGCGCGGTCCCCACCGACGCGCCGACGTCGTGGGGGTGGCCGTGGACGTGGATGGGCGTGTCGCCGATCGCGGCCTTGACCCGCTCGGCCACCCGTTCGACCACCGACGGGTCGGTGACCCCGGGGCACACCACGACGAACTCGTCACCGCCATAGCGGCCGACGACGTCCTGGCTGCGGATCACGGCGCTGAGTCGTTGGCCCACCACCTTCAGCACCTCGTCGCCTGCCTGGTGCCCGGCGGTGTCGTTCACGACCTTGAACCGGTCGAGGTCGACGAAGACGATGCCGATGTCGGATCGTCCGGGGAGCTGGGCGCACAGGTCGCCGATGAGCTCCTCGAGACTGGCGCGGTTCGGGAGGTCGGTGAGGGGATCGTGGTGGGCCCGGTGGGCGTAGCCCTCGGACCGCAGGTGCAGCTCGGTCACGTCCTCGATGGTGCCGACGTGCTCGAGGATCCGGCCGTCCTCGTCGAAGATGGCGGTGGCCCGGGCCATGACCCACCTCACCGTCCCGTCGCGCGACACGAACCGATGGGTCGACTCGAGAGACTCCCGGCGAGCCAGCGCGTCCTGGGCCCGGGTGAAGACCAGCTCCTGGTCGTCGGGGTGGGTGAAGCCGAACACCGAGGCCCCCTTCGCCTCCCTGATGTCGAACCCCGAGATCTCGGTCATCCGGTCGTTGGACCAGAAGAGGTTGCCGTCTCGGTCGGTCCGGAACACCCCGACGGGCAGGGCGCGGGTGACCGAACGGAACCGGGCCTCGGTGCGGCGGACCTCCTCGAGGGCGTCGGCGAGCTCGGTGACGTCGCTCAGGCCGATTGCGTAGCCGGTGACCTGTCCGGACTCGTCGGGTATGGGTCGGACCGCGAGGGTGACGTGACGAATCGCGTTGCCGGGGAGCTCGACCCGCACGCGTTCGCGCACCTCGCCCTCGGCGAACGAGTACTCGGTGAAGATCCTGACCACCGCCGAGCGGTCGTCGGGGTGGACGAGTGCGAGCATGGTCGACGGTTCGGCGGGGAGCGCACCATGGAACCCGGCGAGGTCACGCCACCGTTGGTTGGCGTAGAGGAGCGTGCCACCGGCATCGGCGAAAGCGATGCCGACCGGTGCGTGGGCGGTGAGGGCGCGGAAGAGAGCGTCGGGCACCACAGTGGCATCGACGGTCTCGGTTTCGTGGTCCACTGCCCTCCCCTCCGGTGCTGACAGCTACCTGACTTATCGGCAGCTGCGGGCGAATCTGAGGGATGGGCAGAAACGCTGCCGGGGTGGTGGAGCGGGCCAGGGGATTTGTTACTATCGCCATAGGAGAAATTCCCTACTGCCTCACCGGAGACACGTCGATGGCTACCACCGATCTCGCAGTCGATCTCGGGCGCTACAAGCTCGGCTGGAGCGACGCCGAGGACTACGTCTACAAGCCCAAGAAGGGGCTCACCGAGAACATCATCCGCGAGATGTCGTGGATGAAGGGTGAGCCGGACTGGATGCGGGACAACCGCCTCAAGTCCTACGCGCACTTCCTCAAGCGTCCCATGCCCAACTGGGGTGGCGACATGTCCGAGATCTACTTCGACGACATCTTCTACTACATCAAGCCCACCGACCATCAGGTCGACGCGTGGGACGAGCTTCCCGACTCGGTCAAGGAGACCTACGAGAAGCTCGGCATCCCCGAGGCCGAGCGCAAGTACCTCGCCGGGGTCACCGCCCAGTACGAGTCCGAGGTCGTCTACCACCGCAACCGCGAGGACCTCGAACAGCAGGGCGTCATCTTCACCGACATGGACACCGCTCTGCGCGAGCACCCCGAGATCGTCCGCGCCTACTTCGGCACGGTCATCCCGAAGAACGACAACAAGTTCGCCGCGCTCAACACCGCGGTGTGGTCCGGTGGCTCGTTCATCTACGTCCCGCCCGGTGTCGAGGTCGAGATGCCGCTGCAGGCCTACTTCCGCATCAACGCCGAGAACATGGGCCAGTTCGAGCGGACCCTCATCATCGCCGACGAGGGATCCAAGGTTCACTACATCGAGGGCTGCTCGGCACCCACCTACACCACCGACTCCCTGCACTCCGCGGTGGTCGAGATCATCGTGAAGCCGTCGGCCCGGGTGACCTACACCACCATCCAGAACTGGTCGAACAACGTCTTCAACCTGGTCACCAAGCGGGCCCGGGTCGAGGCCGAGGGCCACATGGAGTGGATCGACGGCAACATCGGCAGCCGCCTCACCATGAAGTACCCAGCGGTCTACATGGTCGGCCCCAAGGCCTCGGGCGAGGTCCTGTCGGTCGCCTACGCCGGCGAGGGACAGCACCAGGACGCCGGCGCCAAGATGGTCCACGCCGCTCCTGAGACCACCTCCAAGGTCGTGTCGAAGTCGATCTCCAAGGACGGTGGCCGCACCAGCTACCGAGGCCTGGTCCACGTCGCCGACGATGCCTACGGCTCGAAGAGCTACATCCAGTGCGACGCCCTGCTCCTCGACGACCAGTCGGTCTCCGACACCTACCCCTACATGGAGGTCGGGTCGAAGGACGCGGTCATCGGCCACGAGGCCACGGTGTCCAAGGTCGCCGACGAGCAGCTGTTCTATCTGCGTAGCCGCGGCCTCTCTGAGGAGCAGGCGATGGGGATGATCGTCAACGGCTTCGTCGAGCCGGTCACCCGGACCCTGCCCATGGAGTACGCGGTCGAGTGGAGCCGTCTCATCGAGCTTCAGATGGAGGGGTCGGTCGGCTGACGCCGGCTGCACCTCACCGTCACCGAGAGGCCCCACCCGTGCCCATGCGCCAGGACTGCAAGCACTTCGAGTCGCGCACCTACCCCACCGGCGACACGGTGCGGAAGTGCAACCTCGGGCTCGCTCCCGAGGCGCCGTGGCAGTGCCCCGATGCCTGTCCCAAGTACGCCCCGCGCCTCGCCGACGTGGACTGGCAGCACGGATCGCTCATCGTGCCACCCACCCCCGACGCCCCGTCGAGTGTGGGTGAGGACCCCTCGATCGCCTCCCTGTTGGACGAGGCTCGGTCCATCGTCAACGAGGCGGCACCCGACGTCGTCGCCGAGCTCGAGGCCGAAGCGGCCGACCGTCCGTTCTGGAAGCGCATGTTCCAGCGCAAGCGCGACTCCTGACCCACCCCACTCACCCCTCACCCCCGATCCCTCACCCGGAGCGTGATCCGACTTGAGCACCCTCACCCCCGACCAGGCTGCCGCCCTCGCCGGCCCCGACTGGCTGCGCGAGCGCCGAGTGGCGGCCGCCGAACGGTTCGGTTCGGTCGAGTTCCCCACCGCCGACGACGAGGTGTGGCGCTACAGCCGCATCGGTGAGCTCGACCTCGACCGGTTCCACCTCGGTGGCGAGGCGTCCGAGTCGGTGCCCGACGCCGTCGCCGCAGTGCTCGAGGCCGTCGGCGATCGGGCGGGCACCGTGGTGGTGCACAACGGCCGGATCGTTCACGCCGAGCTCGACCCGCGATGGGTCGAGGCCGGCGTCGTGGTCGGGTCCATCGGCGACGCGGGGGACGACCCCGGGCTTCTCGATTCGGCCCCGGCGGAGGCCGATGCCTTCGCCGCGCTCAACGACGCCTTCAGCGCCGAGCCGGTCGTGGTGTCGGTACCCGCCGGCGTCGCCGTCGACGGCCCCATCGTGGTGGCGTCGTGGATCGATGAGTCCGGACTCCTGGTCCTGCCCCGCACGGTGGTCGCGGCCGGAGCCGATTCCGAGGTGAAGGTGATCTCCTGGGTGGGCTCGCCCGACGGGGTCGAGGCGTTGTCGATCCCGATCACCGAGTTGGTCGTCGGCGATGCCGCTCGGGTGGGACACACCGAGATCCAGGTGCTCGGCGACCGCACCTGGCAGATCGGCAGCCAATCAGCGGTGGTCGGAGCGCAGGGCACTCTGCAGTCCTTCACCGCCGCCTTCGGTGGCGACTACGCACGACTGCGCACCGATTGCCGTCTGGCCGGCCAGGGCGCCACGGGCAATCTCCTCGCGGTCTACTTCGGCACCGGTGACCGCACCCTCGACTTCCGCACCTTCCAGGACCACGCCGCCCCCGACACGTCCAGCGAGCTGCTGTTCAAGGGAGCCGTCGACGACCGGTCCAAGTCGGTCTACACCGGCCTGATCCAGGTCCGGCCCGACGCTCGTGGCACCAACGCCCACCAGACGAACCGCAACGTCAAGCTGTCACCCGACGCCTGGGCCGAATCGGTGCCCAACCTCCAGATCGAGAACAACGATGTGCGGTGCAGCCACGCCTCCACCGTCGGCCCCATCGACGCCGACCAGGAGTTCTACCTTCAGTCGCGGGGCGTCCCACCCCAGGTGGCCGAGCGGCTCATCGTCGGGGGATTCTTCGACGAGGTCCTCGACCGGCTGCCGTCTCCGGCGGCCGAAGGGCTCGTGCGCGAGCGCATCGTTCATGCCTTGAGCCAGCACACCTTCTCCGAGGGGGTGCGTTCGTGACCGCAGGAGTCCCGGTCTGCGCCCTCGACGACATCGAACCGGGTGCCGCCCACCGAGTCGAGGTCGACGGCATCGGCGTCGCTCTGGTGCGCATCGACGACGACGTCTACGCCATCGGTGACCGGTGCACCCACCAGAACATCTCGCTGTCCGAGGGCGATGTCGATCCCGACGATCTGACCCTCGAGTGCTGGAAGCACGGCAGCGCGTTCTCGCTCACCACTGGTGAGCCCACCTGCTTCCCCGCCACCAAGGCCACCCCGGTGTGGAGCGTGACGGTGAGCGGCGGCCACGTCTACCTGGAGGCCCCGACGTCATGACCGACCTGGCACACGAGCTACGTATCGAGGGCCTGCGCGCCTCGGTCGACGGAAACGAGATCCTCCAAGGCATCGACCTGGTGGTCCGCAGTGGCGAGGTCCACGCGGTCATGGGGCCGAACGGGTCGGGGAAGTCCACCCTGTCCCACGTCATCGCCGGTCGCCCCGGATACGAGGTGACCGGGGGTTCGGTCACCCTCGACGGCGTCGACCTGTTGTCCCTGCCGGCGTGGCAACGGGCCCGCGCCGGACTCTTCCTCGCCATGCAGTACCCGACCGAGGTTCCGGGGGTGTCGCTCGAATCGGTCATGTACGAGTCCCTCGTCGCCGCCGGCCGTCCTGCTGGTGAGGTTCGCGCCGCGATGGTCACCGAGGCCGAACGCATCGGCTTCGACGAGCGGTTCTTGTCCCGTCCCCTCAACGTCGATCTGTCCGGTGGCGAGAAGAAGCGCAACGAGACCCTCCAGCTCGGGGTGCTCGACCCCAAGATCGCCATCCTCGACGAGCTCGACTCGGGGCTCGACCTCGACGCGCTGGCCGCGGTGAGTCGTCGGGTCGAGGCGGCCACCAACGAGCGTGGGCTCGGCGTTCTCGCCATCACGCACTACAGCCGGCTCCTCCATGAGCTGAAGCCCGACCACGTCCACATCCTCGTCAAGGGGCGCATCGTCGACTCCGGCGGAGCCGAACTGGCCGCCGAGCTCGAGGAGACCGGATACGCGGCGTATCGCCGCGACGACTCGGGCGATGCGTCGACCGGCGGCCGAGCGGGTAGTGACCCGTTCGCGGATCCCTTCGCCGATCCGCTGGCCTGATCACCACACCGGGAGGTTCCCCGTGCCCGAACCACTGGACCACGACACCGTCGACGCAGCCCTTGCCGACCTCGACGGCTGGGAACGGCAAGGCGATGCGCTCCACCGGGAGTTCCGCTTCGACGACTTCGTCGAGGCGTTCGCCTTCATGACCCGCATGGCGATCCACTGCGAGAAGTCGAACCATCACCCCGACTGGTCGAACACCTACAACACCGTCACCGTCACCCTGTCGAGCCACGACGCCGGCGGCGTGACCCAGCGCGACCTCGACTGGGCGGCCGAGGCCGACCGCCGATCGGGTTGAGGAGCCGTCATCCGCCGGTTCGGCGATGAACCTCGGCGGCGACGGCGACGAACTGGTCGTCGTCGATCTGCATGACATCGGCGATGAGGCTGACGACGACGCCGTCGACGGGGATCCACGCCTGGTAGTAGCGCTCACCGAAGTCGTCGCGCACGGCGAAGGCACCGGGGATGGTGTCGAGGTCGTCGTTGGTTCCCGTGGAGGGTGGGTTCACTCGACGGTCGTCGATGGCCGATCTCTCGGGGGTGTCGACGGTGACCGACAGGGTCAGGAACGTGGACTCGTTGAACCACCGGCACCGGGCCGGGTCGGCGTCGGACTGCTCCTCCCAGACGCTGTCGCCGAACTCGAAGGTCACGGTGGCCGCGAGGAATTCGGGGTCGAGCAGATCGCAGGCGTCCACCCCCACGACGAGGTCGGGCCCGTCGCCACCGGGAGGCGGCGGCTCGACCCCGTCGTCGGGGTCCGGCCCGGGTTCGGTGGGGGAGTCGTCGGCGGCGTCGGGAGGAGGCGCGGCATCGGCGGTGTCGGTGTCGTCGTCGCCGCAGGCGGCGAGAAGGAGTGCCCCGGCCAGGATGGCCGGGATGAGGCGCAGCACTGCTCGGTGGGGTCGTGGCATGGCGGAAAGTTAGCCCTCGCTCGTCCGCTCGGCGACCACTTTCGCTTTCCTGAGAAAAAGGTTTGATGGGTGAACTAGTGGGCTATCCTCGGTGACGTGCCCGACAACTCGCCTCTTCGTTCTGTCACCCCGTCCTCACCGGACACCGCCGCGGACGACACCGCGTTGGCCGCTCGACTGAGGGCGGTGCTCGGACCGATGTCGCGAGAGTTGCGCCAACAGTCGAGCGGACCCCTCACCGCCACCCAGGTCTCGGTCCTCGGGTCGATCCATCGTCACGGTCCACTCACCCTCGGCGACGTCGCCGCCCGCGAGAGGCTGTCGCCACCGATGATCTCCAAGGTGGTCGACGCGCTCGAGGAAGCGGGATTCGTCGAGCGCGAACGCGACACCCAGGACCGTCGGGTCTGGCGGGTTCGCGCCACCGTGGTCGCCGACGACTGGATCGAACAGAACCGGGCACGGCGCGACGCATGGCTGGCCGAGCGCCTCGCCGCCCTCGACGACTCCGAGCGCCGCGCCGTCGCCGACGCGGTCCCCGCCCTCGAGCGCATCGTCGGGGAGCTCGGGTGAGGGCACCCGCGACCGAGTCGCCCGTTCTCGTCGACCGGGCAACCAGCGTGGAACCGGTGCCCGAGCGGCGTCGGATCTTCCACGGGTGGAAGGTCGTGGGCGCGGGTTCGGTCGTCCAGGTCCTGCACTCGGGTCTGATCATGCAGGCCTTCGGCGCCTACGCCGTGCTGCTCGAGCGCCAGTTCGGCTGGAGCAAGACGATCATCTCCGCCGCCTACTCGTTCAACCGGGCCGAGAGCGGTCTGCTCGGCCCGATCCAGGGCTGGCTGTTGATGAGGTTCGGGTCGCGTCGGGTCATGGAGGTCGGCGCCCTCATCCTCTGTGCGGGCTTCCTGTTCTTCAGCCAGATCAGCTCCCCGATCGGGTTCATCGCGGCGTTCGCGGTGATCGCCATCGGCGCCGGATTGTCGGGCTTCCTCACCGTGACCACCGAGACCGTCAAGTGGTTCGAACGGAAACGGGCCAGGGCGCTGTCGCTCACCATGATGGGTTTTGCAGTCGGTGGGCTCATCGCTCCCGGAGTCGTGTGGTTCATGAACACCTTCGGGTGGAGGACCACAGCAGCCACCTCCGGGGTGGTTGCCCTCGTCGTCATCCTTCCACTGGCCCGGCTCTTCGGCCACAGCCCCACCAGCCTGCGCCAACCCGTCGACGACATCGACCCCGACGCCGAGCCCGATCTACGCCCCCGGGCCGAGGGCGTCTCGGATCGCCACTTCACCGTGTCCGAGGCGTTGCGCACCCGGGCTTTCTGGATGCTCGCGTTCGGTCACACGTCGGCCCTCCTGGTGGTCGGGTCGGTCATGGCCCACCTGTCGCTGTACCTCACCTCGGAGCAGGGCTTCAGCCTCCAGCAGACGAGCTACGTGGTCGCCGGTCTCACCGCCTTCCAGCTCATCGGGATGCTCACCGGCGGCGTGCTGGGTGACCGGATGAGCAAGCGCCTGCTGTGCAGCCTCGCCATGGTCGGTCACATGTGCGGCCTGTTGCTGATCACCTTCTTCGGAGGGGCCTGGCTGGCTGTCGCTGCCTTCGTGGTCCTCCATGGAATGGGATGGGGCATCCGCGGCCCGCTCATGGGTGCGTTGCGGGCCGACTACTTCGGCTCGACCGCCTTCGGCCAGATCATGGGGATCTCGTCGCTCATCCTCATGTTCGGGATGGTCGGCGGACCGCTGCTCGCGGGTGTGCTGGCCGACGTGACCGGCAGCTACCGGCTCGGGTTCACCGTCCTCGCCCTGCTCGCCGGTGCGGGGATGCTGTTCTTCGCTCTCGCGTCACCCCCGCCCGAGCCCCGTACCGAGCCGGCGGTCGTCAACGCCGACGACTGACCGGCGCCGGGAGCTTCCTAGGACTCGAGGTCGTCGAGTGCGTTGACGAGGGTGTTCCAGGACAGGGTGGCGCACTTGATGCGCACCGGGAACTTCACGACGCCTCGGAGAGCCTCGAGATCGCCCAGCTTGGCGCCCGGCTCGGCCTCGGGATCGAGCACCTCGTCGGGCTCGCCGTCTGAGTCCAGCTCGGCCTCGTGGATCGACATCATGGCCTTGAACGCCTTGACGAGACCTCGGGCCTCGGCGACGGACTTGCCCTTCACCGCGGCCGACATCATCGAGGCCGACGACTGGCTGATCGAACAGCCCTGCCCGCCGATCTTCAGGTCGGTGACGGTGTCGCCGTCGACGAGGAGAGTCACGACGATCTCGTCACCGCACAACGGGTTGAACCCCTCGGCCCGGTGGGCGGGCGGGGACTCGAGCTCGCCGCGGTTCCGCGGGTTGCGGTAGTGGTCGAGGATGATCTCGCGGTAGAGGTCTTCGAGACCGGGCATCAGTCGTCCAGGGTCGAGGGTCGGGTAGGGGCCTCAGAAGGCGAAGAAATCCGACGCCGAGGCGAGGGCCTCGCCGAGAGCATCGACGTCGGACTCGTCGTTGTAGAGGTAGAGCGACGCGCGAGCGGTGGCACCAACGCCCATCCTACGCATCAGCGGCTTGGCACAGTGATGGCCGGCTCGCACGCAGACGGCCTCCTGGTCGAGGACCTGGGAGATGTCGTGGGGGTGCAGGTCGCCGAAGGCGAAGCTGAGGACACCGCCGCGGGTGGTGGGGTCGGCGGGACCATGGATGGTGATCCGGTCGCCGAAGCGGCCGGTGAGGTGCTCCATGGCGTAGGTGGTGAGTTCGACCTCGTGCCGGCGCACCGCGTCCATGCCGAGCGCGTCGAGGTAGTCGATGGCGGCGTGGAGCCCGATGACCTCGGCGATGGGCGGGGTGCCCGCCTCGAAGCGCCACGGAATGTCGTTCGGGGTGAAGCCGTCGAGGCGGACGTCGCGGATCATCTCGCCGCCACCGAGGAACGGCGGCATCGACTCGAGGATCTCGCGGCGCGCCCACAGACCGCCGATGCCGGTGGGGCCGAGCATCTTGTGGCCGGTGAAGCCGAAGAAGTCGCAGTCGAGCTCGGCGACGTCGGTGGGCAGATGGGGGACCCACTGGGCGCCGTCGACGAGCACGAGGGCCCCGGCGGCGTGGGCGGCGTCGATGATTCGACGCAGGGGCGGGATGGTCCCCAAGACGTTCGACATGGCGGTGATGCCGACGAGCTTCACGCCATCGAGCAGGCGGTCGAGGTCGGTGAGGTCGAGCTCGAAGTCGTCGTCGACCGGGATGTAGCGCAGCTCGATGCCTCGCTCCTGTTGGAGCTGGAGCCACGGGACGATGTTGGCGTGGTGCTCGATCTCGGTGAGCAGCACGGCGTCGCCCTCGGCGAGGTGGGTGCGACCCCAGGAGTGAGCGACCAGGTTGATCGCCTCGGTGACGTTCTTGGTGAAGACGATCTCTTCGGGGTCAGATGCCCCGATGAAACGCGCCAGCGCCGCCCGCCCCGCCTCGAACTGGTGGGTGGCGTCGGCGGCGATCTGGTAGACGCCGCGGTGGACGTTGGCGTGGGTGGTCTCGTAGTAGCGGTCCATGGCCTCGAGGACCTGGCGCGGCTTCTGCGACGATGCCGCCGAGTCGAGGTAGACGAGGCGCCGGCCGTTGAACTCCCGCTCGAGGATCGGGAAGTCGGCGCGGATCGTGGCGACGTCGAGGGTTCGGCTGTCGTTCGTTCGGCTGTCGTTCATCGGGCCGGCGCTCATTTGAACGCCTCGTAGCCCTCGGCCTCGAGGCGTTGGGCCAGTTCCGGACCGCCCGATGCGACGATGCGACCCTCGATGAGGATGTGGACGTGGTCGGGGGCGAGGTGATCGAGGAGGCGCTGGTAGTGGGTGATGGCGAGCACGCCGAGCTCGGTGCGGTCGCGGCGCACCTCCTGGACGCCCTTGGCGACCACCTTCAGGGCGTCGATGTCGAGGCCGGAGTCGGTCTCGTCGAGGATCGCCATCTCCGGTTCGAGGATGGCCATCTGGAGGATCTCGTTGCGCTTCTTCTCGCCACCGGAGAAGCCCTCGTTGAGGTAGCGGTCGGCGAAGGAGGGGTCCATCTCGAGGCGCTCCATCCACTCCATGATGGCCAGCCGCAGCTCGAGGACCGACAGGTCGATCCCCTTGCGGGCCGACAGGGCCTGACGGAGGAAGTTGATGACCGAGACGCCGGCGAACTCCTGCGGGTACTGGAAGGCGAGGAACACCCCGGCCTTGCCCCGCACGTCGGGGTCCCAGTCGGTGATGTCGTCGCCCTTGAACCGCACGGTGCCGGCGGTGATCTCGTACTCGGGGCTACCGAGCAGGACGTTGGCGAGGGTGGACTTGCCCGACCCGTTGGGACCCATGAGTGCATGGACCTCGCCGGTGCCGACCGTCAGGGTCACGCCTCGCAGGATCTCGTTGCCCTCGGCGCTGACGTGCAGGTCCTCGATCTCGAACAGGGGAGCAGCCATGCCTCGATTCTAGGCAAGCTGGGTGAATTAGCACTACCCCGATAGTGCTAATCCCTCCTGCCTGCTCGCAGCAGGGCTCACCCGTGGTCGCGCAGGTCTTCCTTCCACGCCCGGAAACGGGTGTGGGTCTCGCCGCTCGGGCCGGTGCCCTCGCCGTTGCCGTCGGGGAAGAGGCGGAACGTGTGGGTCCGGGCCAGATCGTCGGCGTGAACCACCAGGTACCGCGCGTCGGCCTTGGCGGCGGGGCCCGCTCGCCACAGGAGCCAGTCGCCGAGGCGACGCTTGTAGGTGATGGCCGGGTTGCCGATGTCGTCGCCCAGGCGGAGCAGCTCGTCGGGGGCTTCGATCCACGCCTCGGCGGGGATGTTGCGGTCCCGGATCGGGGTGGGCGGAAGGTCGGCGGTGTGGACCGGCGTGGGGTCGATCGGGCGTTCGTCGGCCGGGAGCGCAGCGCTCGGGCCCTCACCAGCCACGGTCGACCCACTCCTGGAAGTGGGGGCGCTCGGTGCCGATCGTGGTGTCGTCGCCATGGCCGGGCAGGACGATCGTGTCGGCATCGAGGGTCGAGAAGAGCTCGGAGTCGATCGAGCGGATGATCGTGTCGAAGTCGCCACCCGGGAAGCTGGTGTTGCCCGGCCCGCCCGGGAAGAGGGTGTCGCCGCTGAAGAGCACCGGCGCGTCGACCAACTTGAAGCACATCGATCCCGGGGTGTGCCCGGGGGTGAAGATCGTGTGGAGGCGGAGGCGACCCACCCCGATCTGGGTGTCGGGCTCGAGGATGTAGTCGTAGGAGTCGAGCATCGAGGAGTCCTCGGCGGTGACGCCCACCTGGTACCCCGCGTCGCGTACGGCGGGAACGGCCTGGATGTGGTCCCAGTGGCCGTGGGTCTCGAGCACGGTGCGCACACCGAGGTCGCGGCACAGCTCGAGGAGGAGCTCGTGTTCGTTGGCGGCGTCGAGCAGAACGGCGTCGCCGGTCTCCTTGCAGCGCAGCACGAACACGTTGTTGTCCATCGGGCCGACGACCACCTTGTGGATCTCGGCTCGGGAGTCGGACCAATGCAGGGTGTCGCTCATGTCACTCAGTGTGCCCCGCCCGCTGCCCGATCCCCACGTGGTCAGGGGGCGAGGGGGGAGATGACGTCGAGGCCGAGGGCGGCCGCGGCGGGGATCTGTTGGCGGTCGAAGGTGAGGTAGCTCACCGGGCGGGGGAGCCGGTCGGCGGCGGCCAGGTGGATGGCGTCGACGGTGCGGACGCCGAAGGCTGCGCCGATCTCGACCGCTCGGGCCTGGCACTGGTCGTCCACGGGCACCACGACGAACGCGTCCCAGTCCTCGCGCAGCTCGGCCCACAGCTCTCGCTGCTGGTGGGGGCCGATGGCGACCCGATGGAGTGCGACCATCGCCTCGGTGCGGGCGAGGGCCGACGCGCACCAGACCGAGTCATCGCCCATCGTCTCGATCACCAGGTCCCGGCCGGGTTCGCGCAGGTAGCGCTTGACCAGGGCCGATGCGTCGACGGCGAGGGTCATCTCGGTGGCTCGCTCATCCGCCCCGGAGCTCCTCGAGGACCGTACCGGTGCGGGCGTCGATGGGCGGGTCGAACGGGTCCGGTGCGTCGGGACGATCGAGTCGGCGAGGCGGGCGCGCCAGCCCGGAGGTGAACAGGTCGTCGAGGGTGGGGGAGCCCACCGGTTCGAGCGGCCCGAGTTGGGCGACGGGCCGACCGTCGACGGTGACGACGATGCGCTCGCCGGCCCCGGCCCGGCGCACCACGGCGGCGACCTGGTTGCGGAGCTCGCGGACGCCGATGCGGTCCCGTCCGGCTGCGGCTGCGGAGTCCATGCGCCCAAGACTAGCCCCCCTCGTGTAGCACCTGTGTACACACGGTGAGTGGCATCGGTTCGTGACCGCTGCCTAGGTTGACTCTCGCACCGGGACCCGCCCGGAACTGAGATCCCACAGGGGGAACACGTGAACTTCGCCTTCAGCGAGGAGCAGGAAGAGCTCCGGCGCATCACCCGCAACTGGCTCGAGGCCAAGTCGCCCGAGGCCACCGTCCGTGAGCTCATGGAGACCGAAGAGGGCTACGACGCCAAGATCTGGGCGCAGATGGGCAGCGAGATGGGCCTGCAGGGCCTCATCATCCCCGAGGAGTACGGCGGCCAGGGCTACACCTACGTCGAGCTCATCGTCGTGCTCGAGGAGATGGGCAAGCGTCTGCTGTGCGCCCCCTACTTCTCCACCGTCGCCCTCGCCACCAACGCGCTGCTGCAGACCGGCACCGACGAGGCCAAGCAGGCGCACCTCCCCGGTATCGCCGCCGGTGAGACCATCGCCACTCTCGCCCTCACCGAGTCCAACGGCCGGTGGGACGCCGAGGGCGTGACCCTCGAGGGTGGCGACACCCTGTCGGGCGAGAAGATGTTCGTCCTCGACGGCCACACCGCCAACCTCATCCTCGTGGTCGCCAAGACCGCGGGTGGCTTCGGCATTTACGCCGTCGACGGCGACGCCTCGGGCCTCACCCGCACTCCGCTGGCCACCATGGACCAGACCCGCAAGCAGGCCAAGCTCACCTTCGAGAACACCCCGGCCACCCTCGTGTCCGCTGACAACCTCAGCTGGGACGCCATCGCCCAGATCCTCGACCTCGCCGCAGTGGCCCTCGCCGCCGAGCAGGTCGGTGGCGCGCAGGAGTGCCTCGACACCTCGGTGCAGTACGCCAAGGACCGCGTGCAGTTCGGTCGCCCGATCGGCTCGTTCCAGGCCATCAAGCACAAGTGTGCCGACATGCTCCTCGAGGTCGAGTCGGCCCGCTCCGCCGCCTACTACGCCGGCTGGTGCGCCGCCGAGCTGAACGACGAGCTCCCCGCCGTCGCCAGCCTCGCCAAGGCCTACTGCTCCGAGGCCTACTTCCACACCGCGGCCGAGAACATCCAGATCCACGGCGGCATCGGCTTCACCTGGGAGCACCCCGCCCACCTGTACTTCAAGCGGGCCAAGTCCTCCGAGCTCCTCTTCGGCGATCCTGCCTACCACCGCGAGCTGCTCGCTCAGCGCATCGGCATCTGACCGAACCCGAACCACAGCACGACCCGGTGGCGCAGTCCTGTGGGGCTGCGCCACCGGCGCGTCCGGCTACCGGCCTGCCCGCCGATAGCATCTCGTCGTGGTTACGGTGCTGGTCCTGGTCCTCGGAGCGCTCATCGTCTTCGTCATCGCGGCGGTGGCGGTCGGGCGGGTCACCGCCAACCTGGCCCGGACGCCCGAGCGGGCGGTCTATGACCCCGAGCAATCCCTCGAGTTCGTCGCCGAGGCGTTGCCGGTCGACGTCACCGCCGAGCTGAGCTACGACGAGGTCCAGACGATGCTGCGGCTGCTCCACGACCATCTCCATTCCAAGGGCGTGGCCACCACCGCAGGTGATGCCCGGCTCTCGACCGAGATGGCGGTCATCGATCCCGACGACGCCGCCGACTACATCGTCTACCGGGCCCGATTGGCCGATCTGATCGTGACGCCTGCTCAAGCCCGGGCGGTCGTCGATGCCCAACTGGCGTACTTCGAGGCGATCGGCGCCATCGGCGGACCCGTCGAACCGCCCGAGGATCCGGGCTGATCCCACCGGGCGGAATTCGGCGCGAAATTCGGCGAAAACCGACACCCCTCACGGCGCGGCGCGCGCTAGCGTGTCCGGTACCGAAGAAAGGAGGTGGTCCAGCTGAGTAGTCACAAGATTTCTGGGACCTCGGAGGTGGCTGGCCGCTAGACGGCCCGCTGGACCCCTGGCGAATTTCCGCCATCCACCCTTGGAGCCGACGGCCGGGAACTGGTCCCGCCTGGTATTCAAACGTCGTCCAAGTTCCTACCAGCACGAACGGGACGGGGAGGCCCACGTGGCCTCCCCGTCTCGCGTTCGGGCCCGGCTGGTCGCCGTGGATGGGTCCGCCCCGTCGGGACGGTCCTCCCGGCCTTCTATGATTCGGGCATGGAACGCCCCACTCGATTCGAGGAGCACCGCTACGTCGGCGACAAGCGCACCCAGGTCGTCTACGACCTCGATGCCGCCGACGTCGATGCCGACATCATCGCCGAGCTGATGAAGGCCGAGACCTTCCTGTGCTTCGGTCCCGACACCCTGCCCGAGGCTCGCAACCGGGGCTACCGGCTCTGGAAGGGTCACGCAGAGGGGCACCAGACCGCCGACGCGTGAGCGAGCACCGCTTCCGGGTCGACGGCAACGAGCTGGTCGGCCACCTCGCCCTGCCTCCGGGCAGCACCCATCGAACCGTTCCGGGGGTCCTGATCTGCCACGGGTTCCCCGCCGGAACCGGTGGAGGGGCCAACGCCGCCCGCACCTACCCGGAGCTGGCCGATCGGCTCGCCAACGAGATGGGCTGGGCGGCACTGTGCTTCACCTATCGGGGGTGTGGGCGCTCCGAGGGCGACTTCTCGCTCCGGGGATGGCTGCGCGACACGATCGGGGCAGTGGGGGAGCTCCACAACCATCCCCGCGTCGAGCAGGTGTGGGCGGCTGGGTTCGGGACCGGCGGGGCGCTCTCCATCTGCGCGGCCGCCTCCGACCAGCGGGTGAACGGCGTCGCCGCCCTCGGCTCGCCGGCCGACTTCGACGACTGGGCGAGCCACCCCCGCCGGCTGCTCGATCATGCTCGGGCGCAGGAGGCGATCACCTCGCCGACGTTCCCGATCGACTTCGACTCGTGGGCTCGGGAGCTGCGCGAGGTCCGGGCTGTCGCCTCGGCTGCCCATCTCGCCCCCCGGCCCCTGCTCATGGTCCACGGCTCCGAGGACGAATCGGTGCCGGTGTTCGACGCACGGGTCACGTGCGACGCCCACGGCTCGGCCGATCTGCGCATCATCGGCGGTGCCGGTCACCAGCTCCGCCACGACCCCCGGGCGATCGCCGTTCTGCTCGGGTGGTTGGACCGTCAACACCACCAGCGAGGTGCCCCGTGAGTCATCCCAACGCCGAGAAGGTCGCAGCCGCTGCGCGCGACCGTGGCCTCGAGGTCGAGGTGCGCGAGTTCCCCGAGGGCACTCGCACCGCGGCCGACGCCGCCGCCGCCATCGGGGTCGAGGTCGGCCAGATCGTGAAGTCGCTCGTGTTCTCCGTCGACGACGAGGTCGTCGTCGCGCTCGTGTCGGGCCCGAACCGTCTCGACGAGGAGAAGCTGGCGGCGGTGGCCGGCGGGAGCGCCGTTGGCCGGGTCGGTGCCGATGCGGTGCGGGCCGCGACCGGCTATCCGATCGGTGGCGTGCCGCCGTTCGGACACACCGAGACGTTGCGCACCTTCTGCGACGCCGACCTGCTCGCCTACGACGTCGTGTGGGCGGCGGCCGGCACCCCCCGACATGTGTTCAGCGCCGAACCCCAGGCGCTCGTCACGGTGGCCGGCG
The DNA here is from genome assembly GCA_007121465.1 of Acidimicrobiales bacterium. GTDB lineage: Bacteria > Actinomycetota > Acidimicrobiia > Acidimicrobiales > SKKL01 > SKKL01. Next base: position 4,824 of record SKKL01000156.1, on the reverse strand, counting down.
CCGAGGTGGCTGACCTGACCACAGCCTGAGTGGCGGCATGGCTCCGGGCGTCAGAGCGCGGGCTCGTCGGCGCCGGTTCGGTGGGGGAGGCCGTCGGTGACGGCTCCCTCGGCTCGGATTCGGAGCTCGTCGAGCGGGACGCGAGTCTCCTCGTCGACCAGGATCGGGCGGATCGACCGGCCGGTGCCCTCCTCCACCAGGCGCGTCGGCGGCTCGTCGTCGCGGACCCACCGGTCGCCCCACTGCATCATGGTGACGATCACCGGTCGCAGGGCTCGTCCCTTGTCGGTGAGGTGGTAGCCGCCCTCGTCGTCCTTGGTGAGCACGTCGATCTCGACGAGCTGGGAGAGGCGGCTCGACAGCGTCGCGCGGGGTGTGCCGAGGCGCCGCTGGAAGTCCTCGAACCGCGAGACGCCGAGCAGCGCATCGCGCACGACGAGGAGAGTCCACGGGTCACCGACCGCGTCGACGCTCTTGGCGATCGAGCAGTCACGGTCGGCCAGACGGGTGCGTCGCACGGCGAGCCGGTCAGCCTGTCGCCGCGGCGGCGGGGGCGACGCGGTGGGCGGGACGGGTGCGGAGGGGAAGGGCGAGCAACGACACGGCGAGACCGCCGAGGAGGATCACCCACCACACCCGGTCGAAGCGTCCGGCCGCGTCGACGATGCCGCTGGTGTCGGCGAGCAGGCCGATGGTGAGGGCTACGCCGAAGGTGCCCCCGAACTGACGGAACGCCTGGTTGACCGCGCTGCCGACCCCGTGACGGTTCGGAGGGAGCGACTGCCCGACGACACTCGACAACTGGGGGAGACAGAGGGCGACACCGAGCCCGCTGAACAACATCGACGGCAGGTACTCGACCACGTAGTTCGATTCGGGGCCGAGCATCATCAATCGCCACAAGCCGCTGGTGGCGTAGAGCAGGCCGCCCACGAGCAGCAGCGGACGCTGGCCGATCTGGCCGGCCAGGCGGCCCATGAACGGAGCGAGGAAGGCGACGAGCAGCGGGCCGGGCGCGACGCCCAATCCGGCGGCGAGGATCGACCATCCCCAGATCGTGGTGAGGAAGAGGATGCTCGAGAGGAACATCGAGGTGAAGGCGACGGCGAACACGATGGTGGCGGCGTTCGCCCAGGCGAAGTTGCGGATGGCGAACAGGGCCGGGTCGATCGTCGGGGCGAGCGTGCGGCGCTGATGGAGGACGAAGACGACGAGGATGGCGAGCCCGATGGCCACCGGCCCGAGCGTGCGTCCGTCGGACCAGCCCCACTCCTCGCCGCGGACCAGCCCGAAGCTCACCGCTGCGGAGGCGGCGATCAACAGGATCACCCCGAGCGGTGCCGGAACGGTCGATTGGGGGTCGGCCGACTCCGACAGCACCCGGCGGCCGACCAGGACCGTGAACACGCCGACGGGAATGTTGATCAGGAAGACCCATCGCCATCCACCCGCTTCCACGAGGGCCGCGCCGAGGGTCGGCCCGAGGGCGCCGGCGACCGCTCCGGTGGCGCCCCACACGGCCAGGGCGAACGGCAGCTTGGCGTGCGGTGTACCTCGCAGGACCAGGGCCATCGAGGAGGGGAGCAGCACCGCCGCTCCGATTCCCTGCACGAGCCGAGCAGCGACGAGGAACCCGGCGGTGGGGGCGACCGCACAGGCGAGGGACGACACGGTGAAGAGGATCGACCCGGTGAGGAACGTCCGCTTGTGTCCTCGTCGGTCGGCCATCCGACCGGCCGGGATCAACAGGGCAGCGAAGACGATCGTGTAGCCGTTGAGGATCCACGACAGCTCGGCCGGAGCCACGTCGGGGAACGATGCGGTGATCGACGGGAAGGCGACGAACAGCACCGAGGTGTCGAGGAACACGGCGAAGACCGCGAGGCTGCTCACCGCGAGGGTCGCCCACGGGACCTGTTGGTCGTCGATGGGCGCGCTGTCCCTGGCACCCTTGTCGCTCGTCACCCCGCCTCCGATGACGTCGTCGCTGGTCTCGCCCTGCCCCCTCGGTTCCATCGTTCAATTATTGAACGGGAACCTCGGCGATGCAAACGGAACGAGCCTCGCCTCATGGGGCGAGGCTCGTGACCTGGGGCATGGTCTGATCAGTGCTGGGAGGACTCCAACCTCGAACGGAGCTCGGCCACCTCGGACTCCAACTGCTCCACGCGGTCGGCGAGATGTCGCCGCTCGTCGATGGCTTTCGCCGCCCGGCCAACGGCGTCCTGCACCAGGTGGGCGACCGGTTCGGCCATCTCCCGCGCGGTGCTGGCCATCTCACGAGCCGACGTTGCGGCGGCCTTCACCGTGTCGATCCGGCTGTGGCCGCCGGTGAGGTTCGCCTCCTCGGCGTCGTCCGGTTCGATCCCGAGCTTCTCGGCGAAGGCATCGAGGTCGGGCTTGTCCTGATCGTGGGCGGGATGGTGACCGGGCTGGTTCTCGACCGGCACCGGTCCACCATGAGGCTCATCGAATGGAGCCGGAGGGTGGTTCGAGGCCTGAGCCGCGACGTGGTCCGGATCGAGCGGCGTGTTGCCGCTGCGCTGGAGCTCTTGTTCCTGTGGTCGTCCCATGACTGGGCCCCTACCCGAAGGGACGCCGACCCAGTCGTGACGCTGAGGGAACTCAGTGCTGTCGCTGAGGGAACTCAGTGCTGTCGCTGAGGGGACTCAGTCCTGCTTGCTCTTGCCCTTCGCCTTCTGAGCCTTCTTCCACTCCCGTACCTTCTGGAGCGATTCGGGCGAGTCGACGTCGGCGATCGAGCGGGGGACCGCGTCGGAGAACGGGGCGGCCACGTCCTCCCACCCGGCCGGGCGCGTGCCCATCCGTTTGGCCAAGAGGGCGATGAAGATCTTCGTCTTCTCCGGGCCGAATCCCGGAAACTCCGACACTCGTTCGTGGAGGGTCGCCCCGCTGCGGACACCCGACCAGACCGTGGCCGCGTCGCCGTCGTAGTTCTCGACCAGGTGACGACACAGCTCCTGGATACGCCCGGCCATCGCCGCAGGGAAGCGGTGGATCGCCGGCTTCTCCCGACACACCGCCTCGAACTCGTCAGGGTCCATCGCGGCGATCGCTTCGGCGCTGAAGCGCTCCCCGAGTCGATCCTTCAGCTTCGCCGGGCCCGAGAACGCCAGCTCCATCGACACCTGCTGGTCGAGCAGCATCCCGATGGTGAGCGCCAGCGGATCGGCGACGAGGAGCTGATCGGCATCGGGGTCACCGGTGATGGGGATCGTCGGGGTCGGCATCGTGGTGGTCCTCGGGTCGGGCAGCGGGCAGCGGGCAAGAGGGATCTTACGGCGATCCCCGGACCGAGGCTCAGAGCTCGGGCCAGGAGAGCCGAGGATCGTCGGCGCTCGTATCGATGCCGTACCTCTCGATGGCGTCCTCGACGACCGACGCCTCGACCTTTCCGTCCCGAGCCAGTCCCCACAGCGTGGCCACGACGATGTGGCCGGTGTCGATCTCGAAGAACCGGCGCAGGGCCTCCCGGGTGTCGCTGCGGCCGAACCCGTCGGTGCCGAGGGGCACGAACGTGCGGGGCACCCACCGGGCGATCTGGTCGGGGACGAGGGCCATGTGGTCGGTGACCGCCACGACCGGACCGGCACCCTCGCCGAGGAGGCGGGTGACCCGTGGGGTCCGACCCTCTTCGCCCGGGTGGAGACGGTTCCATCGCTCGTCGGCGACGGCGTCGTCGCGGAGGGTCTTGTAGCTCGTCGCGCTCCACAGTTCGGCGCCGACGCCGTAGTGCTCGGCCAGTTCGGCCTGAGCCTCTCGGGCGCCGCCCTGCATGCTCCCCGAGAACAGGATGGCCGCCTCGTGCTCGGTGCCGTCGGGGGCGGGAGCCCATCGGTACAGGCCACCGATGATGCCCTCGTCGACGCCGTCGGGCCGGGCCGGCATCTCGTAGTTCTCGTTGTAGAGGGTGAGGTAGTACATGACCTCCTCACCGTCGCCGAACATGCGGTGGATGCCGTCGCGGATGATGACGGCGGTTTCGTAGGCGAACGCCGGGTCATAGGCCCGAACGGTGGGCACGGTGGCGGCCAAGACGAGGCTGTGGCCGTCCTGGTGCTGGAGGCCTTCGCCGAGGAGGGTGGTGCGCCCGGCGGTGGCCCCGAGCAGGAACCCCTTCGCCCGGGCGTCGGCCGCCGCCCAGATCAGGTCGCCGACCCGTTGGAAGCCGAACATCGAGTAGAAGGTGAAGAACGGCACGGTCGGAACGCCATGGACCGAGTGGGAGGTGCCGGCGGCGGTGAAGCTGGCCATCGACCCGGCCTCGGTGATCCCCTCCTCGAGGATCTGGCCGTCCTGGGACTCGGTGTAGGACAACAGGAGCTGGGCGTCGACCGGCTCGTACTGCTGGCCCTGGGAGGCGTAGATCTTGAACTCCCGGAACATGGCGTCCATGCCGAACGTGCGCGCCTCGTCGGGGATGATGGGCACGACCCGGGGACCGAATTCGCCGTCGCGCAACAGGTTCCGCAGAAGGCGGGTGAACGCGGTGGTGGTCGAGACCTCCTGTCCGCCCGACCCCTCGTACATCTCCTCGAAGGGGCCGTCGGTGGCCATCGTCAGCGGGCGACGGACCTGGGTCGAGCGCATCGGCGTCGATCCGTCGAGGGCCTTGCGACGGTCCATCAGGTACCGGTACTCGGTCGAGTCGGGGTCGAACCGGACATAGGGCGGCTCGGCGTCGTCGGCGAGGGCCTCTTCGGGGATGTCGTCGGTGAGCTGCAGCCGATCGCGCAGGTTGCGGAGCTGCTGCATCGTCATCTTCTTGATCTGGTGGGTGGCGTTGCGACCCTCGACGTCGGG
>SKKL01000019.1 GCA_007121465.1 Acidimicrobiales bacterium | reverse complement strand
TGTCGACGAGTCCGTTCTCGCCGAGACGAAGGCGGTCGTGGCCGAGGCGGGAGGACGCGTCACCCAGGTCCGCACCGATGCCTCCCACTTCATGTACTCCACGGTCCAGAACCACTGCACCCTGCGGGCCAAGCGGGTCGAACCCAACCTGTTCCACGTCCTGTTGCGAGGCGACAACACCGTCGGCAACGGGGACCTCCTCCACGACGCCTTCCCCGACGCCATGATCCAACTCGAGGGGGGACGGGTGGACGGCGAGCGGACCTTCGCCGGACGGATCCTCGCCCCTCATCGCAGTGACGAGGAGATCTTCGCCGGGATGGACGCCTTGGTCTCCGCCGGCATCGGTGTCGGCAACCCTCACTCCTGGCTGGTCTCGCGCTCGCCGGAGACCAAGGTCGAGACCGCTCGACACATGGATCCGGACGGCCTTCTCAACCCGGGCAAGCTTCCCGGTCTGTGAGAGGCCCGATGGAATCGACCGCCTTCAGCCGTTCCTGCATCTCCACTCCCCACCATCTGGCCTCGGCGGCAGGGGCCGAGGTGCTGCGCTCGGGAGGTAACGCCCTCGACGCCGCGGTGGCCGCCAACCTCGCCCTCGGGGTCGTCGCACCGTATCGATGCGGCTTCGGCGGCGATGTCGTGGCGATGGTGTGGGACGGGGCCGAACTGCACGGGTACCTGGGCGTCGGAGCGGCGGGATCTCGCTCCGACCTCGACGAGGCGTCCCGAGCGACCGGCAGCGACCGGATGCCCTTCGACGGCCCGCTCACCGTCACCGTTCCCGCCGCCATCGCCGGGTGGTTCGACCTGCTCGACCGTCTCGGCACCCGCAGCTTCGCCGAGCTCTCGACCCGGTCGCTCGAACTGGCGGCCGAGGGGTTCCGGGTGTCGGCCCACGGGACGAACATCGTGGCCGACGGGGTGTTCCGCTTCGCCGACCGGCCCGGGCTCCAGGAGATCTACGGGGGAGTCCGACCCGGACGCGTGCTGCGCCAGCCCGGTTTGGCCCGGACCATCGAGACGCTCGCCGCCGACGGGCCGGATGCCTTCTACTCCGGTCCGATCGGGGCCGCCGTCGTCGACCACCTCGATGCGGTGGGTGGCCTGGTCACCTCGGCTGACCTGGCCACCCATCGGGGCCGTTGGGTCGACGTGATCCGCGGACGGTTCGCCGGGGTCGAGGTCGCCGCCATGCCTCCCCCCACCCAGGGAGCCGCCGGCCTGTTGGCGCTCGCCATCGCCGACCAGCTCCCCCTCGGAGTCCACGGCACCGGCCAGCGCCACCACGCACTCATCGAGGCGATCAAACGGGCGCTGGCCGACCGCGACGGCCTGGCCGCCGACGCCGAGGCTGCCGCCGCCCACGTCGAGCGCGTTCTCGACCCCGAGTGGGTGGCGCACCGGGCAGCCGAGATCGATCCGCGTCGGGCGACGCCTGCCCAGACGACAGCCCCCGCCGGTGGCGGCACCGCGTGCGTCCTCGCGGCCGACGAGCGCGGTGGACTGGCCTGTGTCGTTCAGTCGAACCTCGCCGGGTTCGGGTCGGGTGAATCGATCCCCGAGTGGGGCCTGAACCTCCACAACCGAGGGTCGGCCTTCACCCTCGACCCCGCCTCCCCCCGAGCTCTCGGCCCCGGGCGCGAACCGCTCCACACGCTCGTGCCCTCGATCGTGTTCCGCGACGGCGCCCCGGCCATGGCCCTCGCCGCCTCGGGAGGCGACGGCCAGATCCAGACCCAGCTGTCGGTCCTCGCCGCGACCGAGCTCGACGGAATCGACCCGGCCCAAGCCCTCGCCGACCCGCGGTGGCTGGTGAACCCCGGCGGCGGATCCATCGCGTATGAGTCGGGTCTCGATCCGACCGTGGTATCCGAGCTCGAGGCTCGGGGACACGACCTGGCCGAGGGCAACTACGGCGAGATCCGCTTCGGATGCGGCCACGCGGTGCGGGTGGGAGCCGACGGACCCGATGGGGCGTACGACCCCCGCTCGGAAGGTCTTGTCGCCGGCTGGTGACTGCCCTGGCACCACCTCGGTCAGTCCGGGTGGCGAACCTCGTAGGCCGCCTCGGCATTGGCGATGTGACCAGCCATGAGGCCGACGGCCAGCTCGGCATCACGAGCCCTGATGGCGTCGAGCATCGCCTCGTGCTCGGCCCACGAGTCCTCGGCCCGCGCGTCGAGCTTGGAGACGTACACCCAGGCGATCTTGTCCTGGAGCTGGGAGATGATCGTCGTGAGCGTGTGGTTCGTGCTGGCGTCGGCCAACAAGGCGTGGAACTGGCTGTTGAGGTCGGCGAGGTCTTCGTAGCGGCCATCGGCGACCGCCGCCTGGCCGTCGGAGACGATGCGATCCAGCGCGGCCAGCTGAGCGTCGGTGCGCTCGGTGGCCGCGAGACGAACCACGAGGGTCTCGAGGGCCGAGCGGACCTGGAGCAGCTCGCGAGCGCGCTCCACGGTCATCCGGCTGACCGTCGCGCCCCGGTTCGGGAGGACCTCGACGAACCCCTCGGACTCGAGGCGTCGGATCGCCTCGCGGATGGGGTTGCGGGACATGGAGTACTGCTTGGCCAGGCGCTCCTCGGCGAGACGGTCCCCGGGCGCGAATCGGCCGGTGATGATGTCGGCCCTGATCAGGCCGGCGACGACCTCGTTGAGCGGTCGCCCATCCTCGGACAGTCTGCGCCTGGTTTCCACGTAAGTTTCTCCTCGCTCGGCCGGACCGTAGCACCACCGGCGAGACACTCGACCCGCCTGAACGGAGGCTGACCGACATGTTGTTGCAACCTCACACGGGCCGGATCCCCGGCGACCACTACCTGCCCGCCGATCCCGAGTCGGTGGCATGGGGGTGGGTGCCT
>SKKL01000021.1 GCA_007121465.1 Acidimicrobiales bacterium | reverse complement strand
TCCGGCCCTACGTGGGTGTGCGCACCGGCGACCACGACGAATGGGGAGAGCTGATCGCACTCGGTCCCGGGATCACACCTGGTCGGCGTCCCGACATCGCGCCGGTCGACATCGCTCCCACCGTTGCTGCCGCTGCGGGGGTGTACCTCCCCGACCGCGACGGACACGTCGTCGCCGACTTCGTCCCCCGTGCCCGGCGACCCGATCCCGGACTCCACCACGAGGTGGCAGCACTCGAACGAGCACAGCCTCGCGAGCCGCGGCGTGAGAGAGCGGTGGACGAGACGTCGTCGCTGCGGCGCGATCTCATCGACCTCCGCCACCAGGTGCGCGGCCTGGAGGCTGCCCACCACGACACCCGACTCCTCGCCGCCGAGGCCCGCCTCGCGGCCGAGACCGCGGTCGACGTGTTGGCCACCACCACCTGGATCCGCCGTCAGGAGGTCGCCGAGGGGTTGCGCATCAGCGTCGTCATGGCGACCTGCGGGCGGGTCGACCTGCTGCGGCGGGCCGTTGCCTCGGTCCTCGAGCAGAGCTACCGCAACCTCGAACTGGTCGTGGTCGACGACTGCTCGACCGACGGCACCGCCGAGTGGCTGGAGAGCCTGGACGACGAACGCCTCACGGTCCTGCGCAATGCAGAGCGGTCGGGAGAGGGGGCCACGCGGAACAGGGGCCTCGATCTCGCCACCGGTGACATCGTCGCCTTCCTCGACGATGACAACGCCTTCGAGCCCGACTGGCTGCGCTCACTCGCGTGGCAGTTCGGCGAGTACCCCGACACGCGTGTGGCCTATGGAGCCAGGATCGTCGACGACGTCGAACGCCATCACGGACGCGACGGCCGAGGCCTGCCCTGGCTCCAGCTCAACGAGTGGGACCGCGAGACCAACACCGCCCGCTGCCTCATCGATGTCAACACCATCGCCCACCGCCCGGGGCCGGTCCGCTTCGATCCCACTCTCCCCGTCTTCACCGACTGGGACTACCTTCTCGGCCTCACCGTCGACTGCGACCCGGTTCGTCTCCCGGTGCTCGCCACGCGATACACGACCAGCTCGCCCGATCGAGCCACCGCGGTGCACGCCGACCAGACCGAGGAGCTCTACTCCCGAGTGCGGGACAAGTGGGCCGTCGGTGGGTGACCAGCGTCGGGTGATCTGCACCCTCGGGGCCGGCCCTCACACCGAGCTCCTCGACATCGTTCGTCCGTCACTCGAGCGCTACGCCGTACGACACGGGTACGACCTCGTCACCCGTACCGACGTGGACGGAATCGGAACGCGACCTCCGGCGTGGGGGAAGGTGGCGCTCGTACGCGGTCTGCTCGAGCGCTACGACGTCGTCGTGTGGATCGATGTCGATGCGGTCATCGTCGACCCCACTGACGACATCGCCGCGGTGAGGTGGCCGCGACCCATCCACCTGGTCCACCACGTCATCGACGGGGTCGTCATCCCCAACGCGGGGGTGTTCGTCATGCGCCGGTGTCGATCATCGCTTCGCCTCTTGGAGCGGATCTGGCACGACGAACGATGGATCGATCATCGCTGGTGGGAGAACGCCGCTCTGATCGCTGCGGTCGGCGGTGATGGCGACGTCGGGCTCACCACCCGTCGGTCCCGTCTTCGTGCCCGCGGAGTGTTCGGGGAACTCGACCATCGCTGGAACAGCATTCCGCCATGCCCTGCCCCTCAGCCCGCCATCGTGCACCTGGCCGGCGTGTCTCACTCCGAGCGGGTCGCGCAGCTTCGGGCACTGGTGTAGAGGGCCCTACACTCCTCCGGGTGCGACCAGGTGCGGAGATGACCGTGCTGATCACGGCGATCAGCCTCGCCGACATGGGCGGTTCCACGCTGTACGTGCGCGACCTCGCCCTGCGGCTCAGAGCAATCGGCCATCGGCCGGTCGTCTACACCCCCCAGGCCGGTCCTGTTGCCAACGAGCTCGACGAGGCCACCATTCCCGTGATCACCTCGCTCGAGGGAATGGCCGAGCCGCCCGACGTGATCCATGGGAACCACACGGTCGAGACCGTGGAGGCTGCCTTTCGGTTCCCCGGGGTGCCGATCGTGTTCGTGTGCCACGGATGGAACGCCTGGATGGCCGAACCGCCGATCCTGTCGGCGATCACCCATTTCGTGGGCGTGACCCGCGCGTGCCGCGACCGGATGGCCCTCATCGATGGGGTGCCGACCGAGCGGTGCGCGGTGATACCGAACGGGATCGACGTCGATCGGTTCGCCCTTCGGGATGGCCCACTGCCCTCGAGCCCGCGTCGCGCGCTGGTGTTCTCGAACAACGCGGTCGAAGGCGGGTACGTCCAGTCGATTCGTGACGCGTGCGACGAACGGGGGATCAAGGTCGACGTGATCGGGTCAGGGGTCGGGCGACCCGAACCGCATCCCGAGAAGGTCCTGCCCGACTACGACCTGGTGTTCGCCCGCGGCCGCTGTGCATTCGAGGCAATGAGTTGTGGAGCAGCGGTGGTGCTCGTCGACGTGGAGGGGCTGGGCCCGATGATCACCCTCGACAACATCGACGACCTCCGACTCGACGGTCTCGGACGCCGGGTGCTCTCCAACCCGCATGACCCGGACCTGGTCGGGCGCGAGATCGACCGCTACGACGCCGAAGGCGCGACGGCTCTCGCCCACCATGTGCGGGCCAACGCCTCGCTCGCCGCCATGACGGCCGAGCTGGTCGCTCTCTACGACGAAGCCGTTGCCCTCGCCCCCACCCTCGAGATCGACGCAACTGCCGATCTCGCCTGGCTCCTCGACTACCTCCCCACGTTGTCACAGCTCGGCCACGAGCGAGACCATGCTCTGCTCGCCCGGCACCAGCTCGCCACCCACGCCGAGAGCC
>SKKL01000266.1 GCA_007121465.1 Acidimicrobiales bacterium | reverse complement strand
GGTAGTCCATGAGGCTGGTGGCGATGCGGATGTCGGGGTCGTCGGTCATGCCGGCCGGCTCGAAGCGCGATCCGGTGAGGGCCTCGACGAACGCCCGCAGCGGCACGCCGTACTGGAGGCCGTAGCTGAGCGACTTGGCGAAGGCGTCCATGATTCCGTTGAGGGTCGAGCCCTGCTTGGAGACCCGCACGAAGATCTCGCCGGGGCGGCCGTCTTCGTACTCGCCGACGGTGACGAAGCCCTTGCAGTCAGCGACACGGAACTCGAAGGTCTTCGACGACCGGGTGCGGGGCAGCTTCTCGCGCACCGGCACCTGGACGATCTTCTCGACCACCTTCTCGACGATCTCGGTGGCCGCCACGTCCTTCTTCACCGTGGACAGCGGCTGGGAGTTCTTGCAGTTGTCGCGGTAGATGGCGACGGCCTTCACGCCGAGCTTCCACGCCTCGATGTGGAGCTCCTCGACGTCGTCGATGGTGGCGTCCTCGGGCAGGTTGACCGTCTTGGAGATCGCACCGGAGATGAACGGCTGAACCGCACCCATCATGCGGACGTGGCCGTTGTAGTGGATCGGGTTGTCGCCCATCGAGCAGGCGAACACCTCGAGGTGATCGACGTTGAGCTGCGGGCACCCGAGGATGGTCTTGTTCTCCTCGAGGTAGGCGAGGATGTCGGCCTGCTCCTCGGCGGAATAGCCGAGGTTGCGCAACGCCCGCGGGATGGTCTGGTTGATGATCGACATGGTGCCGCCACCGACCAGCTTCTTCATCTTGAACAGGCTGAGGTCGGGCTCGACCCCGGTGGTGTCGCAGTCCATCATCAGCCCGATGGTGCCGGTGGGAGCCAGCACCGAGGCCTGGGAGTTGCGCACGCCGTGGTCGGCGCCGAGCTCGCACGCCTCGTCCCACGCCTTCTGGGCAGCCGACAACAGGTCGGCGGGAACGAGCTCCTCGTCGATGCGCGAGGCAGCTTCGCGGTGCATGTCGAGGACCCGGAGCATGTGCTCGCGGTTCTCCTCGTAGCCGGCGAAGGGACCCATCCGGGCGGCGGTGCGGGCCGAGGTGGCGTAGGCGTGGCCGGTCATGAGCGAGGTGATGGCCGCGGCGAGGGCCCGCCCTCCGTCGGAGTCGTAGCCATAGCCGAGGGCCATGAGCAGAGCGCCGAGGTTGGCGTAGCCGAGACCGAGCTGGCGGAACTTGCGGCTGTTGTCGCCGATGGCCTCGGTGGGGTAATCGGCCCGGCCGACCAGGATCTCCTGGGCGGTGAAGACGACCTCGACGGCGGACTTGAAGCCGTCGACGTCGAACACGCCACCCTCGGGGTTGAACTTGAGCAGGTTGAGGCTGGCCAGGTTGCAGGCCGAGTTGTCGATGTGCATGTATTCGCTGCACGGGTTCGAGCCGTTGATGCGGTCGGTGTTGGCCGCGGTGTGCCACCGGTTGATGGTGGTGTCGAACTGCATGCCCGGATCGGCGCACTCCCAGGCGGCGCGGGAGATCTGGCGGAACAGCTCACGGGCCCGGATGGTCTTGACGATGGTGCCGTCGATGACCGCACGGAGGTGCCAGTCGGCGTCGTCGACGACCGCCTGCATGAACTCGTCGGTGACCCGGACCGAGTTGTTGGCGTTCTGGTACTGCACCGATGCCATGTCGACACCGTCGAGGCTCATGTCGAAGCCGGCCTCGGCGAGGGCACGGATCTTGCGCTCCTCGCGGGCCTTGACCCACACGAACTCCTCGATGTCGGGGTGCCCGGCGTCGAGGATGACCATCTTGGCGGCCCGACGGGTCTTGCCGCCGGACTTGATGGTGCCGGCGGACGCATCGGCGCCCCGCATGAAGCTGACCGGGCCCGAGGCGGTGCCGCCACCCTTCAGGTACTCCTTGGACGAGCGGATCTTGGACAGGTTGATGCCCGCCCCCGAGCCACCCTTGAAGATCGTGCCCTCCTCGACGTACCAGTTGAGGATCGAGTCCATGGTGTCGTCGACCGAGAGGATGAAGCAGGCGCTGGCCTGCTGGGGGACGCCCTTGACCCCGATGTTGAACCACACCGGCGAGTTGAACGCCGCCTTCTGGTGCAGCACCAGATGCTTGAGCTCGGCCCGGAAGATCTCGGCCTCGCGGTCGTCGAGGAAGTAGCCACCCTCGATGCCCCACTCGGTGATGGTGTCGACGACCCGATCGATGACCTGCTTGAGCGAGTTCTCACGCTCGGTGGTACCGGGGGTGCCCCGGAAGTACTTCTGGGTGACGATGTTGGTGGCGTTGATCGACCACGTGGAGGGGAACTCGACGCCGAGCTGCTCGAAGGCGACGGATCCGTCCTGGTAGTTGGTGATGCGACTGTCTCGTCGCTCCCACTCGACCTCGTCGTAGGGGTGCACGCCCTCGGTGGTGAAGTAGCGGCGAATGCCGATGCCGGTCTGCTCCGGGGCGATGGCCATGTGTGCTCCTCGAGAGGTGGTGTCCAGGAATCCTGGGCGGTGGGGCTGCGAAATCTGGGGCGGTGCTGCGGGCGGGTGAGGCGGTTTGGTGGGGTCGGAAGCGGATCCACCCTCAGGGCGGTAGCCACGAGATGTTGTGTGATCCCCCTCGCCCTGGGGCCCGAAACCACAAGATGTGGGGCCGGGGCGTCTGATGATTACACCATCGTAATTCCACCGTTGTCAACGGATTCGGTCGGAACCGGTCAGCGAGCTCGGTGTCTCCTCCCAGCCTAGGGACCCGATGCTGTGGACCATAAGGGGGAACTTCCTGGGGAACGACCCCAGTAAACCTGGGGACGACCTGTGGATAACCCCGGTGCTGGTGTGGACCATCGGCCATGATGGGACGGTGCCACCCACGCCCGGCCGGCGGACCGGCCCCATGACCAGGACCCGACCACCGTGGAGCTGACCGTCACGGTGTTCGTCATCGCCGCGGTCGCCACCCTCGCCGGCGCGGCGATCCAGGGGTCGATCGGTTTCGGCATGAACCTAGTGACGGTCCCGGTGCTCGCCCTTCTCGTCCCCGAGTCCCTGCCGGCGGCGGTGATCGTGCTCGGCATCCCGGTGTCGATCACGATGCTGCGACACGAGCTGATCGACCTCGACCGGACCGGGCTCGGATGGGTGATCCTCGGTCGGGTCCCCGGCACGGTCTGTGGAGCGTGGATCGTCGCGGTGGTGGCCACCTCCACGCTCCAGGTCGTGGTCGGGGTCATCATCCTCGCCGTCGTTGCCGCCAGCGCCCTCGCTCCACCTGTGCCCGTGCGACCCTCCACCCAGGCGATCACCGGGGCGGTCTCAGGGATCACGGGAACAGCCGGTGGTATCGGCGGCCCACCACTTGCTCTGCTCTACCAGCACAGCCGGGGTTCGACGATCCGGGCGACGCTCGCCGCGTCGTTCCTCATCGGGACCGTCCTGTCGCTCGGGGCGCTCGGGGTGTCGGGATCGGTCACCGGCGCCCAGCTCGGCCTCGGCGCCGGCCTCGCTCCCCTCGTTCTCGTCGGGGTCGTCATCGGGCGCCGCTCACACGCACTGCTCGACCGGGGGTGGATGCGCCCGGCCGTGCTCGCCTTCGCCGCCGTGTCGGCCGCGGTGGTCATCGCCGACGGCCTGCTCTGAGCCTGCCGGCGGCGATGACCCGAAGGCGACGAGCCGGACAGGTCCGAAGCAGGGTCGCTACCGCCCCGTCGGGCGGGCGCCCCTGCCTCACAGCGTCGTGTCCGATGCGCCAGCGACAACCGGGGACGCTCCCACTGTGCCGCCCGGCTCGTCGCCTTGGGTAACCAGAGCCAGGCTAGGGAACATCGCCTGTGGAACGTAAGGGGGATCTTCCTGTGAATTCCCTGTGGACGACGGGTGTCTATCCACAGGCACCCCCCTCACGTCCCCACCGACGGGACACGACACATGCCGTGACGCACCGAGGTGTGCCGATCAGCCCTGGCGGACCGCCTGCACGTCGATGTCGATCGCGACCTTCTTCGAGACGAGGACGCCACCTGTCTCGAGCGCCTGGTTCCAGGTGAGACCGAACTCCTCGCGATCGAGCTCGATGCGGGCGGAGAATCCGACCCGCTCGTTGCCCCACGGGTCGGTGGCCACGCCCTCGAGCTCGGCAGGGAGGTTGACTTCGCGGGTGACGCCGCGGATGGTGAGCTCACCCACCACGTCGAAGCGGGTTCCCCCGGCGGGGCTCACCGATGTCGACCGGAAGGTGATGTCGGGGTGCGACTCGGCGTCGAGGAAGTCGTCGCCGACGAGATGGGCGTCGCGACCCTCGTCGCCGGTCTGGACCGTGGCGACGTCGAGGGTGACGGCGACGGACGACGCGAGGGGGTCCTCGGCGACGATGATGGTCCCGGAGTAGGTGGCGAACCGGCCTCGGACCTTGGACACCATCATGTGACGGGCGACGAACTCCACGGTGGAGTGCGAGGCGTCGATCTCGAAGGTACCCGGCGCCGGGATGGCGACACCGTCGAAGTTGCGGGTGGCGGGGGTGCTGGTGCTGGTCATGGCTTGGGCTCCTGGATTCAATCGGGTCGGGCGGTCGCACACTCGCCATTTAATTCAACTTTGAACGAGTGCATGTGGTTCCAACAGGTCGACCCCTCGGTCGATTCCCTGCCCACCCGAGACTTCGGTCACACATCAGCCCGGCGTCACGCGCACCCTCCCCCCGTCGAGGCCCCCCGTCCGCTATCAACGGCGGGGTGGATGACCACTCCGGCTCCCACGGCCACTCACACAGCCACTCCCACGACACGGCCCTCGTGGGGGGCGACCACCGCTCCCTGCCCGTGCGCATCGTCCTCGGCACCGTCGCGGGCGTCGCTCTGCTCACCGTCATCGGCCTGATCACCTGGTGGCCGCGGGGCGACGCACCGGATGCCGGGGCGCCCCTCACCGGGCTGTCCTACCCACGGGCCACCGTGGTCGACATCGCACCCGGCGAGTGCCAGACCTTCGAGTTCGACGCTCCCTCCGATTGCGACCTGGTCAGTGCCGAGCTCACCACGGGGCCCGACGCCGGCGATGTCATCACCTTCCAGGTCGCCGCCATCGACTTCGACGTGCCTCCGCTGTCGATCGGCGATCAGGTCATCCTCCAGTACAACCCGCTCGCCCCCACCGAGTTCGCCTACACGTACTGGGAGCACGAGCGCGGCGCGCCGCTGCTGTTCCTCACCCTGCTCTTCGTCATCATCGTCTTGATCTTCGGTCGCTGGCAGGGCGCCCGGGCCCTCGTCGGGCTCGTCGTCACCTTCGGGATCATCGTGTGGTTCCTGCTGCCGTCACTTCTCCGCGACCAACCGGCGGTCGCAGTCGCCCTCGTCGCCGCCTCGCTCATCGCCTTCTCGACGCTCTATCTCGCCCACGGCGTGTCGATCAACACCACGGTCGCGCTCGTCGGCACCATGGCCAGCCTCGTCGTGATCGCCGCCCTCGCTGCGGTGTTCGTGGGCCTCGCCCACCTGACCGGCCTCTCCGGAGCCGACATGCAGCTGATCCGCGTCGCCGCCGACGCGCTCGACCCGGCAGGCCTGTTGCTCGCCGGGATCATCATCGGCGCGCTCGGCGTCCTCGACGACGTGACCGTCACCCAGGTCGCCGCCGTCGCCGAGATCAACGCCGCCGACCCGAAGATGAGCGCCCGCCGCCTCTACCAGCGGGGCCTGCGGGTCGGCCGAGATCACATCGCCGCCACGGTGAACACCCTCGTGCTCGCCTACGTCGGCGCGTCGCTGTCGCTCATGTTGTTCTTCGTGCAAGCCGAACGGCCCCTCGGCCAGATCATCGGCCAGGAGGTCGTGGCGATCGAGATCGTCCGCACCCTCGTCGGCAGCATCGGTCTCGTGGCCGCCGTTCCCATCACCACCGCCCTCGCCGTGCTGGTCACCAAAGCGGTGCCCGGCGGCTCTCCCGAAACGCGCTCTCCCACCGACGATCCCCAGCCCGACACGGCTTCGGGCGGCGCGGAGCCGGAGGATACGGAACCTCTCGTCGACGACACCCCGGCTGAGCAGGACCAGGGTCCGAGCTGGGACGACTTCGCCCCCGACGATCGGCCCCGGTTCTGAGCGACCCGTCCACCGAGGGGCACCGCCGGTAAGGTGCGCGGGTGATCCACCGAACAGCCCTCGGCGACTCCCCCACCGACGATCAGGCCATCGCTGCCGATGATGTCGCTCGGCTCATCGCCGAGGAGTCCCGCCCTGCTCCGGCCGGACGTCCGTGGGTGGCGATCAACATGGTCACCTCGCTCGATGGGGGAACCGCGACTGCCGCCGGCGTGTCGGGCGATCTCGGCGACGACGTCGACACCCTCGTGTTCGCCGCCCTCCGCTCGGTCGCCGACGTCGTGCTCGCCGGCAGCGCCACGGTGACCGCCGAGCGCTACCGGCCGCCACGCGCCGACCCTGAGCGGGCCGAGGCGCGCACCGCGCGGGGCCAGCAGCCCATGCCCCGGATCGCGGTGGTGTCCAACGCCGGCGACATCGACCTCGACCTCCCCCTGTTCACCGCAACCGACCGCTCCTCGAGGCCGATCGTCCTCGTCGCGTCGGGTCGCATCGAGAAGTCCCGCCGGGAGCGTCTCGCCGAGGTTGCCGACGTCCACGATGCGGGCGACGAGGCGGTCGACCCCGAACGAGCACTGGCCGTGCTCGCCGAGGCCGCCGGCGCACGAATCGTGCTGTGCGAAGGCGGACCGACCCTGAACGGGCTTCTCCTCGCCGCCGATCTCGTCGACGAGTGGTGCCTGACCCTCGGACCCCACCTGGTCGGAGGAGACTCGGCCCGCGCGGCCCACGGGCCGGGGATCGACCCGCCGAGCGCCTTCGCCCTCCACCGGCTGTGGCGCCACGACGACGAGCTCCTCCTTCGCTACGTCCGGCGCCGCTGACCCGCCCCGACCGGGGGTAGGGTCCCGACGATGATCGACTGGATCGACCTCACCGACGACGCCCGGGCCGAGCTGGCCGAGACCGTCACCGAGATGAACCGGGTGCTCGAGGCGGTTCCCCCGGTGGAACAGACCGGAGCTGTCGAGGCCCGCCGGGCCCGACTCGACGGCGACAGCTGGCTCGGTGCGGTGGTCCACACCGATGACGCGACCACCCGGACCGTCGACACCCCGAGCGGGCCCCTCGACCTGCGGATCGTGACACCCGAGGAGCCGACGGCGGTGTACCTCCACGTTCACGGCGGCGGCTTCGTCCTCGGTGCTGCCGATCAGCAGGACACGCTGCTGTCGGCCACCGCTCGGATCGCCGAGGTCGCCGTCGTCAGCGTCGACTACCGCCTCGCCCCCGAGCATCCGTTCCCCGCCGCACGCGACGACTGCGAGGCGGCCGCCCGCTGGCTCATCGACCACGCGTCCGACGAGTTCGGCACCGACCGGCTCCTCATCGGCGGCGAGTCCGCCGGCGCCCACCTGGCCGCTCTCACCCTTCTGCGTCTGCGGGACCAGTACGGCACCGTCGCTCCCTTTGTCGCCGCCAACCTGGTATTCGGGATCTACGACCTGGGACGCACTCCGAGCCTGCGGCGCTGGGACGACTCGAACCGACTCCTCGCCAAGGGTTCGATGGAGTGGTTCATCGAGAGCTTCACCCCCGGCCTCGACGACGAGGGCCGGCGCGACCCCTCGATGTCGCCCCTCTACGCCGATCTCGGCGAGCTCGTCCCTGCGCTGTTCACCGTGGGCACCGCCGATCCGTTGCTCGACGACTCGCTGTTCATGGGGTCGCGTTGGCACGCCGCGGGCAACTCCGCGGAGGTGGTGGTGTTCCCGGGTGCGCCACACGGCTTCATCGCCCAGCCGACCACCACCGCCCGCATGGCACTGGAGCGTCAGTTCGACTTCCTCGCCCGCCACGCCCAGCCGTGACGCTCCCGCCGGCGGACCTCAGTGCTTCTTGGGGGCGGTGTCCTTGGTGAGCCCGGCAGCTTCGCGCTCGAAGTCGGCGGGGTCGTCGAAGCCCTTGTAGACCGAGGCGAACCGCAGGTAGGCGACCTGGTCGAGCTCGCGCAGCAGTTCGAGCACGGTGAGACCGATCTGTTCGGTGGACACCTCGGTGCCGAGCAGCCGGAGTCGGTCCTCCACCTGGGTGGTGAGGGCCTCGACGGCCTCGTCGGTCACCGGGCGCGCCTTGGCTGCCGCCATGACCCCGGCCACGACCTTGTGTCGGTCGAAGGGCATGCGGTCGCCGGACCGCTTCATCACGACCAGGGGCAGCTCCTCGAGCCGCTCGAAGGTCGTGAACCTCCGCCCACACTCGAGACACTGACGCCGCCTCCGGATGGAGCCGCCGTCGTCGGACTGGCGCGAGTCGACCACCTTGTCGTCGACGTTCCCACAGGCCGGACATCTCACCGACGCCGACGCTACCGCCCGGCGCCCCTCCACCGCACCTCGACAACCGGGCCGAGCCACCGGGCCGCCCCGCTGGCGCTGGGTCAGTCGCCGACGCTGGAGACGACGACCAGCGGCTCCGCACCGTTGGCATCGAGGAGGCCCCGCTGGCCATCGAGGGTGCGTCCGAACGCCACCGTGCCGACGACCACGAGCATGACGAGGACCGCGACGCCGAGCGCCATGGCCAACACTCCCGCTGCCGGGGCATACCGGTCGGCGGCGCCGCCGGACGCCGCCGGGTGCGGGGGGACCACCGCCACCGGGCGACGGCGGGGAACGGGCTCGGACCAGCGGGGGTGATCGGTGGAGATGGCAACCATGTCGTGATCTTCTCCAAGGGGTGTGACACTTGCGGTCGGATATGGGGCCCGGTGGCGGCCGGGAGGGGCCTCAGGGTCCACCGCTGACGTCGGGTTGACTGATAGAACGATCGTTCGACGAACGGTTGTTCCCGAACTGCTGTTCGACTCATAGAAGCACGAACACCCGTTCGTGTCAACCCGGGGGTCGAACGCTCGTTCCCGAACAGGTGTTTGACCCGAACACCCGTCTCGGGTACCGTGATCAAACAGACGTTCGACCATCCGGTCGTCTCCCACCCGGAGTCCCATCGACGGAGGACCCACCGTGACCGACACCCAGCTCACCCCCCGCCAACGCGAAGTGCTCGAGACCATCGACGCCCACATGCGCGAGCGGGGCTATCCCCCGTCGGTGCGCGAGATCGGCGAGGCGGTGGGTCTCAGCTCCCCGTCGACGGTCCACTCCCACCTCCGCACCCTCCAGCGCCTCGGCTACCTGCGCCGTGACCCCACCAAGCCACGAGCCATCGAGGTGCGCTGGGATGCCACGTCCGGCCCGAACATCGAGCGCCGGCCCGTCCGCCACGTCCCGCTCGTCGGCGACGTCGCCGCCGGCACCGACGTGTTGGCCCACGAGAACGTCGAGGAAGTCGTCCCGCTCCCCGCCGATCTCACCGGCGACGGCGAGCTGTTCATGCTGCGGGTCCGGGGCGACTCGATGATCGAGGCCGGGATCCTCGACGGCGACTTCGTCGTCGCCCGAGCCCAGTCAGTCGCCGAGGCCGGCGACGTGGTCGTCGCGGGCATCCCCGGCGAGGAGGCCACGGTCAAGACCTGGACCCTCGACGGCGACAAGGTCGTGCTGAAGCCAGCCAATGCGGCGCTCGAGCCGATGGTGTTCGACCCGTCCGACGTCACCGTCTACGGCCGGGTCGTCACGGTGATGCGCAAGCTCTGAGCACCCGGGTGGGAGCCGCGGTGTCCACCCGATGTCGGTGGATGTGCGACGCTCAATGGCGTGTCTGCTCCCGACCCCACGCCTTCCCACTCCCCCACCGTCGGCATGATCGGGGGAGGCCAGCTCGCCCGAATGACCCACCAGGCATCGATCGGCCTCGGACTGCCGCTGCGGATCATGGTCGGATCCCCCACCGACTCGGCTGCCCTGGTCTCCCCCCACACCCATCTCGGCGATCCCCACACCCGAGCCGACATCACCGGGTTCGCGGCGGGATGCGAGGTGGTCACCGTCGACCACGAGCTCGTCGATCTCGAGACCCTCGCCGACCTCGACCGGGCGGGAACCGCGGTTCGTCCCTCTGCCGCCGCTCTCACCTTCGCCACCGACAAGGCCCACCAGCGCACCGAGCTCGCCGCCGCCGGGCTTCCGCTGCCTGACCATCGCATCACCACCGAACGCGACGCCACCATCGCCGCCGCCGACACGCTCGGTTGGCCGGTGGTCGTCAAGACGGCACGAGGTGGCTACGACGGCCGGGGCGTCTGGATCCTCGACGACCGGCCCGCCCTCGACGCCTTCCTCGACGATGTCGGCGAGCCCCACCCCACTCTGGTGGTCGAGGAGCTGGTGCCCCTCGAGTGCGAGCTCGCCGTTCTCGTGGCACGAGGACCCGACGGCCACCAGGTCACCTACCCCGTGGTCGAGTCGGTCCAGGTCGGCGGGATCTGCCGGGAGACCATCGTGCCCGCCCGCGTCGCCCCAGAGGTGGCGGCCGAAGCCACCCGCGTGGCCGCCGAGGTCGCCGCGGTGGTCGACGCGGTCGGGATCCTCGCGGTCGAGCTGTTCTGGGACGGCCAGCGCATCACGGTCAACGAGGTCGCCACCCGGCCCCACAACTCCGGTCACTGGACCATCGAGGGTGCGGTGACCTCCCAGTTCGCCAACCACCTGCGGGCGGTGGCCGGACTGCCCCTCGGAGCCACCGATGCCCTCGCCCCGGCGGTGGTGATGGCCAACGTGCTCGGCCACCACGACGGGCGCACCCCGGTCGACCATCTCGCCGGCGCCCTCTCGGTACCCGGCGCATCGGTCCACCTGTACGGAAAGAGCCCGCGCCCCGGACGCAAGCTCGGGCACGTCACGGTGCTCGCCGACTCCGTCGACACCGCCCGCGCACGTGCTCGCGCTGCCGCGGCAGCGCTCGGTGATCCCGTGCCCGAGTCCCCAT
>SKKL01000177.1 GCA_007121465.1 Acidimicrobiales bacterium | reverse complement strand
TGCCCATCATGGGCGCCTCGTCACGATGGAGGATGCATGCGCACGAACTCCCGGAGCCTTCGGCTCCTCTTTGCCCTGTTGGCGGTCTTCGCGATCGTCGCCGCCGCGTGCGGCAACGATGATGACGACGACGCGGTCGGCAACGGCAACGGCAACGGCGATTCCGACCTGCGGGTCGGGATGGTCTACGACATCGGCGGCCGAGGCGACCAGTCGTTCAACGACGCTGCCGCCCGTGGCCTCGACCAGGCCGCCGACGACTTCGGGGTCGACACCCGCGACCTCGAGCCCTCCGGCACCGGCGAGGACCGCGAAGAGCTCCTCCGCCTCCTGGCCGACGAGGGCTATGACCTGATCATCGGTGTGGGCTTCGCCTTCGAGGAGCACATCGCTGCAGTGTCCGAGGACTTCCCCGACACCACCTTCGCCATCGTCGACTCGGTCGTCGACGCCCCGAACGTCGCCTCGCTGACCTTCGCCGAACACGAGGGCTCGTTCCTCGTCGGTGCGGCGGCGGCGCTCACGAGCGAGTCCGACCACATCGGTTTCATCGGCGGCGTCGAGAACCCGTTGATCCAGAAGTTCGAGGCCGGCTACGTGGCCGGGGCCCAGGCCGTGAACCCCGACATCACCATCGACGTCAGCTACATCTCCCAGCCGCCTGACTTCTCCGGGTTCAACGACCCCGCCCGGGCCCGCGAGATCGCCGCCTCGATGTACGAGAACGGTGCCGACGTGATCTACCACGCAGCGGGCGGGTCGGGTAACGGCCTGTTCGAGGCAGCCTCCGCCGCCGGCGAGCCCGGCGAGGTGTGGGCCATCGGCGTCGACTCCGATCAGTACGAGATCGTCGGCGAGACACTCCAGCCGTACCTGCTCACCTCGATGCTCAAGCAGGTCGACAACGCCGTGTACCAGACCATCGAGAACTTCGTGGCCGGCGAGGACGTCGGCGGCCAGACGGCGTTCGACCTCTCGACCGACGGCGTCGGCTACTCCACCTCGGGTGGCTTCATCGACGACATCACCGATCAGCTCGACGAGTTCCGCCAGCAGATCGTCGACGGCGAGATCACCGTTCCCGACGCTCCCTAGTCGGACACGACCAGAGACACACGAATCGGCGACGGGCCCGGGGTAGCATCGCCCCGGGCCCGTTGCCGTTTCCGAACGGATCGGGATGGAACGCACAGGGGACGAGGAGCAGGAGTGACACCAACGCCCGCTGTCGAACTGCGTGGCATCACCAAACGGTTCCCCGGCGTGATCGCCAACCACGACGTCGACCTCACCGTGTCCCGCGGCGAGATCCACGCGATCGTCGGGGAGAACGGCGCCGGCAAGTCCACGCTCATGAAGATCCTCTACGGGATGCAACGTCCCGACGAGGGCACCATCACCGTCGAGGGCGACCGGATCGACCTGAAGAGCCCGACCGATGCCATCGAGGCAGGTATCGGGATGGTGCACCAGCACTTCATGCTGGCCGACAACCTCACGGTCCTCGAGAACGTCATCCTCGGCGCCGAGACCCGCAAGGGCCCGCTCCTCGACCTCGCCGAGGCCCGGCGCCGCATCACCGAGCTGTCCGACACCTACGGGTTTCGTCTCGACCCCGACCGCCTGGTCGAAGAACTCGGGGTCGGCGAGCGTCAGCGCATCGAGATCCTGAAGGTCCTCTTCCGAGGTGCCCGCATCCTCATCCTCGACGAACCCACCGCCGTGCTCGTCCCCCAGGAGGTCGACGAGCTGTTCCGCAACCTGCGGGGACTGAGGGACGAGGGTGTCACCATGCTCTTCATCTCCCACAAGCTCGACGAGGTTCTCAGCATCGCCGACACGGTCACAGTGATCCGGGGTGGCACCACCGTCACCACCGTCGATCCCGCCGACGTCACTGCCCGCGATCTCGCCGAGCTGATGGTCGGCAGCGAGCTGCCGACCCCCGAGACCCGTGAGAGCACCGTCACCGACGTCGTTCAGCTCGAGGTGGCCGGGCTCACCGTCCGCGATGCCACCGGCCGCACCGCCATCGACGACATCGGGTTCTCGGTGCGCCGTGGCGAGATCGTCGGCATTGCCGGGGTGGAGGGCAACGGCCAGCACGATCTCATCAACGCCCTCCTCGGCCTCGTTCCCCTCGACTCGGGGCGCATCGTCCTCGGTGGGGTCGACATCACCCACCACTCCACGCGGCGCCGGCGTGAGTCCGGCATGGGGTACATCCCCCAGGACCGCCATCGCGAAGGACTCCTGCTGCCCGAGCCGCTGTGGGAGAACGCGATGCTCGGCCACCAACGCACCGTCCCCTTCGCCCGGGGACCCTGGATCGACGCCAAGGGGGCCAAGGAGCGCACCGAGACGATCCTCCGCTCGTTCGATGTCCGGGCGCCCGGTGTCGGCATCCCGGCCCACGCCCTGTCGGGCGGCAACCAGCAGAAGCTGATCGTCGGCCGGGAGATGACCGCCTCGCCCACCCTCCTCATCGCCGCCCATCCCACCCGCGGCATCGACATCGGCGCCCAGGCCGCTGTGTGGGAGGAGCTGCGCGTGGCACGGGCCGCCGGCCTGGCGGTGCTGCTGGTCTCCGCCGACCTCGAAGAGCTCATCGGCCTCTCTGACACCCTCCACGTGATCTATGGCGGCCGGCTCGTCGCCGAGCTCGACCCGGCCGCGGTCACCGCCCCGGAACTCGGATCCCACATGACCGGCGCCGGGAAGGGCGCCGCGTGATCCGACGCATCGCCACTCATCTCCAACGCCTCGCCCACCGCGTCTGGCGGGTCAGCCGGCGAGCCGTGCTCGCGCTCATGGCCCCGGTGCTGGCGCTGGTGTTCTCGATCGCGATGTCGTCGGTGTTCCTCTTGTTGGCCGACGCCAGTCCGCTCGAGGCCTACAGCCAGATGTGGTCCTACGGCACCCGCAGCGACTCGCTCGTGTCGATGGTCAACCGGGCCGTGCCGCTCTACATGTCGGCGCTGGCGGTCGCGGTGGGCATGAAGATGGGCCTGTTGAACATCGGTGTGGAGGGCCAGTACCGCATCGCCGCGGTCGCCGCCGCTGCTGTCGGTTCCTGGATCGTGCTCCCCGCCCCCCTGCACGTGGCGGTCATCATCATCACCGCCGCCGTGGCGGGCATGGCGTGGATCACCATCCCCACGGTCCTCAAGGTCACCCGGGGTGTCCACGAGGTGATCTCGACCATCATGATGAACTTCATCTCGATCGGTCTCACCGCCTGGCTCCTCGCCAACTGGCTCGATAGCCGCGAGTCGTCCTCGGACCTGCTGCTCGCCACCGACTACATCCCCGAGTCGGGCCGGTTCCCGAACCTCAACTGGCTGATCGAGCTGTTCGGAGTCGAGCTCCGGGCGGGAACGAACCTCCACGGGTTCGTCGTCGTCGCCGCGCTCATCGGCGTCGGCTTCTACATCGTCATCTGGCGCACCCGGTTCGGGTTCGACCTGCGGGCGGCCGGGATCAACCGCCAGGCCGCACTGGTGAGCGGCGTCGACTCCAAGGCCATGGTGGCCAAGGTGCTGTTGATCTCGGGGGCCCTCGCCGGGTTGGTCGGGATCAGCCAGATGCTCGGATCGTTCTACCGCTACACCGTCGACTTCCCCGCCCAGCTCGGGTTCACCGGCATCGCCGTCGCCCTCCTCGGTCGGAACCACCCCGCCGGCATCGCCATCGGCGCTCTGTTGTTCGGGTTCATGGAACGCTCCGCCCAGATCCTCGACCTCGAGGGCATCCCCAAGGAGATCGTGACGATCATGCAGGGGATCATCGTGATCTCGGTCGTCGTCGCCTACGAACTCGTCCGCCGCTGGCGCGAGGCCCAGGCCCAACGCGAAGTCAGCCGGGAGATGCCCGAGGCCACCCAGAGCACGACCGAAGGACTGCCGGCATGACCGCCTTCGATCCTCCCGTCCCGACCGCCGCCGTGACTCCCCCGAGCGACGCACCCCGAACGGGCCCGCTCGCGCGCTTCGCCCGAATGAAGCCGTGGCAGCGGGGCCTGCTCATGGCCAGCCTCGGGGTGTTCCTGCTCGCGGTGACCCGCATCATCGCCGACACCGGTGAGCTCACCTCATCGGGCACCTGGGGTGCGGCCCTGCGCCTCGCGGTGCCCATCGGCCTCGCCGGACTTGGCGGTGTCTTCTCCGAACGCTCGGGCGTGATCAACATCGGCCTCGAGGGGATGATGATCCTCGGCACCTGGTTCGGTGCCTACGGGGCCTGGCAGTTCGGGATCTGGTGGGGTGTCGTCCTCGGGCTGCTCGGCGGCGCCATCGGCGGGTTGCTCCACGCCGTCGCCACCGTCACCTTCGGGGTCGACCACATCATCTCGGGAGTGGCCATCAACATCCTCGGCGGAGGGATCGCCCGGTACCTGTCCGTGGTCACCTACACGCCCGGAACCGGCGGCGGGGCCACCCAGTCGCCGGCCATCACCGAGAGCATCGGAGTGATCAGCATCCCGTTCCTGGCGGGAGGGAACCTGTTCGGGTGGACCAGTCCGGACATACTCGGGTGGTTCGAGCGCCAACGGTGGTTCTTCGTGTCAGACGTGGCGGGGATCGCCCGGGGCATGACCGCCAACCTGTCGCTGTTCACGGTGCTGGCCATCGCGTTGTTCCCACTCGCCGCCTGGCTGCTGTGGCGCACCGCGTTCGGGTTGCGCATCCGGGCCTGCGGCGAGAACCCCGAAGCGGCCGAGTCGCTCGGCGTCGCCGTGTACCGCATGAAGTACGCCGCCATCACCATCAGTGGCGCCCTCGCCGGGCTCGGCGGAGCGTTCCTCGCGCTGGTCGCCTCCAACCTGTACCGCGAGGGCCAGACCGGCGGCCGAGGATTCATCGGACTGGCCTCGATGATCTTCGGCAACTGGAGACCGGGAGGCACCGCGGCCGGCGCCGGGCTGTTCGGGTTCACCGACGCGCTCCAACTGCGATCCACCGCCGCCATCCAGGCGCTGCTCCTCTTCGTGGCCCTCCTCGCCGCCGTGTTCGCCGTGCGAGCGGTACTCACCCGGAAGGGACCGGTCGCCATCGTGCTGCTCGCGGCCACCTCGGCCGGGTTCCTCGCCTGGTACATCTTCTCCGAGGAGGTCCCGAGCCAGTTCGTGAGCTTCACCCCCTACGTCGTCACCCTCCTCGTCCTCGCGTTCGCCGCCCAACGACTCCGACCACCCGCGTGGATCGGCCGCGTCTACCGCAAGGGCGAGGTCCACTAGGTGGACGTCGTCGACATCATCCGATCCAAACGCGACGGCCACCGGCTCGCCGACGACCAGATCGACTGGTTCATCGAGGCCTACACCGCGGGCGCGGTCGCCGACGAGCAGGCCTCGGCGCTGCTCATGGCGATCGTGTGGCGCGGCATGGAGCCCGACGAGCTGGCCCGCTGGACCGCGGCGATGATCGCCTCGGGCACCCGACTCGACCTGACCGGAGTGGGACGCCCCACCGTCGACAAGCACTCCACCGGCGGGGTCGGCGACAAGGTGTCGCTCATCCTCTGCCCCCTCGTCGCCGCGTGCGGGGCGGCGGTTCCCCAGCTGTCGGGCCGGGGGCTCGGCCACACCGGCGGCACGCTCGACAAGCTCGAGGCGATCCCCGGATGGAGTCCCGACCTGTCCACCGAGGCGATGATCGCCACGTTGCGCGACGTCGGCGGAGTGATCTGCGCAGCGGGAGGCGACCTCGCCCCGGCCGATCGCAAGCTCTATGCGCTGCGCGATGTCACCGGCACCGTCGAAGCCATCCCGCTGATCGCCAGCTCGATCATGTCGAAGAAGATTGCCGAGGGCACCGACGCCCTCGTGCTCGACGTGAAGGTCGGAAGCGGCGCGTTCCTCCCCGACGTCGACCTCGCCCGTGAGCTCGCCCGCACCATGGTGGAGCTCGGAGCAGCCCACGGGGTGCGCACCTCGGCGCTGCTGACCGCCATGGACACCCCTCTCGGACGCACGGCCGGCAACGCGCTCGAGGTGACCGAGTCGGTCGAGGTCCTCGCCGGTGGCGGCCCCGACGACCTGGTCGAGGTCACCCTCGCCCTGGCCCGGGAGATGCTGTCGCTCGCGGGAATCGAGGCCGACCCCGCCGCCGCTCTCGCCGACGGGCGGGCGATGGACGTCTGGCGGGCCATGATCGCCGCCCAGGGCGGCGACCCCGATGCTCCCCTCCCCCGGGCCGGCCACATCGAGACCGTGCCCGCCCCCGCCGACGGGGTCCTCACCCGCCTCGACGCCCGATCGGTCGGCATCGCCGCCTGGCGCCTCGGCGCCGGCCGGGCCCGCAAGGAAGACCCGGTGAGCCCCACCGCCGGGGTCGTGATGCTCGCCAAGCCGGGCGACGACGTCCGGGCGGGCCAGCCCCTCCTCGAGCTCCACACCGACGAGCCCGACCGCCTCCCCCGGGCCCTCGACGCGCTCGATGGTGCGTTCTCGATCGACGCCTCCGGGAGTGAACCCGAGACGCTACCGCTCGTCATCGACCGGATCGGCCCGTGACCTCCCTCAGCGACGAGGCCGTCGACACCCTCCTCGCCGAGGCCCGGCTGCACGGCGAGCGGGCCTGGGTGCCGTACTCGAACTTCCGGGTCGGCGCGGCCGTGCTCACCGCCGACGGCACCACCGTCGGCGGCTGCAACGTCGAGAACGCCAGCTACGGCCTGGCCGTCTGCGGCGAACGAACCGCCATGTTCTCCGCCATCGCCCAGGGCCACCGGGACCTGGTGGCGCTCGCGGTGAGCTGCCTCGACGGCGACACCTCTCAACCGGCCACCCTCATGCCCTGCGGCGCGTGCCGCCAGGTGATGCTCGAGCTGTTGCGGCCCCACGCCCTGGTGATCGTCGACGGTGTCGGTCGCCTCGGCCTTGACGACCTGTTGCCCCGGCCGTTCCGGCTCTGATCGGCCTCACCCCGCCGTTCAGGCCCGGTCGCGCACCTTCCCGAGAAGGTTGACGAAGGTCTCGGTGTCCTGGGCGCCGGGGATCACGAACTGGTCGTCGATCACGAAGGCGGGCACACCGCTGACGTCGCGCTCTCGCGCCGCCGCGATGTCCGACGCCACCTCATCGGCGTAGGCGTCACCTGCCAGCAGCTCGCTCGCCGCCTCGGCGTCGAGCCCCACCGACCCGGCGAGACGGGCCAGGGTGGCGGGGTCGGCCACGTTCCCGCCCTGTTCGAAATAGGCCCGGAACAGTTCCTCGACCAGCGCCCCCTGGGTAGCGGAGCCCGCCTCGGCGTGAGCCCACGACACGAGGCGGTGGGCGTCGAGGGTGCTCACCCGCAGGGCCGTGTCGAAGCGATAGTCGATGCCCTCATCGGCCCCGAGGGCGACGAGACGGTGAGTCATCCGGTCAAAGGCGCCCGGTCCGTACTTGGCCTCGATCGACCGGCGCAGGTCACCGGGCTCGCGGGTCGCGGTGGGGTCGAGCTGGAAGGCCCTCCACCGCACCTCGACCCCGTCGAGGCCGCCGAGGCGTTCGACAGCGGAGTCGAACCGACGCTTGCCGAGGAAACACCAGGGGCAGACCACGTCGGACCAGATGTCGATGCGCATACCTGCCTCCAACACCCGGCACGCCCGGGAACTTCCCGCCACGATCGGACAAGAGGCTCCGGGCGCCTAGCCTGCTCGCCCGTGGGAGACCTCGCCTTCGACACGACCCTCTTCGTGACCACGCTCGTCACGGTGCTGGTCATCATGGATCCGATCGGCAACGTCCCGATTTTCATCGGGCTGACCCGCTCGCAGGACAAGCGGCGTCGGAACCGGTCGGCGCTGGTCGCCACCCTCGTCGCCGGCTCGGTGATCTTCCTGTTCGCCCTCGCCGGCGAACAGCTCCTCCAGGTGCTCGGGATCTCCCTCGAAGCCCTGCAGGTGACCGGCGGGCTCCTGCTCCTGCTCGTCGGCTACGAGCTGTTGAACCCCACCGGCCGGGGCGGGGGCTTCACCAGCGCAGTCAGCGACGCGAACGTGGCTCTCGTCCCCCTCGGGACACCACTTCTGGCGGGGCCGGGCGCCATCGCCGCGACGATGCTCGCCGTCGCCGAGGTCGACGATGTCGGTGGCCGGGTCTCGGTGTGGGTCGCGCTGGCTGTGGCGCTCCTCGTCGTCTTCCTCGGCCTGCGCTTCGCGTCGGTGCTCGGACGAGTGTTGCGCCCCACCTTGATCGACCTGGTCTCCCGGGTCCTCGGCATCATCGTCGCCGCCATCGGCGTGCAGCTCCTCGCGGCCGCCGTCGAGGTGTGGGTCAACGAGGGTGTCGCCTGAGCGACGCTCAGGCCCGGGGTGAGTCGACGACCTCGGACTCGGCTGGGCCGAATGCGGGCAGGGCAGCGATCCAGGGCGCCGGGTCCGGTGCGTCCCAGTCGAGGTTCGCCATCTGTGACCGACTGCGTCGTCCGAGCATCACCCGCCCGAGCTCGAACAAGGTGGTCGTGAGCGAGCCGGCGGGGTGATCGCCGCCGGCCACCCACTCCTCGTCCTCGGTGACGATCCGCAAGGCCGGGACTCCCCTGTCCGCCCAGCCGCCGCCGACCCCCCGGCGAACCGCAGCATCGAGGATCCGCTCGGCGCCACCGCCGTCGGGAACGGGCTCGCCGAGCGCCGACCGCATGTCGACCTCGTGGGCCCAGATGTCGATGGCCAGCGTCCGCGGCGCCCGTGAGCCGAGCTCGACCAGGAGCTCGTCGAAGGCCGCCGCCCGGCTCTCCCATTCGTCCAGCACCGCCGGGAGGTCGGCATCGGCTCGGGCCGAGACCTGGGCGGCGGTCGTCTCGTCGTCGGGAACACCGGACACGGTGCCGCTCTCGACGTCGGCGACGAGGCCGACGAGGTGGGAGAAGGTGTCCTTCACCGACCAGCCCGGCAGCGCGGACACCGGCGTGGCGGCGGCCTCCTCCGGGTCGAGGGTCCGGCCCCAGGCCACCAACCGCTCCCGTGCCTCCCGATAGGCCAGTGCGACGGTCTCCCCACTCATACCCGCACGCTAGACCCCAGCGGTAGGCTCGCGTCGTGCTCAGCGACAAGCAGAAGA
Source organism: Acidimicrobiales bacterium (assembly GCA_007121465.1). GTDB lineage: Bacteria > Actinomycetota > Acidimicrobiia > Acidimicrobiales > SKKL01 > SKKL01. Next base: position 21,096 of record SKKL01000177.1, on the reverse strand, counting down.
CCGGCTACGAGAGGGACGGGTTCCTCGTCCTCGAGGACTTCGTCGACACCGGAACGTGCAGCCGTCTCATCGACCGGGCCAACCGGCTCGTCGAGGAGTTCGACCCCGGTGCCGAGGGGGTCGCGTCCATCTTCTCCACGACCGAGCAGACCCGCACCTCGGACCGCTACTTCCTCGAGTCCGGCGACCGGGTGAGCTTCTTCTTCGAAGAGGAGGCGTTCGACGAGCGGGGTGAGCTCCGCCAGGCCAAGGAGCTGTCGATCAACAAGATCGGTCACGCCCTCCACGACCTCGACCCGGTGTTCGAAGCGTTCTCGCACTCGGCCCGTCTCGGCGAGGTGGCCCACGGCATCGGCATGGTCGATCCCGTCCTGCTGCAGTCGATGTACATCTTCAAGCAGCCCAACATCGGGGGCGAGGTCGTGTGCCACACCGACCACACCTTCTTGTGGACCGACCCACTCTCGGTCACCGGTTTCTGGTTCGCCCTCGAGGACGCCACCATCGAGAACGGTTGCCTCTACGCCCTGCCCGGCGGCCATCGCCTCCCGGCCCGCAAGCGGTTCGTCCGCACCGGCGACGACTCCACCGACTTCGAGGTGTTCGACCCCGAGGACTATCCCCTCGACGGCATCGTCCCCCTCGAGGTGCCTGCCGGGACTCTCGTGGTGCTCCACGGGCTGCTCCCCCATCTGAGTGGACCGAACCGCTCGCCTCGATCCCGGCACGCCTACACACTCCACGCCGTCGAACGCGGCGCCGAGTACCCGGCCGACAACTGGCTCCAGCGGGCCGAGAGCCTTCCGGCTCGGGGTTTCGCCGCCTGATACCGCGCCGCGGCCCACTGGTCAGCGGGTCGCGACCACGACCATCCGTCGCGAGGCCGGGGTGAGCGGCTGCTGATCGCGGCTGGCGAACTCCCAGGCGGAGAATCCGCTGGCGGCCAACCACACCGCCAGCTCGGTCGGCGTCGGAAGTCGTATGCCGATCCCGATGCTTCGTCGGCGGTCGCCCCGCCGGATCGTCCGGTCGATGCGCAGCACCCCGGTGGTGGGCTCGAAGCGCATCCGCCCGACCATCTCGTCGTCGCCGCGCTCGGTGACGAACACCGTCGGCTCCGCACCGAGCCATGTTGCGAGCCCGTAGGGGTGCATCGTCTCGATCAGCAGCTGTCCTCCGGGGCGCAGCACCCGGGCGAACTCGTCGAGCGCCCGCCGGTTGCCGTCGTCGTCGAAGTAGCCGAACGAGGTGAACCAGCACAACGCTGCGTCGACGCTGGCCTCGTCGATCGGGAGCTCCCGAAGGTCGCCAGGACGCAGGTCGAGCGACACGCCGGCGAGGTCCGCGTCGACCGCCGCACGGTCGAGGAAGGCCTCCGAACGGTCGACCCCGATCACCGCCATCCCGTCCGAGGCGAGCGGGATGGCGATCCGGCCGTGGCCGCACGGGGCATCGAGCACCCGGTCGTCGGGTGACAGGCCGAGCGTGACGATGATCTCGTCAGCCTCGGCCCGGTTCCGCTCAGGGGTCAGCTCGAGGTCGTAGAACCACAGATAATCGTCGTCGAAGGCCTCGTCGGGATCGAGCAGATCCACCGGGGCGCGATCAGTTCCAGGACGGATCGACAGGGAGGAACGACCAGCGCCGCAACGGCTCGGGCTGGCGGGCCAGAACCACGGCCCACAGGTCGTCGGGCTCGTCGGTGAGCGGGTCGGTGGGGTCGGCGTCGACGATCCACCAGGCCGAGGCCAGCAACTCCGACTCGAGTTGGTCAGGACCCCACGAGGCGTAACCGGCGAAGAGCCGGATCCCCTCGACGGTGCCGACCGCGTCGACCGGTTCGGCGCTGAGGTCGATCACCCCGACCGATCCGACGGTGACCTGGAACGGACCGTCCCGGTCGACCGCCGAACGCCGCCCGAGGCCGATGATGCCCTCTTGTTCGACCGGGCCACCGGCGAACACCACCCCGGGGCTGGCGGTGAGATCGGACCATCCGGGCAGGACCTCGCTGGCCGACAGCTCCGACGGGCGGTTGAGCACCAGCCCGAGCGATCCGTCCTCATCGTGGTCGAGGAGGAGGATGACGGTGCGCTCGAAGTTGGGATCACCGATGACGGGGGACGCAACCAGAAGCCGACCCGCATGCGACACGAACGACATATGACCATTGTCCCTCATCGGATCAACCCCCGGCGATCGGTGACCCCGGTACGATCGGCGACACCGACCGAATCGAGGAGCGCTGTGAGCACCTCTACCGTCCCGACCTCACCGTCGGAACCGACCCTCGACCTCATCCGTGAGGCCCCCAAGGTCCTCCTCCACGACCACCTCGACGGCGGTCTGCGGCCCGCCACCGTCGTCGAGCTGGCGGACCAGTACGGGTACGAGGACCTGCCGACGAACGACCCGGTCGAGCTCGGGGCCTGGTTCCACTCCGGCGCCGACCGAAAGGATCTCGTCCTCTACCTCGAAACGTTCCGCCACACCGTCGCGGTGATGCAGACCCGTGACGCACTGGTCCGGGTGGCCCGGGAGTGCGCCGAGGACCTCGCCGCCGACGGCATCGTCTACGCCGAGGTCCGCTTCGCCCCCGAGCTCCACGTCGAGGGCGGCCTGTCCCTCGACGAGGTGGTCGATGCGGTCCAGGAGGGGTTCGCCACCGGCAGCGACGGCCGGGGGATCACCATCGGGACCCTGGTCACCGCCATGCGCACCGCCGCCAACTCCCGCGAGATCGCCGAGCTGGCGGTCCGTCACCGTGAGTCGGGGGTGGTCGGCTTCGACATCGCCGGCCAAGAAGCCGGGTTCCCGCCCTCACGCCACCTCGACGCGTTCCAGTACGTGCAGCGGGCGAACTCCCACCTCACGATCCATGCCGGCGAGGCCTTCGGGCTCCCGTCGATCTGGGAGGCGCTGCAGTGGTGCAACGCCGAACGGCTCGGCCACGGGGTGCGCATCGTCGACGACATCACCGTCGAACCCGACGGCAGCGCCCATCTCGGCAGCCTCGCCGCCTTCGTGCGCGATCGTCGGATCCCCCTCGAGATGTGCCCGTCGTCGAACGTGCACACCGGTGTCTGCGACACCATTGCTGACCATCCCATCGGCCTGCTGGCTCGTCTGCGGTTCCGGGTCACGGTCAACACCGACAACCGTCTGATGAGCGACATCACCCTCTCCGACGAGATGGCCGGGCTGGTCGACGCCTTCGGCTACGGGTGGGCCGACCTGCAGTGGTTGACGATCAACGCCATGAAGAGTGCGTTCTGGCCCTTCGACGAACGTTTGGCGATCATCGACGGGGTCATCAAGCCCGGTTTCACCCGCCTCGCCGCTGCGTAGCCGCCGACCATGACCCGCCTCCTCGTCGTCCACCACACGCCGTCACCGCCCACCCACGCCCTTCTCGAAGCGGTGCGGGACGGGACCGGCGCCGACGGGATCGAGGGCGTCGAGGTCGTCCTGCGGCCGGCGTTGGCGCTCACCGTGCCCGACGTCCTCGACGCCGACGGCTACCTCCTCGGCACACCCGCCAACTTCGGCTACATGTCGGGGGCGCTCAAGCATGCCTTCGACACCGTGTACTACCCGGTGCTCGACGCCACCCAAGGCCGCCCCTACGGCCTGTGGGTCCATGGCAACGACGACACTGCCGGAGCGGTTCGGGCGGTCGAGAAGATCGTTGCCGGGCTCGGCTGGGAGCGGGCCCAGGCGCCTCTCGAGATCACCGGCGCCCCCGACCGCGAGGCGCTCGACGCAGCATGGGAGCTCGGCGCGGCCATGGCCGCCGGGCTGATGGAGACCTGAGCCGTCGCCCCGTCAGCGGCGGGCGTGATCGGACAGGAGCGTCGCCATGGCGGCGGTGATCTTCTTGGCGGTGGGCACGTGCAGGAACTCGTTCGGCCCGTGGGCGTTGCTGCCGGGGCCGAGCACGCCGGTGACGACGAACTGGGCGTCGGGGAACCGCTCGCCCAACATTCCCATGAACGGGATCGACCCACCTTCGCCGATGTAGCGAGCGCCCTGGCCGAACGTGGCGGTCGAGGCCGCATCGAGCGCCGCCTCGAGCCACGGCGCCACTGCCGGCGCCTCCCATCCGGCGGCGGACTCGGTGACCTCGGCCCGCACCGTCGCTCCATAGGGCGGGTCGACGGCGAGGCGGTCGACGACCGCCGCGGCGGCCACGCCGGGATCCACGTCGGGAGGCAAACGGAACGACAACGACACCGAGGTGAGCGGCCGCAGCACGTTGCCGCCGTCGGTCACCGACGGGATGCCATCCATGCCGACGACCGACAGGGTGGGACGCCAGGTCTTGGCCAGTAGCGCCTCGAACGGGTCGCGCACCACCGGTCCGGTGTCGCCCGCCCACGGCCACGCGGTCGCCACGCCCTCACCGAGCTCGGTCGCCGTCGCCCGCACCTGGTCGAGGCGATCCGCCGAGGGGCTGCCGTGCATCTCGGGCACGAGGATCTCGCCGGTGGACGAGTCCTCGATGCGGTCGAGGAGGGACCGCAGAATCCGGAAGCTCGACGGGACGATGCCGCTGGCGGCACCGGAGTGCATCCCGTGACGGAGCACCTCGACGGTGACGACGACGCTGGCCACGCCCCGAAGCGATGTCGTGACCCACATGCGGTCGTAGGTGGCGCACCCCGAGTCGAGACACACCACCAGGCTCGGGGAACCGATCCGGTCGGCGAGGGCATCGACGTAGGCGGGAAGGTCGGGGCTGCCCGACTCCTCGCTCGCCTCGATGAGGACCACGCAGCGAGCATGGGGACGACGGTGGGCCGCCAGGGCCTCGAGCACGGTCACCGCGGCGAAGGCGGCATAGCCGTCGTCGGCGCCTCCCCGGCCGTAGAGCCGGTCACGATCGAGCACCGGGGTCCACGGCCCGAGGCCATCACGCCAGCCGGTCATCTCCGGCTGCTTGTCGAGGTGCCCGTAGAGGACGACGGTGTCGGAATCCGGACCGGTCGATCCGTCGGTGGCCGGCACCTCCATCCAGATCAGCGGGGTGCGACCGGGGAGTCGCACCACCTCCACCTCGAGTCCCTCGACCTCCCGGCGACGGCACCAGTCGACGATCAACTCGACCGCCTCGTCGATGTGGCCGTTGGCCTCCCAGTCGGGGTCGAACGCCACCGACTTGGCCGGGATGCGGATGTAGTCGGAGAGAGCGGGGAGGATCTCGTCGTCCCAACAGCGCTCGACGTGGTCAACCACAGGGTCGGACATGGGCCGAGACTAGGCCGGGTCCGATGGGCTCAGCAGGCAGCTCGAACCGTGGGATACGGGTTGATGGGGTTGCCTCGACCGCCGATGTGGATCTCGAAGTGGAGGTGAGGGATGCCCGCCGCGTTGCCGGTGTCGCCGACATAGCCGATCACGGTGCCGGCGGTGACCCGACCCGACGCTCCGTAGGCGCTGAGGTGGGTGCCGTAGTAGTAGTTCCCGTCGTCACCGTTCAGGTGGTACGAGTGCCCGCCGACGTCGTTCCAGCGATGGGTCACCGTGCCCGACACCGGCGCCACCGCAGGCGTTCCGATCGACGCCAGCATGTCGACGCCCATGTGGGATCGACCCCCGGAGCGGGGAGCGCCCCAGCTGTCGATGAACACCGAGGTGCCCTGCACCGGGCAGCGGAACGAGCCGCTCGACGGCGGGGGGTTCGACGGCGGGGTCGTGGTGGTCGGGGGGGGAGAGGTGGTCGGCGGCGCGGTGGTCGGCGGCGCGGTGGTCGGCGGCGGAGTGGTCGTCGGGTTGCCATCGCCGCTGTCGGCGGGAGTGGGCGCCGGCGCCTCGGTGGTCGTGGTCGTGGTCGTTGCTGCGGCTGCCATCTCCGCCTCACGGCGCTCGGCCTCTCGCCGTTCGGCTTCGCGTCGCTCGGCTTCTACCCGGGCGGCTTCGATCTCGGCCTGTCGCTGCAGCTCGGCGAGGCGGGCCAGTTCAACCTCGAGGTCGGACAGACGGTCGGCCAGCCGCTCGCGGGCCTCGTCCTGTTCCTCGATCCGGTTGGCCAGGTCGCGACTGGCGCGATCGAGGCGCTCCCGGGCGTCCTCGTAGGCGGCCATCGTCGCCTCGCTGTCCCGCTGGACGGCGCTCATCATCACGTCGATGCGCTGGTGCTCGTGCAGGTCGTCGCTGTAGGTGATCGGACCGTTGGCGGCCGACATGTACCGAGCGACCGCGATCTCACGAACCTCCTCGACCAGGCCCTCGAGCTCGGCCCGGACCTCGGCGATCTCGGCGTCGTGGGCCTCGATCGCCTCTTCGAGCTCCGCCAGATCGGTCTCGATGGCGGCCAGCTCGGCCGCAAGGGAGGTGGCCTCGTCCTGGGCGGCGGCGAGTTGCTCGGCGATCGAGCCGTCGGCCCCGCTGGCGGCCGGAAGTCCCACCACCGCGACCGCCAGCGCCACCAACGCGACAGCGACCCGGCGGGCGGCGGCCGGCCAAGACGAAGAGCGATAGCGATCGGCGGAATCAGGTGTGTCGTGCGGCGCCACGCGCCGGAACCTCCAACAGCGGTCTCCGCCCGCAGTCGATACTAGGAGTCCCATCGGCGCGAATCACGCCACCCTGAAGGTTTCAGCGACCTTTCGGGTGCCAGACCGTCTTGATCTCACACGACGCGAGGATCACATCGGGCCCCTGGGCGGCGTCGGCGGTCCAGTCCTCGACCGTCGAACGGGCCCGCACGAGACGGGTGACCGAGTCGGCGGCGGAGCGCTCGGCCTCGGTGCGCACGTCACGATCATCGACCCCAGCGAGATCGAGCACGTCGACGTCGCGATGCGCCGCAGCCGGGGGCACCAGCTCGGAGCGCTGACCCGTCAACAGGTTGACCACTCCACCAGGCAGGTCGCTGGTGGCGAGGACCTCGGCGAAGGTGAGCGCAGGGAGCGGCGCTGTCTCGGAGGCGACGACGACGGCGGCGTTGCCCGACACCACGGCAGGTGCGACCCGAGACACCAGCCCGAGCAGGGGTGGCTCGTCGGGGGCCACGACCACGACGACTCCCGACGGCTCGGGCACCGACAGGTTGAAGTACGGGCCGGCCACGGGGTTGGCTCCGCCCGCGACTTGGGCGAGCTTGTCGGCCCAGCCGGCGTACCAGACCCACCGGTCGACCGCCGCTTCGACCTCGGCGGCGGGATCGAGGTCGGTGGTGCGGGCCGACCGGGTGAGCTCGTCGACGAACTGAGCACGACGACCCTCGAGCATCTCCGCGATGCGGTAGAGGATCTGGGCCCGGTTGTAGGCGGTACGAGCGGCCCACGACGACTGGGCCCCTCGGGCGGCAGCGACGGCGTCACGGAGGTCCTTGCGCGAGGCGCGAGGGATCTGGGCGAGCGTCTGTCCATCGGACCCGACCGCCGGAAGGGTGCGCCCCGACTCCGAACGCGGGAACGCGCCTCCGACGAACAGCTTGTAGGTCTTGCGCACGTCGAGCCGGTCGGTCACCCGCGTGAGCGTACCGGTCACATCGCCGGTGCGCGAGCCTGTCCCCATGGACCTGCGAGACGCCCGGCCCGGGGACCGTGACGCGCTGTTCGAGCTGTTCGCGGCGGTGGTCGCCTCGGGTGAGGGCTTTCCCGAGTCCCCGCCGCTCGACGACGGCCGCTTTCGTGCGGCCTGGGTCGATCCGCCGGTGGTCGTCGTCGCCGTCGACGCCAGCGAGGTGGTGGGCGCCTACTACCTCAAGCCGAACTTCCCCGGACGTGCCTCCCACATCGCCAACGCGGGATATGTCGTCGATGCATCCCATCGAGGGCGGGGGGTGGGTCGACTCCTGGTCGAGGACTCGATACGGCGGGCCCCCGCCGCGGGCTTCGACGCCATCATGTTCAACCTCGTGTTCGAGTCGAACCCCGCCCGGGCGCTCTACGAGGAGCTCGGGTGGGTGGAGATCGGTCGGATCCCCCGGGGAGTCGACGACGAGCCGGCGGTGATCTACTGGCGCGAGGTGTGAGTCCCCGAGAGTGAGACCCCCGGTGTAAGGCCGTCCCGTCGAGGCGGTCAGGACGAGGGAACGCACGACCCAGGAGGTCACCATGTTCCCCACCACCCGCCGACTCACCGCCATCCGCCTACTCACCGCCGCGGCCGTCTCGGCTCTGGTGATGCTCGCGGCCACCCCGGCGAACGCCGGGGAGCTCGCGCCGGTGCCCGCCGCACCCCAGCCCAACCTGTGGGCCGAGATCGAGACCGAGTGCTTCGGCGACGGTTCGAGCCCGGGGATCCGTTGGCGCGCCGGCAACAACACCAACGGGACCCACGTCCTCTCCCTGATCCGCAACGACAGCGTGGTCTACGACGTCGTCATCGCTCCGGGCGAGGAGAAGACGAGCGCGCTCCACGCGGCGCACTGGGACGACACCTTCCAGCACTTCCAGATGCGGTGGAAGAGCCAGGACCAGGTGCTCGCTCAGGCCAAGCCCTGGTTGAACTGCGTGGAGCCCGAGCTGGCGGTGTCGTTCGACCCTGCCGACGTCGACGGAGCGCCGTGCTCTGGTCCCGTCACCGCCACGGTGCACAACTCGGGTACCCAGAACGGCGAGGTGCGGATCGTCCACGGCGGCGACCTGGTCGACCACTTCGTCGTCGCGACCGGTTCGGCTGTCGGTGTCGATCTCGACGCCGATGCGGGGACATGGCTGGCGGGCACCGTCTGGGACCACGGCGCACACGAGTTCTTCTTCGAGGTGGCCGTCGTCGACTGTCCCGACGCTCCGTCTGAGCCCGGCCCCGAGCCCGCACCCGATCCGAACGGCGACGGCCCACTCGGCGAGCCAGGCGAACTCGGCGAACCCGGACTCGTCGACGAGCTGCCCTCTCCGGTCACCGCAGACCGGTCACCGGCACCCGATGCCGAGGTGACGGGTCTGACCCTCGATCGGGAGATCGGCCTGCTCCTCGCACGTCAGCCGTCCGACGACACGCTGGCCGCTCCCGGCGGAGCCACGCCGTGGATTCTGGGGTTCGCCGTGCTGCTCGGTGCCGCCGCACTCACCGCGAGGATCGTCACGGCTCGTCGGTGACCTCGTCGGAGGTGCGGTGCTCCCGATGAGTTCCCGGGGCGGCGTCGCGATCGGTGGTGCGCTCCTCGGAGTCAGCCAGGATCGCCTCGGCCTGGGCCTCGGGGTCGTCGCTCCCCGCTTCCTCCTCCTCGGGCAACAGGTCGGCCCGTGAAGCGACCCGCTCCTCGTCGGGAGTCGGCTGTTCGGTCGGTGATTCGGACATGACGGGCACCTACCCGCCCCGCCGAGCGCGCAACCTCGGCACCGATGTGAGCCCGGTTCCGCCTCCGTGCGACAGCTACCGGTCCGCTCAGAAGCGGTGACGGGTGTGGGAGAAGGTTCCCTTGCCGAAGGCGAGCACCGTCGATGGGGCCACCGAGAACACCCACGCCTCACCGCCCTCGGGATGATGGAACGAACCGTCACGCGCCTCGAAGATCCACTGACCGTCCCACTTGGTGCGCCATGCCGCCGCGAGATGGGTCAGCCGCTCCTCGTCGGTGATGCGCACCGCCTCGCCCTCCACCACGACGTCGAGCCCCTCCCCCCATTGGTTGCATCCCGTGGTGAGGACCACCTGCCGGTTGCTCTCGAGGTTCCTGGCCTTCTGCTCGGTCGGTCCGGTGCAGAAGTGGAGCGCGCCGTCGAACCACACCGCCACCAGGGGCGTGACGTGGGGGCGACCGTCGACTCGGACGGTGGTGATCCAGAACACTCCCGCGGTCTCGAGGACCTGACAGGTGTCGCCCCACGAGGTGGGTGTGGCGCTCGGATCGCTGAAGCGGGGGTCGAGGGTGGTGGTCGGGCTGATCATGGGTCCTCCGTGAGGCGAGCATCGTGGTCGACCGGTCCGACCGGTCGCGCCCCACGTACTCATCGGTGCCGGTCACCAACGCCGTCCGGACTGATGACCGAGGGCACCATGTCACCCGGTTTGTCGCACCAAGGCGGAACCGTGGACGCGCCGAGAGACTGCCCTCAGGTGGCGACCATGTCGGCCAGCTCGACGTAGGGCTCGAGCCCGTGACGGCCGCCCTCGCGACCGAAGCCGCTTTCGCGGTAGCCGCCGAAGGGGCTGGTGGGGTCGAAGCGGTTGAACGTGTTGGCCCACACCACCCCGGCTTTGAGCTGGTCGGCCATCCACAAGATGCGCGACCCCTTCTCGGTCCAGATCCCCGCCGAGAGGCCATAAGGCGTGTTGTTGGCCTTGGCGACCGCCTCCTCGGCGGTGCGGAAGGTGAGGACCGACAGCACGGGGCCGAAGATCTCCTCCCGGGCGATGCGGTGGGACAGGGCCACGCCGGTGAACAGGGTCGGCCGATGGAACCACCCTCGCTCGGGCAGCGTGCAGTCGGGCTGGTAGAGCTCGGCGCCCTCGGCTACACCGATGGCGACGAGCTGTTCGATCTTGTCGAGCTGGGCGAGGGAGTTGATGGCACCGACGTCGGTGTTCTTGTCGAGGGGATCGCCCACCCGCAACGTGTCGAGGCGACGGCGGAGCTTGTCGAGAAACACCTCGGCCACCGATTCCTGGACCAACAGCCGCGATCCGGCACAGCACACGTGGCCCTGGTTGAAGTAGATGCCGTTGACGACACCCTCCACGGCCTGGTCGAGAGCGGCGTCGTCGAAGACGATGTTGGCGGCCTTGCCGCCGAGCTCGAGGGTGAGGCGGACGTCGCGCCCGGCCAGCGTGCGGGCGATGTGCTTGCCCACCTCGGTGGAGCCGGTGAAGGCGATCTTGTCGACACCGGGGTGGTCGACGATCGCCGCACCGGTCTCGCCCGCTCCAGTGACGATGTTGACCACACCCGGGGGCAGGTCGGCCTCCTGGAGGATCTCCCCGAGGAGCAGCGCGGTGAGCGGGGTCGTCTCGGCCGGCTTGAGCACCACGGTGTTCCCGGTGGCGAGCGCAGGGGCGAGCTTCCAGGCGGCCATCAGCAACGGGAAGTTCCACGGGATGATCTGGCCCGCCACACCGACCGGCGACGGCCGCTGGCCGGGGAAGGCGTAGCCGAGCTTGTCGGCCCAGCCCGCGTAGTGGAAGAAGTGGGCGGCGACGAGGGGGATGTCGACGTCGCGGGACTCGCGGATCGGCTTCCCACCGTCCATCGATTCGAGCACCGCCAGCTCACGGCTTCGCTCCTGGACGAGTCGGGCGATCCGATAGAGGGCCTTGGCTCGTTCGCGTCCCGGCCAGGCAGCCCAGGCGTCGGCGGCGTCGCGGGCGGCGGACACCGCCCGGTCGACGTCGTCGGCGTCGGCGTCGGCCACCTCGGCCAGCGGTTCGGTGGTGGCCGGGTTCACGGTGGTGAAGGTCCGCCCGCTGTGGGGCTCGACCCACTCGCCGCCGATGAACAAGCGGTAGCTGTCGGCGAGGTTCACCACCGCGGTGGACTCGGGAGCGGGCGCGTACTCGAGGTCGAAGGGTCGGGGCGTCGTCGGGGTGGTGTCGGACATGAGCCCTCAGTCGTTGGTGAAGTCGGCGGGCCGCTGGTAGGCCCCCGAATCGAGCTTGGCGATCTGCATCAGCACGTCGTTGAGCAGGCTCGACGCTCCGAGACGGAAGCGGTCCGGGGTGAGCCAGTCTGCACCCAGGGTCTCCTGGACGAGCACGAGGTACTGCCAGGACTGCTTGGCCGTGCGAATCCCACCGGCGAGCTTGAGACCGACCGCGGTGCCGGTCTGGTCGGCGAAGTCACGGATCGCCTCGGCCATGCACAGAGCGGTGGGCGGCGTGGCGTTGGTGCCGATCTTGCCCGTCGAGGTCTTGATGAAGTCGGCGCCGGCGGCCATTGCCAGCATGCTCGCCCGGCGGATCTCGTCGTAGGAGCCGAGCTCACCGGTCTCGAGGATCACCTTGAGATGGGCCGGACCGCACGCCTCCTTGGATGCTGCCACCTCGTCGAAGGCCTGTCGGTAGCGCCCGGAGAGGAAGGCGGAACGGTTGAGCACGATGTCGATCTCGTCGGCCCCGGCCTCCACGGCAGCGCGGATCTCGGCCAGACGAACCTCGAGTGGTCCGAGGCCCGCGGGGAAGGTTCCCGCCACGCTGGCCACCTTCACCCCGCTGCCCGCCACCGTCTCGGCGGCGACGGCAACCAGCTCGGGGTAGACGCACACCGCCGCCACCGGCGGAATCCCGTCCATCGCCGGGTCGGGTCGCATCGCCTTGGTGCACAGGGCTCGCACCTTGCCGGGGGTGTCGATCCCCTCGAGGGTGGTGAGGTCCATGCACCGGATCGCCAGATCGAGCGCAGCCCGCTTGGAACTGGTCTTGATCGACCGGGTGCCGAGGGCCGCGGCCCGCTCGACCAGGCCCACCTCGTCGACCGCGGTGACCGTGACCGGTGGGCCTCCGCCCGTGGGCGGGGTCCACGGCGAGGCGCCGGCGGTGCCGGACGGTTCCTCGGCGGGATGGTCGGGGTCGGCGACGAGGGCCATGAGCGCCACGCTACCGGCCCGCTCCGGGCCAGGTCGTCCGAGCCACCGGGTCGTGGGATGGACCATGATGCGGGGGTGCACGTCAACGAGATCGACCACCCGCTCGCCGCCGAACGCCTCGCCGCCCTGCGCGACGAATCGACCCCCTCGTCGGCGTTCCGGCGTGCCCTCCACGAGCTGTCGTCCTTCGTCGTCTACGAGGCCACGCGCTCCCTCGCCACCGAGTCCGTCGAGGTGACCACCCCCCTCACCGTCACGTCGGGTCGGCGAGTGGCCCCCCAGCCGCTGCTCGTTCCGGTGCTGAGAGCCGGACTCGGGATGCTCGTCGCCGCCCAGGAGCTCCTGCCCGATGCCCCGGTCGGGTTCATCGGAGTCCGCCGCAACGAGGAGACCCTCCTCCCCGACGCCTACATGTCGACGGTCCCCGCCGACCTCGACGGTGCTCCGGTGGTGATCCTCGATCCGATGCTCGCCACCGGCGGCTCGCTCGTCTACACCTGCGAGCAGATCGCCGATCACAACGCCGGCCGCCTGATCGTCGCCTGCATCCTCGCCGCACCCGAAGGCCTCGAGCGGGTCGCCGAGGCCGGCTTCGACGCCGAGGTCCACACCGCATCGGTCGACGAACGGCTCAACGAGGTCGGGTTCATCGTCCCCGGGCTCGGCGACGCCGGAGACCGCCAGTTCGGGATCCAATAGGCCATGAGAGACGGGCGGGTCCGGACCCTCGCCGGTCTGTTCCTCGCCGCGATCGGGGCGCTCACCCTGCTCGCCGGCACACTCCTCCTCTGGGCATCCGACGACCTGTTCGACCGCGACCGCTTCGTCGGCCACGCCGTCACGGGCCTCGAGTCGCCGCAGGTCCACGAGGCCCTCGCCGCCCGGCTGACCGACCAGCTGATCGCCGCCGAACCCGACCTCGTCGTCGCCCGGCCGGTCATCGAGTGGACCGTGTCGGGTCTGGTGGGGTCCGACCAGTTCCGGGTCACCTTCGGTCGTGCGGTCGGAGTCGCCCACGACGAGCTCTTCACGGTGTCCGGGGTCCCAGTCCGAGTCGAGCTGCGAGAGGTGGGGACCCAGCTGGCCGCCATCGCCGACCAAGTGGGGGCGGAACTCCCCGCCGAGGTGGACGACCTCGGCGCCGTTCTCGCCACCTATGACCTCCGACGGACCGAATCCCGACTGTTGAGAGCCGCCGAACGGACCCGTGCCCTCGGCGCCGCCCTCCCCCCGATCGGGGTGATCCTCATCGTCGCGGGCGTCGTCGTCGCAGTAGATCGCCGCCGGGCGATCGGCCTCGCCGGCGCGTGCCTCGGCGCGGGAGCCCTGCTGGGACTCGCCGCTCTCGCCGTGGTGCGTTGGCGGATCGAGGCGTCGATCTCGGACCCGCTTCTGGCTGCCGCGGTCGGCGACCTGGTCGATCCGTTCGCCCGGGGGGCCCGGCGCGCTCTCATCGTGCCCGCCGCGGCGGCGATGGTGACCCTCGCCGCTCTTGCCGATCGCCAGCCGCTCGCGGTGCTCGGCGACCTCGTCACCTCGGCCCGCGAACGCGCCGCCGCCCTCCCGTCAGGCCGTGCCGTCGACCTCGTTCGTGTCGCCGCCCTCGCGGCGATCGGGCTGGCACTGGTGGCGCAACCGGGACCGGTGACGCGAGTTCTCGTCACCGCCATCGGAGCCCTTGCGCTGTTCGAGGCCACCGCCTCACTGATGCGACTCGTGGCCGGACCGCGCCCCGCTCCTGATGCGGTTCCTCGTCCGCCGTCGACTCGTCGCTCTGCCGCAGACCGGTCGGCCACGGTTCGGATCCGTGCCGCCACCTCCGGGGCGGGATGGGGCCGGTTCGCTCTCGGCGGTGTCGTCGTACTCGCCGCGGTCGGCTTCGCTGCGGTCGACCGCTCGGTGGCCCAACCACCATCGCCGGTGGTCGCGTGCAACGGCCACCCGCAGCTGTGTGACCGGCCTTTCGACGACGTGGTGCTCCTCGGCACCCACAACGCCGGTGCCACCGTCGCCGACGGATTCATCGCTCCCTACCAGGAGCTGAGCGTGGCCGACCAGCTCGATGCCGGCGCCCGGGCCCTGTTGCTCGACGTCTTCTACGGCACTCCCTCGGACCGTCTCGGCGGAACCGTGGTCACCGATCTCAGCCCCGACGCGAGCGGCGCCGACCGTCTCTTCACCTGTCACGGTCGATGCGAGATCGGCGCGCGGCCCTTCGCCCACACCCTGGCCGACATCGCCGAGTTCCTCGACGCCAATCCGGCCGAGGTGGTGGTCCTCTTCGTCGAGGACTACGTCCGTCCCGACGATGTCGCCACCGCGCTCACCGACGCCGGGCTGCTCGACCGGGTCTACGACCACTCCCCGGGGTCAGACTGGCCCACACTCCGCGAGATGATCCTCGCCGACACCCGGGTGATCGTGCTCGCCGAGAACGATGGCGGTGAACCCTCCTGGTACCACGCCGGGTTCGATCTGGTCATGGACACACCCTTTCGGTTCCCCACGGTCGAATCGCTCGACACCGACGACGCCTGCGCCGAGAACCGCGGGCCGGACGAGGCCGACCTGTTCCTCCTCAACCACTGGGTGCAACCCGACGGTCCGGTCCTGCCGAGTCTCGGTGAGCGGGCGAACGAATCAGCCCGGATCATCGCCCGCAGCGAACGGTGCGAAGCGCTGCGGGGAGCACGCCCGACCATCATCGCCATCGACTTCCTCGGCCGGGGCGACCCCCTCGCCGCCGTCGACGCGCTCAATGGGGTCGGCCCACCTGCCTCCTAGGAGGCGGGAGGCCTCCCCTGGACCGCTCGACCGGGCCGCCGAGCCCGAATCTCGTGAATGTTGATCGGATTAGTCGGTTTTCGGTAGCCTGACCCTGTGCCCGGCCCGACGACCACCCCTGATTCGCTCACCGACGACGACCTCGCCGCGCTCAGCGCCGGCTTCGAGGATGCCGAGCCGTCCGAGGTCATCGCTTGGGCCGCCGACACCTTCGGTTCCGATCTGTGCGTGGCCGCATCGATGGAGGACGCCCTCCTCATCGACGTCACCACCCGGGTCGCTCCCGGCATCGATGTCGTGTTCGTCGACACCGGCTTCCACTTCCCCGAGACCCTCGCCACCGCCGAGCGGGTACGCCGCCGCTACCCCATCGAGCTGCGGATCGTGCGCGAGAACGACAACCGGGTCACCGACCTGTGGAAGACCGACACCGACGCCTGCTGCGCCCGCCACAAGGTCGCCCCCTTCGAGTCCGCCCTCGGCGAGTACTCGGCATGGATGAGCGGCCTGCGCCGCAGCGACTCCCCCGAGCGGGCCGACGCCCCCATCGTCACCCGTGACAGTCGGGGCCTCATCAGCATCCGCCCCCTCGCCAACTGGGACGACGCCACCGCCGATGCCTACATCGCCGCCAACGACGTCGTCCTCAACCCTCTGCTCTTCGACGGTTACCCCTCGATCGGCTGTGGCCCCTGCACCCAGCGGGTCGCCCCCGGGGACGACCCCCGTTCGGGCCGGTGGGCCGGGTCAGCCAAGACCGAATGCGGGCTCAACCTGTGACCGTCCCCCCGTTCCCTCGTCAGGAGAACCGATGACCTTGATCGACGACGACCGGATCACCGCCGGGCGGCTCGCCCACCTCGATGCCCTCGAGTCCCACGCGATGTTCGTCATGCGCGAGGTCGCGGCCGAGCGCGAGCGGCCGGTCGTGCTCTTCTCGGGCGGCAAGGACTCGGTCGTTCTGTTGCACCTGGCGGCCAAGGCCTTCGCTCCGGCCCGGATCCCGTTCCAGGTGATGCACGTCGACACCGGACACAACTTCGCCGAGGTCATCGACTTCCGCGACCGCCGGGTCGCCGAGCTCGGCGCCGAGCTGGTCGTCGCCTCCGTGCAGCAGTCGATCGACCAGGGCCGCGTCGCCGACCCCGGCCCCCTGGGCTCGCGCAACCGCCTCCAGTCGGTCACCCTCCTCGACGCCATCGCCGAGCACCGCTTCGACGCCTGCTTCGGAGGCGCCCGCCGCGACGAGGACAAGGCCCGGGCCAAGGAGCGCATCTACTCGGTGCGCGACGAGTTCGGCCAGTGGGAGCCCCGCAACCAGCGCCCCGAGCTGTGGCGCCTCTACAACGGCCGGGTCCGCCCCGGTGAGCACCTGCGGGTGTTCCCCATCTCGGACTGGACCGAGCTCGACGTGTGGGAGTACATCGCCCGCGAGAACCTCGAGCTGCCCGAGATCTACTACGCCCACGAGCGTGAGGTCGTCGAGCGCGACGGCATGCTCCTCGCGGTCAACGAGTGGATCGTGCCGGGTCCCGGCGAGACCGCCGTCGTCGAGAAGGTCCGCTACCGCACCGTCGGCGACGCCTCCTGCACCGGGGCAGTGCGGTCGGTAGCCACCACCGTGCACGACGTCATCGAGGAGATCTGCGCCTCGACTCTCACCGAGCGGGGCGCCACCCGCGCCGACGACAAGTTCTCCGAGGCCTCCATGGAGGACCGCAAGCGCGAGGGCTACTTCTAGACCATGGGCACCGAGCACGCCGACACCGGCGAGGCCCTCGACCAGACCCTCCAGCTCGGCGACACCGACCTGTTGCGGTTCGCCACCATCGGCTCGGTCGACGACGGCAAGAGCACCCTCATCGGGCGGCTCCTCCACGACGCCAAGACCCTGCTCCAGGACCAGATCGAGGCCGTGGCCGTCACCAGCGCCCGGCGGGGGCATGAGGGGCTCGACCTGTCCCTGGTCACCGACGGGCTGCGGGCCGAGCGCGAACAGGGCATCACCATCGACGTCGCCTACCGCTACTTCGCCACCCCGAAGCGCACCTTCATCGTCGGCGACAACCCTGGCCACGCCCAGTACACCCGCAACATGGCCACCGGCGCCTCCACCGCCGAGGTGGCCGTCGTGCTGGTCGATGTCCGCAACGGGCTCACCACCCAGACCCGTCGTCACGTCACCGTCGCCGCTCTCCTCGGCATCCGCCAGTTCGCCCTGTGCGTGAACAAGATGGATCTCGCCGAGTGGTCCGAGGAGCGGTTCGACGCGGTCGTCGCCGACTTCCTCTCGGTTGCCGAGCGCCTCGGGGTCGACGCCGTCACCCCGATCCCCATCTCCGCCCTCGAGGGCGACAACGTCGTCGACCGGTCGACCAACACTCCCTGGTACTCCGGCCCGTCGCTGCTCGACTACCTCGAGACCGTCGCTCCCGAACCCATGGGCGACGGCACCCACGCCCGCATGCCGGTACAGCTCGTGCTGCGCGAGCCGGGCGAGGGACGGCCCACCCGCTTCTACGCCGGCACCGTCCACGGCGGCCCGGTGTGCCCCGGCGACCCGATCACCGTCCTGCCCTCGGGCCAGACCAGCACCATCGACCGCATCGTCGTCGGCGACGACGAGCTGGCGGTGGCGCTCCCCGGTCGCTCGGTGGCGATCACCCTCGTCGACGACATCGACGTCGCCCGCGGCGACGTCCTCGTCAACCCTGCGGCCACACCAGCGGTCGCCCGTGAGCTCGACGCCACCGTGTGCTGGTTCGGCGAGGATGCGCTCGCACCCGGCGCCCGTCTCCTGGTGAAGCAGGGCACCCGAGTCGAGCGGGCGATGGTCCGAGAGGTCGTGAGCCACCTCGATGTCGGCGAGCTCGACCACTCCGAGGACGTCGACCAGCTCGAGTTCAACGAGATCGGCGTGGTGCGCCTCGCCACCGCCGGCCCGCTCGTGGTCGACTCCTATGACGAGGACCGCACCCTCGGCGCCTTCGTGATCATCGACGAGCGCACCGACCGCACCGTCGGCGCCGGCATGATCCGCACCTGGAGCTGACGCCCAACCCCCAGGCAAGGCCGATGTCAGCGGTCCGCGAGCGTCCCTCGCGAATCTGGTTTCATGAGTTCGCTGCTGCAGCCGACCGACCTCGGCACCATCCTCTCTCCGAGGCTCAGCCCCGCACAGCAAAGGGGTTCGGCGGGTCACCTCGGCCTCTCCCCTCGCCGCCTTTCTCCCATGAGGGGCACACCATGCCGAACACCGCCTGGGGCCGGTCAGGCCTGGTGATCGACCATGCGCGGGGTGGGGGGAGTTTCGGCACGCTCGGGTCGTCGAGGATGGGTTGCGAGCTGCGCCAGCTCCTGGCCGACCGCCTGCTGAGCTTCGGCCATCCGTGCCATGGTGGCGTTCAGCGCCCCGAGCAGAGTCTGGGCTCGCCCGTGCAGCACCTCGGGCATCGCCTCCAGCCCATCGGGCGGATCGAACTCGGCGTCGAGGTCGAGCAGCCCGTCGGAGTCAACCGTGTCGAGCGTCTCTTGGATCGAGTCGAGAACGGCGTTCCAGGCCCGCAGGTCGGGGGGCTGTTGGGGAAGGTTCATCCGGCGACGTCCAGACCGCCCGCCGTGGCGGCGCCTGCATGTGGATTGGCCTGCAGTGCTCGGCACGCCTCGGCCCAGGTGTCGCGAAGAGGAGCGACGATCGTTCGGGCCTCCTGCACCAGCGGCACGCTCTTCTTCATGTTGGCCCGGCACAACAGGTCAGCCAGCCAGGTGTAGACCTCACCCATGGCGTCGGCACCGTCCCAGCTGGCGGGGTCGAGGGCGCTGTGCAGCTCGGCGACGATGTCTTGGGCATGGGCCAGAGCATCGTGGGCGGCGCCGACCGCGGCGGTGTCGATCGCGGCGGCAGCGTCGTCGAGGTCGCGGAGCAGGCGGTCGTAGAGAAGTACGACCAGCCGCTCGGACGGGGTGCTGCCGACGCCGTCGGACACGAACTTGTTGCGGGCGGTTGCGGTGGAGGAGTACATCGGGAGTCCGTTCCCTTGCTATCCGAGGTTGGCTTGCAGGCCGCCGAGTTGACCCGACAACCACTGGGACTGGTTCCCCAGCTGGCCGAGCATCGTCTCGAGGGCGGTGTACTGGCGGCGTAGACCGAGCTCCCGCTTCTCCAAGCGGAGCTCCCAGGAGTCGACCTGACGGTTGATGTCCTTGATCTGGGCCTTGCGGGAGTTCTCGGCGCTGGTGAGTTGACCGTTCACCGAGTCGAGCGCCCGGTTGGTCATGGTGGAGACACGCTTGGCGGCGCCAGGCTGGTACTCGATCGTTCCGACGGCGCCGGTCTGGCCCTCGGCGACGGTGACGGTGAGCCCGCCGAGCCGTTCGTGGGTCCCGGGCATGGCTAGTCGTAGCGAGCCGTCGGCGCGAACCGTGACACCTGCTTCTTGACCGTCGATGGTGCCGGAGAACGTGCCGTCGCCGTTGTCGGTGACCTCGATGGCGTAGGTGCCGGGCTGAGCCCGCCAGCCGGCACGATCGAACGTGACCGAGCCGGTGGTGGTGGCACCCCCGAGGAAGAGGCCTTCGACCGCAGCTGGATCCTTCGCGTAGGCGGCGGCGAACTTGGCCTCGTCGAAGGCGATCGTCCCGTCGCGCTTGAGCTCGATGCCTGCGAGCCCGACCGAGCCGAGGGCGTTGCCCTGGACCATTCCCGTGAAAGCACTGGTGAGGTTCTGGGCCAGGGCCCGCACAGTTGGATCGCCGGTGAGCGACGAGCGCTTGCCCGTCTCTGGGTCGAAGGCGGTGCGGGTCTTGATCTCGGCCAACGCCGCGTTGATCGAGGTGACCAAGGCCTTCACCTTGGCGGTGATGCCCTCGACATCACGGGACACCCCGACGGTGATCGGGTCGGCGCTCGTGGCGTTGAGCGTGATCGTCGCACCGTCGATGAGGTCGTCGATGGTGTTCGTTGGGCGGGTGACGGTGATGCCGCCGATGTTCAGGACCGCGTCCGCCGGGTCGACGGTGTTCTGAAAAGCTTGGTCCCAGTTGGTGGCGGCAACGCTGAAGCCGTTGTCGGCGCCGCTCTCCCCGGCCGACAGGACCAACTGGTACTCACCGGGCGAGACCTGAAGGGTGGAGGCTCGCACACCGAGCTCGGTGTCGGCGTTGATCTCGGCGACGAGATCCTTCAGCGTGGTGGCGGTCGAATCGAAGGTGTGGTCACCGCTGGTGATCGACAGGGTGCGACCACCGAGATCGGCGGTCAGGCCCACGAAGCGATCCCCGCTCGACTGCTGCATGGCGGCCGCCAGTGACTCGACGGTGAAGGTCGTGGAACTGGCGTTGGCGCCGCTGGTAGCGGTGGCGACGACGGCATCGGCGTTGGACGATGTGGCGGTGAGGGCCTGCCAGTTGGCGGGCTGGGAGATGGCGTCGGCGGCGGTGCGGGCGGCGGCCATCTTGGTGCGAATGGAGGCGAAGGCATCGAGGCCTGTCTGGACCGACTTCGCCCTGTTCTGGAGCATGGTCTTGGGGATGGCCTCGACCTGCATGAGCTGTCGGATGATCGACGTGGTGTCGAGCCCGGAGGCCATTCCATCGATGTAGCTCACGGACGCTCCTTCACGTGGGTGTTCGTAGATCGTGCTCCTGGTGGAGGGTGGGCGGACGACGTTGGCCGCCCACCCTCACCCAGGCGGATGCTGCTAGCCGAGGAGTCGCAGGACGCCCTGGGGCAGCTGGTTGGCCTGGCCCAGCATGGCGGTGCCGGCCTGGGTCAGGATCTGGTGACGGGTGAACGACACCATCTCGAGGGCCATGTCGGTGTCACGGATCCGCGACTCCG
>SKKL01000047.1 GCA_007121465.1 Acidimicrobiales bacterium | reverse complement strand
GTACCGCACCGAGGAAGAGGCACCGGAGGTCGAGGGATTCAACTTCGGCACCTTCGACCCCAACCTCCTGCGGCCCAGCCAGGATCTGCGCGTCAAGATCGGGACCCAGCCGACCATCCGCCAGGGTGGGCACGTGGTGTTCTCGGTCGAGACCGTGGTCACCAAGCCCTGAGACGAGGCTGAACATGTCGACCACCTGGTCGCACGTTCCGGCACCGGGTCGTGGGTGGGCCGAGCGCCCATCCACGGCTCCGCCGGGAGTCGTGCTCATCGTCCCTCCTGGCGGGCAGTACGCCTACCCCAACCTCGGACCGGCGAGCCTCGCCGGGCACCTCGGGGGGCTCGGCATCGACTGCCGCGTCATCGACCTCAACGTCGAGGGCATTCACGCGCTGTGCCGCACCGAGAGCATCGACGCACTCGTCGAGCAGACACGCGCCCTCGACCTGACTCCCGGGAGCGACCACCCCCGCGCCGGTTCGCCCGACGCTCGCCACCTCCAGTCCGTGCTCGCCGACCTCGACGGGACGGCCCGGCACCGCATCGCCGACCTCCCCGACCGGCTCCGCGACCCGGCTGTGCTGGCCGACCGCGGGGCCTGGTCCGAGTCCTTGCACCACCTCGGTCTGCTCGCCAACCTCGTCGAGCTGGTGCACGCACCGCTCCGCTTTCTCCCCGGTTCGTTGGTCGGTGGCATGTTCTCCGCCCTCGAACGCCCCGATGACTGGCGTCGGGTGACGACCCCCTACGACGACTTCCTCGACGAGGCCCTCGACCGGATCGACTGGACCGCCGAGGTCGTCGGCATCTCGGCCTTCACCTTCGACCAACTGGTGTACGCCTACCGCCTCGCCCCCGAGCTGCGGCGACGCGCCCCTCACGCGCTCTTGGCTCTCGGCGGCAACGTGCTCGGCGAGTCAGAGATCACACCACAGCTCCAGACTCTTCTCGCGGCGGCCTACGACGTGGTCGTCAGCGGCGACGGCGAACTGGCCCTGGAGCGCATCGTCGACCACTGCTGGAAGGGACGGCCGCTCGACGACGTGCCCAACGCCTTCTTCGAGCGAGAGGGGAAGATCGTCACCGCTGCCGAGCGCTACCGCTACCGCTTCGAGTCCCGGCAGGCCCCCGACTTCTCCAGCTTCGACCTCGACAAGTACCTCCTCCCCGAGCCGGTGCTGCCCTTCCGCCTGTCCAACGGATGTGATTGGGGCCGCTGCACGTTCTGCTCCGAGAGCAAGGACCAGGGCCCGATCACCGCCCGGCTCAGCTACCAGGAGCCCGAACCCGACCAAGTCGCTGCCCACCTCGAGCACCTGTCGAGTCAGTTCGGCGTGCGGTCGTTCGTGAACTGCTCGAGCCTCGTCACCGCCGAAGGAGCGGCCGACATCGGCGACGCCGTGGTGAGTCGCGGCATCGACGTGAGCTGGTACGCGATGGTCCGCGCCGAGGCGGGGTGGACACCCGACCGCATCCGACGGGCCGTCGACGGCGGCGCCCGGGCCCTCAACTTCGGGATCGAGAGCTTCCACCCCCGGATCAGCCGGATGATGAAGAAGGGGATCAACCTGCGTCAGGTCCCCGAACAGCTCCGGGCGTTCCGCGACCGAGGCGTCTTCGTCACGCTGTACACCCTGTGCAACTTCCCCACCGAGACCTTCGAAGAGTTCTCCGAGCACCTCGACACGTTGCGCGACCAGGTGGGCGACACCCACGACGTGTCGTTCAAGTCGAACTTCATGCTGGTGGCCGACGCGCCGGTCGCCGAACAGCCCGTCGACTTCGGCATCGCACCCGAACCGCTGGCCCGCCGGATCGAGGAGCTTCGCGACCAGCCCCTTCCGCTCTACCTGGTTCCCGACGAGAGCACCGGCGGTCCGATCCACCGGTTCCCGGGCGACCGGCTCGACGAGAAGCTCGATCGCTACCACGCCACCTATCTCAACCTGGTCCTCGACCGACCCCTCTACCTCGACCGCGACCTCGAGGTGATCTCCCTCCAGCCCCACTGGGAGCCCGAGCTCGCCCTCGCCGCCGCCCGCAACGGCCTCCCGACGGGGCCTGCGCCGATGACCCTCACCGAGCTGCTGGGCTCCGAGGTGCGACTCGGCCCCGGCGTCGAGCTGCACGAGGTGGAGGGCGACATGATCGCCCTGGTCGACCGCAGCCGGCCCCTCGCCCGCTACTACGGCGGACTCCAGGGTGAGGTGCTTCGACGGCTCGCGGCCAAGCCGTCGTTCGCTGCAGCCTTCCACCCCGCCGTGGCCGCCTGGGACCCGTCCGCCAAGGAGGTCCTCGAGCTCTACGAGGAGATCCACCACCAGCTGCGGGACCTCGGGGTGCTCGAGGTCACCTCCATCGAGAGCGACTCCGCTGGAGCCAGACCGGCGACGACCAGCACGACCCTCACGACCCAAGGAACGCGCCGATGACGATCCTCCAGCTCGACCGCAGCATCGACAACGCCCCGTGGTCCACGGTCCCGACCCGTTTCGGTGACCGAACCGCCAACGCCAAGGCGATCAGCTCGGGCAGTCACCGGGTCCTCGCCCTTGAGGACACCATCGCCCGCGTGCTCGCCCGCTCCGACGTGATCGGCCTGACCCGCATCGCCGACCTGACCGATCTCGACGTCCTCGGCATCCCCAACTACGCCACCATCTGTCCCGAGCTGAACCAACCGGCGACCACGGGCGGCATCTCGGTGATGAGCGGCAAGGGCCTCACCCGGGCTCACGCGTTGGCCTCGGCACTCATGGAGGCGATCGAACGTCACGCCGGCCTCCAGGAGCGTCGCACCACCATCCGTGGCTCGTGGTCGCAGCTGAGCCGTCACCACAACGCCCTCCACCCCACCCAGTTCGTGGTGCCCGGCTCCTATGGCATCACCGACGACGAG
>SKKL01000042.1 GCA_007121465.1 Acidimicrobiales bacterium | reverse complement strand
GGGTCTGACCCACCAGCTGGTCGCGCAGTTCGCGCTTGAGGAACTTGCCGTTGGCGTTGCGGGGGAGTGCCTCGTCGAGGAACCAGACGTGGGCGGGGTGCTTGTGGCGGGCGAGTCGTTCGGCGAGGCCCGCCCGCAGCTCGTCGGCGGTCATCGCCACGCCCGGGGTGAGCACCACCGCGGCGGCGACCTCCTCGCCGAGTCGTTCGTCGGGTACGCCGAACACGGCCACCTCGGCGACGCCCTCGAGCTCGTAGACGGCGGCTTCGACCTCTGAGCAGTAGACGTTCTCGCCGCCACGGATGACCATGTCCTTGGCCCGGTCGACGATGTAGACGAACCCGTCCTCGTCGAGGCGGGCGATGTCGCCGGTGTCGAACCAGCCGTCCCGGATCGACTCGGCCGTTGCCTCGGGCTTGTTGAGGTAGCCCTTGATGATGATCGGTCCCCGCACGAGGAGCCGGCCCGCTTCGCCCTCGGGAACCTCCTGGTCGGCGTCGTCGACCACCTTGGCGTCGACGGTTGGCACGATCGGGCCGGCCGAGTCGGGCTTGGCCACGTAGGTGCCACCTGCGTTGCCGGTGAGGATCCCGCAGGTCTCGGTGAGGCCGTAGCCGGTGGACGGGGCACCCTTCTTCAGGGCGGTGTCGATCTTGCCGACCAAATCGGGCGGCACGGGGGCGCCGCCGCCGCCCATCGCCGCCATCGACGAGGTGTCGCGGCTCTCCCAGTCCGGATGGGTGAGCAGCTCGCGGCTCATGGTGGGGACGCCGCTGAAGTTGGTGACCTTCTCCCTCTCGATGAGCTCGAGGGCGCGGCCTGCGTCCCACTTGTAGGTGAGGACGATGGTGCCGCCGCCGATCGTGGCGGGGTGGAGCAGACAGTTGTTGGCGGTGACGTGGAACAGCGGGGTGGGGGCCATGATCACCGGCGGGCCCGCCGGTGTCGCGGGCTCGGCGGGGGTCTCGCCGGCGGCCTCCTGGGTCTTGGCGGTGACCGCGGCGCCGACCTGGCCCATGAAGATGATGTGCATCAGGTTGTGCACACAGCCGCGGTGGGTGAGCTGGGCGCCCTTCGGGAACCCGGTGGTGCCCGAGGTGTAGAAGATGGTGGCGTCGTCGTCGGGGTCGATGTCGGCGTCGGGGAGTCCGGCGGGGGCCTCGTCGGGCCGAACGACGTCGTCCCACCGGTCGGCACCGTCGGGCAGTGTGCCGTCGTAGCGCGTGGTGATGAGGTGGAGGGGGGCACTGGCCCGCAGCTCGTCGAGGAGCGGCAGGACCCGCTCCACCCGTTCGCCGTCGGCGATGAGCACCTTCGGGCGGGAGTCCTCGAGGGCGTAGTTCATCTCGGGGCCGGTCCACCAGGCGTTCATGCCCACGGCGGCGGCGCCGAGCGACAGGATCGCCCAGTAGCTGATCACCCACTCGGGGTAGTTCCGCATGGCGATGGCCACCCGGTCGCCCGACCCGACGTCGTGGACGTCGCGGAGGTGATGCGCCAGGGCCCGGACCCGGGCGTCGATCTCGGCGTAGGAGTAGCGCTCGTCCTCGAAGACCACATAGGTCTGGTCACCGTGGCCGGTGGCCAGCTCCCAGACGAAGCGCATGGAGGGCGGAGCGCTGGCGAAGACCCGCATGGGAATCCCACGGACCTCGGTGTCGGTCATCTCGAACATGGACCCTGGGGCGAGCAACTCGTCCCAGGCGGCGGCGAAGGTGTCAGCGGTCACCGTGACAGTGTGACGCGTGGCACGTCGGGCTGCCATGTCGCCACGAGTGGGCGTCTACTCGGTGTCGGCTTCCCCGAACCACATGGTGCGCTGGGGGAACGGGATGGTGATCCCGGCCTCGGCGAGGGCGGTGGTGACCGCCATGCCGACATCCGAGCGCACGCGCCAGCGTGTCGCCATCTCCGGGGTATGCCAGACGTGGATCGCGAAGTCGAGACTCGAGTCGCCGAAGCTCTCGAACCACACCTCGGGTGGGGGAGCAGCGAGCACACCGTCGACCGTGCCGACGGCATCGAGCAGGACGTCCCGGGCGGCGTACAGGTCGGTCCCGTAGGCCACCCCGACCGGCAGCGTCGTCCGCCACGGCCCTCGTGCGGTGACGTTGACGATCGGATTGTCCAGCACGCTCGAGGCCGGGACGTACACCCGCTCACCGTCGAACGTCCGCACGACGACCACGCGGAAGTTGATGTCCTCGACGATCCCCTCGGTGCTCTCGCCGATCTCGACCTGATCGCCGATGTGGAACGGTCGTCTCGTCTGGATGAGGATGCTGGAGAAGAAGTTCTCGAGGATGCTCTGGGCGCCGAAGGCCAGCGCCAGACCGCCGATGCCGAGGGCGCCGAGCACCGGTCCGAGCCGCACCCCGAGCGAGGCGAGTGCGTAGACGAAGCCGATGATGACGATGGCGGCGCCGACTCCTCGCCCGATGAGTCGGAAGGCGACCGCACTGCCGTTCTCGTCCGAGACCACACGGGTGACGGCAAACTGGATCAGGCGGCTGAGCACGATGGCGGCGAGGAAGATCAGCCCAGAGCGGATCCAGTCGTCGCCGGTGACGCCGTCGAGTGCCTCGGTGACGTCGGCGTCGACTTGGGCGAGGATCCGCATGCCGTCGTCCTACCCGGTGATCCCGAGCCTCAACGGTGACTGACGGCCCTCGGCGCTGAGGCCCGGTACGCTCGGTCCATCGTGACCGCACCGCTCCGCATCGACGCCTTTCCCGTCGAGGTCTTCGACGGGCGTGGCTTCGACCTCGCCTACAGCCGAGTCGGCCACGGGGGAGTCCCCGTGGTACTGGTCCACGGTTGGCCGGAGTCCCGCCGCCTCTATTGGAAGGTGATCGAGCCTCTCGCCGAAGCGGGCTTCGACGTCATCGTCCCCGACCTTCGTGGGTT
>SKKL01000033.1 GCA_007121465.1 Acidimicrobiales bacterium | reverse complement strand
GGAGACCGTGGCCACCTCCCTCTGCACTCCGTTCCATCGTCCGCCCGGAGGTGGTGGACCGAACAGTGTCCTTGGTCCTGACCCGTCAGGACCGTCCGGCCCGTCGTCGATCCCCTGCTCATGTGGGGACATCGGGTGCCGATACCACTGGTATGGAGCCGTCGGTCTGGACGCGAGAGGCGGTGCTCGACTTCGTCGGCGGCAAGCAGATACTCATGCGCGGCCCGTCGGGCGAGCAGCTCGAACCACCGGAGTGGCTGGCAGCGGGCGCGACGGAGGTCAATCCGCTCAATTCGATCGAGAGTGTCGAGATCACCCACCGTGAGGACCGGGGTGCGCTGATCGACTCGTTCGTCCGGGCGCGGGAGAGCCCCGGTGTGCCGAGCTCGACCCACATCCGGGTCGACTTCTTCGGGGTATGGGTCCATCTGGACCTGGTGTGGCTCAACCTGTTGGAGGTACCCGAGGTCGGCGGCATACTCGGTGCGTCGGAGGTGGTCGAGGGGCCGCCCATCGAGGTGACCGAGCTCGATTCCGGTGGGACCACCCAGTCGACGAACTGGATGATCCTCACCCTCGCCGAGGGGGGACGAATCGCTGCTGTGCGGGGCCGGGTCTCCGACGTGCTCGGCTACGACACCGACGAGATCCTCGGCCGCATCCCCACCGACTTCATCCACCCCGACCATGCGCCGAGCGCGATCGAGAACTGGGTGCGGCTGTCCGAGCGCCCGGACCAGACGCGCACCTCGCGGTGGCGTTGGTGCCGCAAGGAAGGATCCGAGGTGTGGCTCGAGTCGTCCTACCTGGTCCACGACGACGAAACGACCGAGGTGGTGGTGGTCGATGTCAGCGAGCGGGTTGCCAACGAGGAGGCGCTCGTGACGAGTCAGCGGGAGGTCGCGGCGTTGGCCGAGGACTTCCGGTTGCTGGCCGACGAGGTGCCGACGGCGGTGTTCCGGTGCGATATGCGGGGCCGGGTGGGCTTCTACAACGCCCACTGGGAGGAGTCGTTCCACGGTGACGGAGCCGTCGAACGGGTCCACGAGCTGATCGATCCTGATGACCAGCAGCAGTTCGATGCTCTTCTGTCGGAGTTGTTGACGATGTCGTCGCCGGTGTCGCGGTCGATCGAGGTCCGCGGCGCTGCCGGGTCGAGGGTGCTCGAGATCAGTTGCCGCTCGGTCGGTGGTGGGGTGGAGCTCGGGCGTTTCGTGGGGTCGGTCACCGACGTCACCTCGGCGGCGGTGTTCCGCCACCAGGCTCTGCACGACTCACTGACCGGCGTGGCCAACCGGGCGATGATCGAGGCGTTCCTCGAGGACGCCATTCGGGACGACCCGGACGGGACCCTCGTCGTGTTCATCGACCTGGACGGGTTCAAGGCCATCAACGACGACCACGGTCACGACGCCGGAGATGCCGTCCTCGTCGAGGTGGCCCGCCGTCTGTCGGCGGCGGTGCGCCCCGGCGATGTGGTCGCTCGCTACGGCGGCGACGAGTTCGTCGTGGTCTGTCGCGGGGTGGATGCGGGTGGGTGGGCCGGTGTCACCGAACGGCTCGAGTCGGTCTTCACCGAGCCGGTCGTGTTCGACGGAGGTTCGTGGCCGTCGGCGGCGAGCCTCGGGACCGCCCGCCCCGAGCCGGGTGTCGACGCCGGCACCGTCCTGCGCCGTGCCGACCAGGCGATGTTCGAGCAGAAGCGCTCCCGCAAGGCTTAGGGTGCAGGTCTTCTCAGGACGGCCTCACTCGTAGCCGAAGCGTTCGCCGTCGGCCCAGGCGTTGCGGTCGTTGCCGTGGTTGGGGATGCCGCCGGCGTCGGTGAGGATGCGGGCCAGGTGCATGAGGTTCCACGTCATGATCGTGGTGTTGCGGTTGGTGAAGTCGTGGTCGAGGCCGATGCCGTCGTCGCCGTAGGAGGGGCCGGGGCCGATCTCGCCCAACCATCCGGTGTCGGACTGGGGCGGGATCGTGTAGCCGAGGTGGGCGAGGGAGAAGTGCAGGTTCATGGCGCAGTGCTTCGCGCCGTCCTCGTTGCCGGTCACCACGACGCCGGCGACGCGCCCGTAGTAGACGGACTGTCCCCGGTCGTTCAGCTCGCCCGAGTAGGAGTAGAGCCGTTCGACCACCTGGGCGCACACCGACGACTTGTCGCCCAACCAGATCGGCGTTCCGATCACGAGGATGTCAGCGGCCAGGATCCGTTCCTGCAGCGCCGGCCAGTCGTCGCGGTCGGCGCCGTGCTCGGTCATGTCGGGCATCACCCCGGGAGCGATGACGTGATCGACCGCCCGGATCACGTCGACCGACACCCCGTTGCGGCGCATCAAGGCGATGGAACGATCCATCAACCGTTGGGTGTGCGACTCGGCCGGCGACGGCGACAAGGTGCAGTTCACGAAGACGGCCCGCAGGTCGTCGAAGCGGTGATCGGTCCGTGGTTCGCTCATCAGCTCAGGAGACCACACCCCAGCCCATTTGTCGCTGGCGGCCTTGTCGCTGGCGGCATTGTCGCTCGTACGTGGAACCGATCAGGTGAGGAGGTAGTAGCCCGGCACCTCGACATGGGGGGTGTCGAGGTAGACCTTGGCCTCCGGCGACCCGGAGAACCGGCCGTGGCTCCAGCGGATCTCGACATGGCCCCGCACGTCATGAGGATGCCCGGTCGCCCGCTCACGGATCTCGGCGTGCCACCCCACCTCGGGTTGGCCGGCGTCGCGGGCCTCGATGCGCAGGGCGACGAGCTCGAAGTCCTGCATCCAGTCCCACGCCGAGGCCACCCGCAACCGCAGCGAGCTGGCGCGGTCCGATCCCAACACGAAGTACGGCGCATCGCCGATCCGGCACAGCCGCCACAGCATCCGGACGCGTTTGCGATCCGAGTCGAGCGCCGTCCTCCACCGCTCGGCCGATGCCGTCGACACCTCCCGG
>SKKL01000072.1 GCA_007121465.1 Acidimicrobiales bacterium | reverse complement strand
TCACCGGATGCCTGAGCGCGCAGGGACAACGCAGCTACGACCTGATCGACGCCGAGCGGCTCCATCGGGGCCTGCCGTCGCTGTACAACGACTTCGACCTGAACGATCGGGCCCAGGCCTGGTCCGAGCACATGGCCCGAACCGGACGCCTCGCCCACTCCGGCGGCGGCATCCCGGCCGGGTCGACGCGGGTCGCGGAGAACGTCGGGTACGCCCACTCGGTCGACCACGTCCACCACCTGCTGTGGAACTCCTCGGGCCACCGGGCGAACATGCTGAACTCCGCCCATACCAAGGTAGGGATCGGCGTCGCCACCGACTCCCAGGGCCGAGTCTGGATCACCCAGATATTCGCCAACTGAGCCACGACCGCTCGCGAACGCGACGAGGCCCGGCCCCTGGGGGCCGGGCCTCGTCGCGTTCAGATCGAGCGTGGGGAACTACTGCATCTCGCCGCGGCGCTGGATCACCTTGTCGATGATCCCGTACTCGCGGGCCTCCTCGGCGGTGAACCAGCGGTCGCGGTCGGAGTCCTTCGTGATCTGATCGACGCTCTGACCGGTGTGATGGGCGATTCGCTCGGCCATCAGCTTCTTCGTGTAGGCCATCTGCTCGGCCTGGATGGCGATGTCGGTGGCCTGGCCCTGGACCCCACCGAGGGGCTGGTGCATGAGGATTCGGGCATGAGGGAGGGCGAACCGCTTGCCGGGCTCGCCCGCACACAGGAGAAACTGGCCCATCGACGCGCCGAGACCCATGCAGATGGTCCCGACCTGAGGCTGGACGAGCTGCATGGTGTCGTAGATCGCCATGCCCGCCGTGACCGAACCGCCGGGCGAGTTGATGTAGAGCCAGATGTCGGTCTCGGGGTCTTCACCCTCGAGGAACAGCATCTGGGCGGTGAGCAGGTTGGCGACCCGATCGTTGACCTCGGACCCCAGATAGACGATGCGCGACTTCAACAGCCGGTTGAAGATGTCCATCGACGGGTCCCACGACCCCTGCCCCTGAGCGTGGATCTCGGGCATGGGGTCCTGACCCATCGCGTGCGCTGGCTGATCCATGATGCTCCCTCTGGTCGTGCGTTGGCCCGACGAAGGCTAGCGGCAACCGGGGCATACCCGGTGCGTCGAGCGTCGTAGGGGGACTACGGTGCCACTGTCCGCGGACGTGGCGAAACTGGCAGACGCGCCAGGTTTAGGTCCTGGTGCCGAAAGGCATGGGGGTTCGAGTCCCCCCGTCCGCACTCCCACTCCCGCTAGCCTCGACCCTGCCATGTCACGAGGACTGCCATGTCACGACCACTGACCGCCCTCCTGGCGGCGATCGCCACCTTGTGCCTCCCCGGTTGCGGAGACGACGTCCCCGCGGGCGACGACCCGCATCGCCGCACCATCGAGATCTACACCGAGATCATCCCGGCGGTTGCCACCTACCAGCGGTCGGACCTGGCATCGGAGGAGTCTCTGGAGGACGTCGTCTACGTCGTCGAGCGCGAGGGCGTGTCGATCAGCCTCGAGGTTCAGATCGACGTGGTGAACGCGCTCTCCGACTGGGCCGAGATCCGCTTCATCGACGAGCTCGATGAGGCCATCGACAGCGGCGAGCCCCATCAGCCGGTGCGGGCCAACAGCGTGCTGGTCGGTCTCGGCGCCGTCCCCGACGGCCCCACCTCGGTGACGGTGATGGCCGACCGGTACGAGTACGCCGACGAGCTCATCACCTTCGAACTCGAGCTGAGTCGCCGAGGCGGCGAGTGGCAACTCGAACGGCCGATCGAAGGCGACCGGGTCACGCTCAACTGACCATGTCGTCCCCCGCCCCGGACTCCGAGTCGTGGGCGACGAGTTTTGCCGTCGCGGCGATGAGCGTCTCGACGTCGACCTCGGTCACCTCGCCCTCCGACCGGGCAGCCCGGTCGAGGACCCCTTCGGCGAGAAGAAGCGCATCGACGAGCTCCGGTCGGGTGCTCTCCGCCGGTGACCGGCGTCGGGCCGCGTCGAGTGCCGCCGCGCAGAGGGCCACCGCCTGACGGTTCGACCCGCGGTCGGCCAACCAGCGCGCCGTGCCGAGTAGCTGCTCGTCGAGGGGCACCACGTCGTCGTCGCTGCGTCGATCGACCGATGGCAACAGCCCGGCCCACTGCCCCCAGTGACGCTTGACCGCGGCGCGGGCACTCGTGCCGTAGGTGACCGCGCCGAGGGCGAGGACACCGCCGAGGAAGAAGAGGCCCACGGCATTGGACGGCCGCACGAGTACGGGCAACAGAGCGCCACCGACCCAGGTGAGCTGCAGACGAGCCTCGAACTTGGCGAACGCCCGACCTCGCTCGGCGTCGGGTGCGTCGCGCTGGACGAGACTGTCGAACCCCTGACGCCCCAGGGTGGCCGCGACTCCCAGCGCGAACGCCACCACGATCAGGCTGGGCGCCACCCAGTTCTTCGGGACGATGAGCGCCGCGGCGGCCGGCAGGATCATCGCCGTCTCGAGAATCCGCTCCTCGATGAGCAATCGCCTCAAGGCGGGTGCGATGAAGGTAGCGGCGAACCCCCCGACTCCCCCGGCGACGGCCACCGCGCCGAAGACCCAGGTGGGCTCTCCGGCAGCCTTCAGGGTGAACGCGGCGAAGAACGTGAAGAAGCCCATCGCTCCACGGATCGCGGCCATCGAGGACACACCCAGGAACAACGACGGCGCCTTCAGCTCATGGTCCTCGATGAGCCGCCGCGTCGGTGACGGCTTGACCGGTGGGGTCGGTGCGATGCGCAGGGCCATGAGCAGGGCCGTTCCGTAGAAGCACGCACCGACGATCAACACCGCGGTGGCATTGCTCAATGTGAGGACGCTGACCGCGATCGTTCCGCCGACAGCTCCTGCCATCGCGCCGACCCGGGTGTGGGTGCTGTTCGCCGCGACCAGCCGTTCACTCCGTAACTCCAAGCGAGGGATGAGCGCGCTCTTGGCCACCTGGTGGGTCTTGTTCAACACCAGGATCGAGAACGCCAAGGGATACAGCCACAGGCTGCGGAGCTGGAAGGCGAGCGCGAGGCACAGCAGGGCCCGACCGAGGCATGCCGCTCCGATCACCCACCGGTGCCCGCCCCGGACTCGGTCGACGAAGGGTCCGATGAGCGGCGCCACGATCGCAAACGGAGCCATCGTGAGGACGAGGTAGAGGATGATGCGAGGGCGGGCCGCATCGACCGAGACGTTGAAGAAGAGCGACCCTGCCAGGGAGACCGCCACGAAGGTGTCGGCCGCCGAACTGAAGGCCGAGGTCCGGACGAGCTTGTCGACCGGCGGAGGGCCGAACGCGCGCCCCGCCAACGCGGCCAATCGGCCGCGTGCAGGTGGAGCCGGGCTTGCGTCGTCGGTCAGGACCCCTCCTTCGGGATGAACGCCCCCATGATGGGGCCACCGGCCCACCGCTGCAACGACCGCGCCGGGCTAGCGTGCGAGCGACATCTCACCAGGAGGCGACCACATGAGCGGATTCGTGAAGGAGTTCAAGGAGTTCGTCAACCGCGGAAACGTGGTCGACCTCGCCGTGGCGGTGGTGATCGGCGCCGCCTTCGGGGTGGTCGTGGACGCGTTCACCACCGGCATCTTGATGCAGATCGTCGCCGCGATCGTCGGGGAGCCGAACTTCTCTGCACTGACCGTCACCGTGAACGACGCCGAGATCTTCTACGGAGATTTCCTGACCGCGCTGGTGCGGTTCGTCCTCGTCGCCTTCGCCGTGTTCCTCGTGGTGAAGGCCCTCAACGAGATGCAGCACCGCCGAGCCCGAGGCGAGAGCCCCGCCGACGAGGAACCGCCTCCTCCCACCGATGTCGAGCTCCTCACCGAGATCCGCGACCTGCTCGCCGCCAACCAGGGGCCCCGCCCCTGACCGACCGACCCCTGGGCTCAGGCCTCGTGGTGGGTCTCGACGAACCGCTGACGGGACATCTCGATCTCCTCGACCGCCGCTTCGACGCCGTCCCAGTCGCGCACTGCGGTGTGCTTGTGGGGCTCGAGGGCCTTGTAGACCTCGAAGAAGTGCCCGATCTCGGCCAGGGTGTGCTCGCCGATGTCGGGGAGGTCCTGGATGTGGGCGAAGCGCTTGTCGATGGCCGGGACGCACAGCACCTTGGCGTCGGGTCCCGCTTCGTCGCGCATCCAGAACACACCGACCGGGCGAGCCCGCACGTGGACTCCCGGAAAGGTCGGCTCGTCGAGCAGGAGCAGCGCGTCGAGGGGGTCGCCGTCCTCGGCGAGGGTGTCGGGAACGAACCCGTAGTCCGCCGGGTAGGACATGGCGGTGAACAGGTGCCGGTCGAGCCAGACCACTCCCGTGTCGTGATCGATCTCGTACTTGTTCCGAGATCCCTTGGGGATCTCGATGATGACCTCGATGTGGTTCTCCATTGCCTCTCAGTCTTCCAGCATCTCGGCAAGTCGGCGAAGTGCCCGACCCCGGTGCGAGACGGCGTTCTTCTCGTCGGCGGGCATCTCGGCGAAGGTGCGGCCGTCCCCGTCGGTGGGAACGAACAGGTTGTCGTAGCCGAACCCTGCGTCGCCGCGCATCTCGTCGGCGATGTGCCCCTCGGCGACCCCCTCGGCCACGACCTCGCTGCCGTCGGGCCGACGCAGGATCATCACGGTACGGAAGCGCGCCGCCCGGGCGGCGGTGCTGGTGGCACCGACCCGGTCGAGCTCGGACAGCAGCTTGCGGCGATTGGACGCCGCGTCGCCGTCGGCGTCGGCGTAGCGGGCGCTGTGCACGCCCGGCGCACCACCCAGAGCGTCAACCTCCAGTCCGGTGTCGTCGGCCAGGGCGGCCTCGCCGGTCGCGTCGACGAGGGCAGAGGCCTTCAGGCGGGCATTGCCCTCGAGGGTGTCGGCGTCCTCGACGACGTCGGGCACCGACTCGGGACGGGCAACGAGCTCCACGGCGTCGCCGAGGATGGCCGCGATCTCCGTCGCCTTGCCGGGGTTGGCCGTGGCGAGGACGATCCTCATCGAGGTGACGGCGCCGCGGCCACGACCTCGAGCTGCATGGCGGCGATGGTGGCGATGCCCCCCTCGGCCAGGGCGACGAGACGGTCGAGCTCGTCGCGGCTGAAGGGCTCACCCTCGGCGGTCCCCTGCACCTCGACGAAACGACCCTCGCCGGTCATGACCACGTTCATGTCGACCTCGGCGCGGGCGTCCTCCTCGTAGGGCAGGTCGAGGCGGGGCTCCCCGTCGATGATCCCGACCGAGATGGCCGCACACGTCGTGGTCAGGGGGTTGGCGTCGATCAGCCCACGAGCGACCAGGCGGGTGCACGCGTCGTGGAGCGCGACCCACGCGCCACA
Organism: Acidimicrobiales bacterium; assembly: GCA_007121465.1. Classification (GTDB taxonomy): domain Bacteria; phylum Actinomycetota; class Acidimicrobiia; order Acidimicrobiales; family SKKL01; genus SKKL01. The sequence continues at coordinate 5,705 of SKKL01000072.1, read as the reverse complement.
GATCGACGCGGTCCGGGTGCCACCGTCGGCCTGCAGGACGTCGCAGTCGAGCAGGATCTGGCGCTCTCCCAACACCGCCATGTCGGTCACCGATCGCAGGGCCCGGCCGATGAGCCGCTGGATCTCCTGGGTGCGACCCGACGGCTTGCCGTCCTTCACTTCTCGGCGGATGCGCTCAGGGCTCGAACCGGGGAGCATCGAGTACTCGGCGGTGACCCATCCGGTGCCCGAACCCTTCATCCACCGGGGCACGTCCTCGTCGACCGAGGCGGTGCACAGAACCCGGGTACGACCGAACGAGACGAGGACCGAGCCGTCGGCCATGTCGGTGAAGTCGCGCTCGAAGGTGATCGGACGGAGCTGGTCGACAGCGCGGCCATCGGCACGGGTGGCGGAAGGTGATGGGGTGGTCATGGGTCCGGATGGTAGGACCTCGACCCGGTCACTCCCAGCTGTGGGGCTCGACGTCGAGCACTTCGGGGCCGAGCAGGCGTTGGCCGAGCTCCCGGAACCACTCGACGTCGCCGGTGGAGAGGAAGCGGTGGGTGCCGGCGGCGGACCGTGGCGGGGCCTGGCAGCCGGCTTCCTCGAGCAGTGACCGGACCTCGAACCCGGTCTCGTCAGCCGACGACACGAGCACGACATCACGGCCCACGGCATCGCTGATCGTGCGGGCGAGGTACGGGTAGTGGGTGCAGCCGAGGAGGAGGGTGTCGACCTCGGCGTCGCCAATCGGGGCGAGCAGCCGCTCGGCGAGAACTCGGACCTGGTCGCTGTTCGCCTCGCCCCGCTCGACGAACTCGACGAACCCGGGGCAGGCGGCACAGGCGAGGGTGATGTCGGGGTCGGCGGCGGCGACGGCTCGCTGATAGGCGCCCGACCCGATCGTCCCCACCGTGCCGATCACCCCGACCCGGCCGGTGGTGGTGGCCGACACCACCGCCCGCACTCCCGGTTCGATCACTCCGACCACGGGGATGTCGAGGCGTTCCTGGAGTTCGGCGAGGGCCGCAGCGGCCGCGGTGTTGCACGCCACGATCAGCAGCTTGGGATCGACACGCTCGACGAGGAAGTCGGCGATCTGGTGAGCGAAGCGCCGCACCTCCTCGAGGGAGCGGGGACCGTAGGGGTAGCGGGCGGTGTCGCCGAGGTAGACCAGATCCTCCCCTGGCATCAGGTCGATGACCGCCCTCGCCACGGTGAGGCCGCCGAAACCGCTGTCGAACATGGCGAGGGGTCGGGGATCCACGGCCCGAGGCTAGGCCGGTCCCGCTACGGTGACCCGATGTCCGACATCGATGGTCTGTTGATCGACATCGACGGGGTTCTGGTCGTGTCCTGGGAACCGATCCCCGGGTCGGCCGATGCCCTCGCGGAGCTGCGCGACGCCGACGTACCATTGCGATTCGCGACCAACACCACCAGTCGGTCCCGGGCCGAGATTTCCGCCGCGTTGACCGACGCGGGCATGCCGGTGGACGTGGAGGAGATCGTGACCGCGGCGGGAGCCACGGCGTCGTACCTGCGAGACCACCACCCTGGAGCGCGCTGTCTGGTCATCAACGAGGGCGACATCTCCGAGGATCTCGTCGGGGTCGATGTCGTCGACTCCGGCTCCGCCGACGTCGTGGTCCTGGGAGGTGCCGGCCCCTCCTTCGGGTACGAGGCCATGGGAGCGGCCTTCTCGGTTCTCGCCGACGGCGCACCGCTGGTCGCCATGCACCGCAACCTGCTGTGGCAGACCCGCGACGGCCTGGCCCTCGACACCGGCTTCTTCGTGACCGCCCTCGAACAGGCCGCCGGTGTCGACGCCGTCGTGATCGGCAAGCCGGCCGCGGCCTTCTTCGAGGCGGCGGCGTCGGACCTCGGACTCGCCGCCGAGCGGATGGCGATGGTGGGCGACGACGTGCACAGCGACGTGATTGGGGCCCAGCAGGTGGGGATGACCGGCATCTTGGTCCGGACGGGCAAGTTCAGGCCCGAGGTGCTCGACGATCTCGACGAGCAGCCCGACCTCGTCCTCGACACGTTCGCGGATGTGCCCCGCGCGCTGTCGTTCGGTTCGTAGGTCGCCGGACCTCGCGCCTGGATCAGCCCCGGGGGGCGTCCCGCCACGGCCCCGAGTCGGCCCGTGGCTCCTTCGGCAGCCCGAGGACCCGCTCGCCGATGATGTTGCGCTGCACCTGCGAGGTTCCCGCGTAGATCGTGCCCGGCCGAGCCTCGTAGAAGCCCCGCACTGCGGCGGCCGAGCTCATCTCCTTGCCGGCGAACGCCTGCAGCGACGCCCCGCCGGCATCGCCTTCGGGCACGAGCGCCTCGGGCCCGAGGATGTCGATGGCCAGCTCGGTGACGACCTTGTGGTACTCGCTCCAGAACAGCTTGATGATCGAGGCCGCGGGGCCAGGTTGCTCACCGGTGAGCGATTGGGTCAGTGACTGCATGCCGAGGTAGCGCATGATCTCGACCTGGCCGTGGGCCCAGGCGAGGCGCTGGCGGATGACCGGATCGTCGGCCACCCCCTTGCGTCGGGCCAGGTCGACGATGGCGTCGAGCTCCTTGCGGTAGCCGATGGCGAGAACGGTCGACCGACCGCCCCGCTCGAAACTGAGGAGCGTGTTGGCGACGGTCCACCCGTTGTTGACCTCACCGACGACGTTCTCCTTGGCCGTGCGGGCGTCGGTGAAGAAGACCTCGTTGAACAGCGCCTCGCCAGTCATCTCCTTGATGGGGCGCACCTCCACCCCGGGCTGGTCCATCGGAACGAGGAGGAAGGAGATCCCGGCGTGCTTGGGCGCGTCCGGGTCGGTGCGGGCCAGCACGAAGATCCAGTTGGCGGTGTGTCCCGAGGAGGTCCAGATCTTCTGTCCGTTGACGACCCACTCGTCGCCGTCGAGCACCGCCCGGGTGGCGACGTTGGCCAGGTCCGATCCGGCGTCCGGTTCGGAGTAGCCCTGACACCAGCGGTCCTCGCCCGAGATGATTCGGGGCAGGAAGTGACGCTTCTGCTCGTCGGTGCCCCAGACGATGATCGTGGGTCCGACCATGCCGATGCCGAACCCGTCGTTGCCGAGCTGGGCGGGCACGCCGGCGAGGGCGAACTCCTCGGCGAGCACCACCTGTTCGATGGCCGACAGCCCTCCTCCGCCGAATTCCTTCGGCCAGGCGACGGCCAACATGCCCGCGGCGGCGAGTCGAGCCCGCCACTCCTCGGCCCACGCCTCCCGCTCGTCGACGGGAAGTGCGTCCACCCCCGTCCAGTCGTCGGGCAGGTTCTCGGCCAGAAAGGCGCGAACCTTCTCGCGGTAGGCCGACGCGTCGGCACTGTAGGTCGGATCCATCTCGATTGTCCCCCTCGTTGCGGTGTCCCCGCCGCAACCGGGAGCTTAACCGGACCTAGAAGTAGATGATCTTCTCGGCCCGCTCGACGACGTCGTCGATCGGGTCGGTCCAGGCGCCGGTCGACAGGTACTTCCAGCCGCCGTCGCACACGACGAACACGATCACTCCGGATTCGATCCGTTCGGCCACCTTGGCCGCCCCGGCGAGGGCAGCTCCAGCGGAGATCCCGGCGAAGACGCTCGCCTCCTCGGACAGGCGTCGGGTCCACTCGATCGACTCGCGGGGCCGCACGATGCGCTTGCCGTCGAGCAGCTCGGGACCGCCCCACTTGTCATAGACCGGCGGGATGTAGCCCTCGTCGAGGTTGCGGAGCCCTTCGACCTTCTCCCCCACCGGCGGCTCGACGGCCAGGAGCTTGATGTCGGGGTTCTGTTCCTTGAGGAACGTGCCGACCCCCATCAGCGTGCCGCTGGTGCCGAGCCCGGCGACGAAATGGGTGATGTCGGGCACGTCGCGCCAGATCTCGGGGCCGGTGGTGTCGTAGTGGGCCTGGGGGTTGGCGTTGTTGGCGTACTGGTAGAGGAAGGCCCACTCGGGGTGCTCGTCGGCCAGCATCTGGGCGTGGCGGACAGCCCCATTGGAACCCTCGCCCCCGGGGGTGGTGATGATCTCGGCGCCGAACACCTCGAGGAGCTGACGGCGTTCGATCGACACGTTCTCGGGCATCACGATCGTGATCGGATAGCCCTTCAGGCGGGCGATGGCCGCCAGGGCGATGCCGGTGTTGCCCGACGACGGCTCGATGATCCGCTTGCCGGGGGTGAGGGTGCCGTCCTTCTCCGCTTCGAAGATGAGCGACTTGGCCACCCGGTCCTTGACCGACCCGAAGGGGTTCTGCCCCTCGAGCTTGCCGAGGATCCGCACAGCGGGATTGGGGCTGAGCTGGCTGACGTCGACCATCGGCGTGTTGCCGATCAGGTCGATCACCGAGCTGTGCACGGACACGGGCTTGCTCCCTCCCGCCGGCCGGCGGGGATTGTCGACAGAACTGGTAGGGATTCTACCGAGGTCCGGTCGACATCGCCTCTTCATGTCCGTACTTTCTCACCGACGGATCTCGAGACTCCCCCGCAGGTGGCCGATGAGCTCGGATCGTCCGCAGCAGCCCGGATCGAAGCTGGCGGAGTGGCGCCAACCGAAGCGCACGACGCGGTGGCTGATGAGCAGGGAGCGAAGGAGTGCTCGCTCCTTGTCCTCCAGCGTTCCCTCCGCCCGTGCACCGACGGCCTGGGTCGCGACACGCCTGGGGCGCCGCCCCTACACTCGGGCCGATGTCCGCCGAGCGCCGTCTCATGGTCGAGGCCCTCCCCAACTACGAGCTGGGCGAGGAGATCGGCCGGGGCGGCTGGGGCGTCGTACTCGACGCCTCCCACCGCTCCCTCGGTCGCCGGGTCGCGGTCAAGGCACTGCCCCGCGCGTTCGGCGCCGATCCCGAGGTGCGGGCCCGGTTCCTCGCCGAGGCCCGGGTGGTGGCGTCGCTCGACCACCCCCACATCGTTCCCCTGTTCGACTTCGTCGAGCACGAGGGCCTCTGCCTGCTCGTCATGGAGCTCATGCCCGGGGGCACACTGTGGGACCGCTTCAGCGCAGGAGAGGTATCCCCCGAGGCGTCGTGTGCCGTCGCCGTCGCGACCCTCACCGGTCTCGCCCACGCGCACGACAAGAACATCCTCCACCGCGACATCAAGCCCGAGAACGTGCTCTTCAACTCCACCGGATCCCCGAAGTTGGCCGACTTCGGGATCGCCAAGGTGGTCGGCGACTCGTCCTCCACGCGCACCGCCACCGGTGTGGTGATGGGCACCCCCGCCTACATGGCTCCCGAACAGGGATCAGGCCAACCTCTGTCGCCGGCCACCGACGTCTATGCGGTGGGAGCGATGCTCTACGAGCTCCTCGCCGGGCGGCTGCCCTTCGAGTCGACCGGCGATGCCCTGTCCCAGCTCTACCGCCACGTGCACGAGCGGCCCCGCCCGGTCCGGGAGATCGCCGACTCGGTTCCCGAGCCGGTGGCCGAGGTCGTGATGCAGGCCCTCGAGAAGGTGCCCGCCGATCGCTTCGACACCGCCGCTGACTTCGCCCGGGCCCTCGACCGGGCCGCAACCACGGGGTACGGCGCCGAGTGGCTCGAGCGCAGCGGCGTGCCGGTGCTCGCTGCCCGGAGCACCCTCGGTTCGGGGATCGGCTCCGCTCCCCCCCGCTCGAGCGAGACGGTCGTGGTGAGCCGGCCCGCCCCGACGACCCCGCCGCCCACACCGGCCCCTGCTCCCGCGGCGGGCCCCGCAACCCCACCACCCGCGCCAGGG
>SKKL01000079.1 GCA_007121465.1 Acidimicrobiales bacterium | reverse complement strand
GATACAAGCCGAGCTGCTCGCCGACCACCACCGTCGCCATGTGCAACGTCGCCGCCTGGTCCGCCGCGTACCGCCCCATGAACGCCTGGATCACCGTGGGATCGAGGGTCTGGTTCGTCGTCATCGTGCGCTCCTCGTCTCGGCCCGCTCCACCCGGATGTTCTGGTTGATCCGGAAGAGGTTCGACGGGTCGTACTCCGCCTTGATCGCCGCCAACCGGTCGTAGTTCTCGCCATAGGTGGCCCGGATCCGGTCCTCACCCTCGTCCATCATGAAGTTCACGTAGGCGCCGCCGAGCGTGTGGGGGTGGATCGCCTCCCAGTAGTCACGGGCCCAGTCGGAGAGCTCGCCGGCCGTGCCGGGGTCGGGGCCGATCCCGGCGATCACCATCGACCAGGTCGCGTCGCGGTGACGCCAGGCCGTCTCGTCGGGCCCGACCCGTTGGGCGGCGCCATCGATGGGATAGAGGTGCATGAGCGACAGCTCGGTCGGGCTCGACGAGGCGTGCTCGACGTGCGCCGCGATCGCCTCGTCGGACAGTTCGGCCACGAAGTCGCCCTTCCAGTACCACTGCAGGCCCGACGGCAAGAGCGGATCGAACATCGACTGCAGCGCGGGGAACGGCATGGTGGTCGTCCCGTCGAGCAACGGCTCGGGCAGCTCGGCCCGGATGGGGGCCATCGCCTCCTCGGCCTCCTCGGCGGTCCCGACGAAACAGGTGACGAGCGCGCAGATCCTCCGACCCCACAACTCGGTGGGGAACGGCTCGCTCGACGGCACCGTCTTCAGGCCGAGGAACGGGCACAGCTCCTCGGGAGCGGTCGGCAGGAAGTCCCGGTACCAGGCCATGATCTCCGCTGCGTCCTCGATCGGCCAGAAGATCGGGCCGCCGTAGACGGTGTGGACCGGATGGGCCTGGAATCGGAAGCTCGTCACCACCCCGAAGTTGCCGCCCCCGCCCCGCAATGCCCAGAACAGGTCCGGATGGCTGGTCTCGCTGGCGGTGACGACCCGTCCGTCGGCCAGCACCACGTCGGCCTCGATCAGGTTGTCGATGGTCAGCCCGTACTTGCGGGTGAGATAGCCGTGCCCGCCGCCGAGCGTCAGACCCCCGATGCCGGTCGACGCGACGATCCCCGCCGGTACCGCGAGACCGAAGGCGTGAGTGGCGTGGTCGACGTCTCCCTGGGTGCACCCCGGCTCGACCCGCACCGTCGAGTCGTTCGGATCGACGTGCACGCCCTTCATGGCCGACAGGTCGATCACCAGACCGTCGTCGCAGCTTCCGAGGCCCGGTCCGTTGTGGCCCCCACCCCGGATGGCGATCGGCAACCCCGCCGACCGGCCGTACTCGAGCGCGGCGATCACATCGGCGGTGTCGCAACAGCGGGCGATCGCGAGCGGTCGCTTGTCGATCATCCCGTTGTAGAGCGCTCGGGTCTCGTCGTAACGGTCGCTGGTGATGTCGATCACCTCGCCACGGATCCGTTCCTGCAGTTCGATCGTCATCGCCGGATGCCTCCCGGGTCGTCGTCGGTCCTCGGTGCGAACCTACGACGGGCCCCTACCGCCCCTCATCGGGCAGATCAGCCATTCACCGACCCACCCGCGCATGGTCAATATCAGCCATGTCGTCGGGCGGGGGTCGGCGAGATCAGACCAGGTCGTGCTCGAAGGCGTAGGCCGCCGCCGCGGTGCGCGACGACACATCGAGCTTGGTGAAGATGTTGCTCAAGTGGCGGGCCACCGTGTGTTCGCTCACCGTGAGCGTGGTGGCGATCTCCCGGTTGGTGAGCCCCCTCGCCACCAGGCCGACGACCTCCTGTTCCCGGCCGGTGAGCGGCGACTCCGAGCGGGCCGCCCTTCCGCCCGCGAGCAGCGCCGCCACCCGCACGGCATCGGGCCCGGCCCCCAGTGCCTGGAGGTCGCGCTCGGCCGCCGCGAGCTCGTATCGCGCCCCTTCCTCGTCGCCGAGGCGGCGCATGGCCACCCCGACCAGGGCGCGGGTGCGAGCCACCTCGCAGGCCACGTCGAGTGCCCGCCAGGATGCGGTCGCCGGGCGCAGCTCGCGCAGCGCCGCCTCGGCATCGGCCTCGGCGAGCAACACACGCCCCCGGGCGGTCGCCGCCATCGCGTCCACCGCATCGCTGCCCGCCACCTCGGCCAGCGCGGTGAGCTGCTCGCTGGCCTGGCGAGCCTCGTCGAGCTCACCGGCCTCGACCGCCACCTCCACCCGGGCGGAACGGATCGCCGCCTGACGCAACGGCGGGCCACCCTCGTCGGCCGCTCGGAGCGCCCCCATCGCCTCGGCCACCCGCCCTTGGGCGAGCCGGACGAGCGCCAGCCCAGGTTGGGGGTCGTGTCCCTGTGCCCGGGCCCGTTCGAAGGCCGCTTCGGCCCGGCCGAGGTCGCCGCGTTGTCGGTGGACCTCACCACACACGTAGTAGGCCTCCCCGGCCAGGTTCGGCTCGAAGGCGGCCACCTCCTCACACGCCAGGGTCGCCTCGGACTCGGCGGTGGCCAACTCGCCCCGCAGCCTCATCATCTCCACCTGATGGATGCGGCACAGGCCGAGATAGGGAGTCTGGTCGGGAAGCGACGCCGCCCACGTCCACGCCTGCTGGGACCAGACGCTCGCCCGCCTCAGGTCGGCGACACCCACACAGATCCCGACGACGAAGCAGTAGATCCACCCGGTGAAGTGCGGATCGAGCTCGCCGGAGGTGACCGCGACCATCGACTCGTCGAGACAGCGCGTCCCCATCTCGGCGTCGCCGAGGCTCAACCGGCAGAGACCCTGCCACGCCAGCGCGAGCGCCACGAGCTCCGCCTCGTCGGCCTCCTGGCCGATACGCACCGCCCGCGCCGCGTGGCCCTCGGCCTCCTCGGGGCGGCCTTCGCCCAACGCCTGCTCGGCCTCGCCGCAGGCGACATAGCCGTGGGTCACCGACTCGGGCCGGCCCACCACCTGGCGGCGGGCCCGCTGCAACCAGCCCGACGCCGCCACCGGCTGGCCCTTCAACCCGAGACGGACCGACAGCATCCACGCGGCGTGGGCGGCGGCCAGCGGGTCGCCGGCGTCGAGGTGGGCGTGGTGGGCGAGACGCCGGTACTCGGCCTCGTCGTCGGTGCGACAGCACCAGAACGACGCGTCGGCGAACAGGTCGAGCTCCTCGCCCGACAACGATCCCGGGTCGAGGCGGCCGAACCGCTCGAAGGCCTCGGCCCACCGGCCCGCCGTCGCCGCCGCCACGGCCTCTTCCCGCTCGCTCTGCCCTGGGACCATCGCGCATCTCCCGACGACTGACCCGATCGTACCCCTCAGCAGCCAGGCGAGGCGGAGGTGCGGCACAATGAACAGCGTGACCGACGAGACCCATCGCCCGCCCCCTCGGGGCCTCACCGGCCGGGTGGTCGGCTCGGTGGTCGGACCCTTCGTGCGGCCGGTCGTGGACTCGGTCGACGTCGACGACATCGTCGACCGCATCGACGTCAACGACATCGCCCGCCGCATCGACGTCGATGACCTGCTCGCCCGCGTCGACGTCAACGCCCTGATCGACCGGATCGACCCGGCGCAGATCCTCGACCGGGTCGACATCAACGCCCTGCTGGCCGGTGTCGAGCCCGACGCCCTGCTCGACCGGGTCGACGTCAACGCCCTCCTCGGTCGCGTCGACGTGGAGGCGCTGCTCGCTCGGATCCGACCCGACGACCTCCTGGACCGCGTCGACGTCAACCGTCTCCTGGATCGGGTAGAGCCCGACGACCTCCTGGACCGCGTGGACGTCAACCGCCTCCTCGATCGGGTCGACCCCGAGCGGCTCGTGGCGCGGATCGACCCCAACCATCTCGTCGACCGGGTCGACCTCGACCGCATGATGGCCCGGGTCGACGTCAACGCCCTGGTGAAGCGCACCGAGCTCGGCGAGGTGATCGCCCGCTCCACCACCGGAGTGTTCGGCCAGGTCGTCGACCTCGGACGCACCGCCATCATGTCGGTCGACCTCATCGTGCACGGCGCCCTCGGTCGGGTCGCTCGTCGCGACCCGTGGCTCCAACGCCGCCCCGACGCTCCCGAGATCCTCACCCCCATCCGCGGTCTGCCCGCAGGGGAGCGGGCCGTCGCTCTCCAAGGCCACCACGCGGGCGCGGTCTCGCGCTTCTTGGCCTTCCTCCTCGACACCACCGTCGCCGCCACCCTCTTCACCTTGCTGCTCAGCCTGGGGGTACTCGCCCTCGACCGGGTCGTCGGCGTGACGTGGGCGGCCGAGGACAACCGGCCACTGCTCGCCGCGATGGTCCTCCTCTGGCAGCTCGTCTACTTCGCCGGCGCCACGGCCCTCACCGGCCGCACCGTCGGTAAGGCCGCGCTCGGCGTGCGGGTCGTCGACCCCGACGGGGCGCCGGTCGGCGCATGGCACGCCCTCGCCCGCACCGTCGCCTTCCCCCTCGGGTTCCTCCTGTTCGGGATCGGGTTCCTTCTCGGTCTCGTCCGGCGCGACCGACGCATGCTTCACGACCTCATCGGCCGCACCGCCGTCGTCTACTCCTGGGACGCCGATCTCGCCCAGCTCCGCACCCACGTCGACGACCCGACCGGCCCCGGCGGCCCCAGCCGGTCCACCACCGCCGCCGTGGCTCCCCCCGCCCTCGGGGCCACTCCGTCCACCCGGCCGAGCCTGTTCGACCAACCCGAGCGCGACCCCGCCCCCCATCAGAGGTGACCGGCTCCCCGGCGCCCGACGTCGCCGCCATCCTCCACGCCTTCGCCGACCTCGCTCCCGAAGGCGCCGCCGCCCAGGTCGCTCTCGACGTGACCCGCACCCAGGGCTTCGCCTGGCTCGGCACCAACGCCAGCGGCTTCACCGCCCGGCGGCCCATCGACAACCGGCTGACCCAGGACGTGCTCGACGAGGTGGCCAGGCTCGCCGCCTTCGACGAGCTCCACCGCCACGAGCATCGGCTGCGGGAGGGCTGGGTGTTCCTCGCCGGCCGCACCACCGTCGATGGTGACCGACGCGAGGTGTGCGTGCCCCTGCTCAGCGCCCCCGTGCGGTTGCGCAAGATCATCGGCGCACCGACCACTCCCGTGGACCCCGAGGTCGGCGGCCACGTGCCCGTGTGGTCCCGTCGCTTCGGCGACCAAGAGATCACCGCCCTCGTCGCCGATGCCGACGACCGGGCCCGACTCGAAGACGACGCGGAGTTCGGTGGAGGAGGCCTCGGAGAGTTCTACTGGGAGTCGTCGCACCCCCAGCGCTTCCCCCGTCTCGTGGCCTGGATCGAGGCGGTCGTCGAGGCCACCGGACTTCCGGTCGAGCGCGTCGAGGCTCCGACCGATCCGCGCTCGCTTCGTCGCAACGACGGCCTCGTCGCCGTCATCGGCTCGGGCCTCTACGCCATCGAGACCGAGGACGAACCCGAACGGCGCCGCAGCCTCCGAGGCTGGGCCGGCCGTCCCGGCATCGAGCGCACCGCCCTCGCCACCCTCTACGGCGACTCCGCTGCGCCCGACGCGCCCGACGACACGGTCCGGTCGCCCTTCCCGCTCACCCCGGCCCAACGCCGCCTCGTCGTCCGCTCTCGCCACGATCCCCTCACCGTCGCCTCCGGAGCGCCCGGCACCGGCAAGAGCCACGCGGTGGCCGCCATCGCGGTCGACGCCGTGCTGCGAGGCGAGAGCGTCCTCGTCGCCACCCAGTCCCAACACGCGGCCGAGGTGCTCGCCGACCTCCTCGAGCGTCACCCCGGACCCACCCCGGTGGTGTTCGGCAACGGCGAACGCCGAGACGAGCTCCTCGACGAGCTCACCGACCGCCTCGGCCGCCCCTTGCGCTCCTCCGATCTCGCTGCCCTCGATGCCGCGGTCGACCGCGCCGCGGACGGCTACCTCGCGGCCCGTCGCCTGGTCGACCGGTCCATCACCCTCGAAGCCGACGCCGCCGCCCTCGATCAGTGGGAGGCGGCCATCCCGGCGCTCGTCGCCGAACTACCCCGGGTCTTCGACTCCGGCGCCCCGCTCGACCGCATCGCCGAGCTCAACGACACCGTCGCCGCCGGACCGCCGAGTGGCTGGTTCTCCGGGTTCCGTCATCGGCGCACTCTCGACCAGCTGATCGACCTCACCGGCGCCGAGGGGACCACGACCGCCGCGGTGCCCCACCGGCTCGTCGTCGACGCGGTCGCGGCGGCCGCCGCCCGCCGGGCCTCGCTCGACCTCGACGCCCGGGGAGGCATCCGCTTGAGCGCCCCGGACGGTCCGAGCCTGTGGGATCGCCTCGGCGACGCCGAGGTGACCTTGCAGCGAGCGATCGGCGAGCGGGCGGCGGCCCACGACCGGCTCCCCTCGTCGCTCACCAACAAGGCCCGCCGGGCGGTGGCGGCGCTGCTCGCCGCGCTTCGAGCCGGGCGGGGACAACGTCGCCGACTCCTCGCCGAGCTCGACCTCGCCGCGGTCGCCCACAGCGTGCCGTTGTGGGTCGGGAACCTCCACGACATCGAGGACCTTCTCCCCGCCACCCCCGGCGTGTTCGACCTCGTCATCCTCGACGAGGCCTCCCAGATCGACCAGCCCTACGGTGCCCTCGCCCTCCTCCGGGGGAGACGGGCCGTCGTCGTCGGTGATCCCCGCCAGCTCCGCCACGTGTCGTTCACCTCCGACGCCGACGTGCGCACCACCCTCGAGATGCGCGACCTCGACCACCTCGCCGACCGGCTCGACCTGCGCCGGAGCTCCACCTTCGACGCCGCGGCGGCTGCCGCGCCCGTGACCTGGCTCGACGAGCACCATCGGTCGGTTCCCCACCTCATCGAGTTCTCCGCCCGCCGCTTCTACCGCGACCGGGTGAGTCTGCTCACCCGTCATCCCACCACCCACGCCACCCGGGCCATCGAGGTCGAGCCGGTCGACGGCACCCGGGGGAAGGACGGCGTCAACGTCGCCCAGGTGGAGCGGGCCCTCGAGCTGCTGCCCGAGCTCGGCGGCGACGGCCGCACCGTCGGGATCGTGACGCCGTTCCGGGCCCAGGCCGACGCCATCGAGGCGGCCATCCTCGACCGCCTCGGGATCGACGACATCGTCGCCCTCGGGTTGCGCACCGGCACCGTCCACGCCTTCCAGGGCGGTGAACGCGACGCGATCGTCATCGCCCTCGCCCTCGACGACGACAGCCCCGCCGGGAGTCGTCGCTTCGTCGAGGACCCGAGCCTGTTCAACGTGATGGTGACCCGGGCCCGCCAGCAGATCGTGGTGCTCACCTCAGAGACCGAGTCGGGCGGCCTCCTCGGCGACTACCTCACCTGGGCGGGGACACCGCCGTCGCCGCCGGGCGGGGGAGCGCCGGCGTCGCGATGGTCCGACGCCCTCGGCGCCGAGCTCGCCCGGGCCGGGCACGTCGTGAGTCACCGCTACCCGGTCGGCACCTGGGAGGTCGACCTCGTGGTGGGAGAGGGCGATTCGGCCGTCGGCATCGAGTGCGGCGTCCACCCCGACGGGTCCGACGCCCACATCGAGCGCCACCTCACCCTCACCGCCGCCGGGTGGAGGCTGATCGATGCGTTCCCCAGTCGATGGAGCGGCCACGCCGCCCGCGCCGCGGTGGAGCTCGAGCTCTGAGCGAATCGAACACGTGTTCTGCCCTCCGGCTAGGCTGTGACGGTGGCCCCACGTGTCGACGCCACCATCCTCCACGCCGACCTCGACGCGTTCTACGCGTCGGTCGAACAGCTCCTCGATCCCCGCCTGGCCGGTCGACCGATCGCCGTCGGTGGGGGAGTGGTCCTCGCCGCCTCCTATGAGGCCAAGGCCTTCGGGGTGTCCGGGGGGATGCCCACCCGACGCGCCCGTGAGCTGTGCCCCGATCTGACGATCGTGGCGGGGCGCTTCGCCGACTACCAGGGCATCGCCGATCGGGTCGTGGCGGTCATGGAGGACCTCACGCCGTCGGTCGAGCGGATCTCGATCGACGAGGCGTTCCTCGACGTGGCCGGGGCGACCCACCTCTTCGGCAGCCCCGCCGAGATCGGTGCCCTCCTGCGCCAGAGGGTGCGCGAGGAGATCGGTCTGCCCATCTCGGTGGGGGTCGCCACCACCAAGCACCTGGCCAAGGTGGCCTCCCAGGTCGCCAAGCCCGACGGGCTGATCGTCGTCGCCCCCGGGACCGAGGTCGAGTTCCTCGCCCCGCTGCCCGTCGAGCTCCTGTGGGGGGTCGGGCCGGTCACCCGGGCGCGTCTGGCCGAGCGCGGCATCACCGCCATCGGCCAGCTGGCGGCATCATCGCCCGAGGCGCTCCAGCGGCTACTCGGGCAGGCGGCGGGGGCGAAGCTCACCTCGTTGGCCGGCAACGTCGATCCCCGGGCGGTGTCCGGTCGTCGGCGGGCACGATCGGTCGGGGCTCAGTCCGCCCTCGGCCGGCGGCGCGCCACTCCCGAACTGCTGCGGGTCACCCTCGGCCACCTCGCCGATCGGGTGGCCACCCGCTTGCGGGCGGCGGGTCGAGCGGGGCGCACCGTCACCGTTCGGGTGCGGTTCCCCGACCTGTCGGCCGTCACCCGCTCGCGCACCCTCGACGGGCCGGTCGACTCCACGTTCACCATCACCGAGATCGCGGTGGCACTCGTCGAGGCGGCGCTCGCCGACCATCCCGACGAGAGCGACATCAGCCTGCTCGCCATCTCCGTGTCGGGGCTCGACGCCGAGCCGTCCTCCCAGCTCGAGCTGCCGTTCGCCGGCCAGGACGGGGTCGACGCGCAGCGGTCGGGCACCCTGGCGGGGTCACACCGTCGGGCGCTCGACCGGGCCGTCGACGAGGTGCGCGATCGCTTCGGGCGCGATGCGGTGGGGGTCGCTGCCGTGTCGCTCTCGCGGTCGGCCCCGGTGCCCGATGCCTTCCGTGAGCTGGCCGAACGCGACCTCGCCGGCGGTCGGTGATCTCGCTGTCACAGTCGGGTCCTAGAATCGAACAGGTGTTCGCTAGTGGATCCGAGTGGTGGAGGAGCGACAGTGGAGCGTGACCTGGAGATGGTGGGTCGGGAGATCGTCGGGCTTGCCGGTCAGATCGCGGCGGCGACCGCACGGTGGCTCGGGCTGGTGGCGGAGTTCGACCGCCGGGAGGGTTGGAAGGACGATGGGTGTCGATCGTGCGCTCACTGGTTGGTGTGGAGGTGCGGGATCGCACCCTCGACCGCCCACGAGCAGGTGAAGGTGGCCCGAGCGCTGGATGAGTATCCCCTCGTCGCCGAGGCGTTCTCCGCCGGTGAGCTCACCTATTGCCGGGTTCGGGCGGTGCTACGCATGGCGACCCCCGACACCGAGGCCGAGCTGGTCGACCTCGCCCGGGTGTGCACCGGCTCGCACCTGGCCCGCATCGCCCGAGCCCACAGCCAGGCGATGCGGGATCCCGAGGCAGCACGGGCTCGTCAGCGGATCCGGTGGGATTGGGACGACGATGGCGACCTGGTGATCACCGCCCGGGTTCCGGCGGAGGTCGGACGGCGATTCCTCCATGCTCTGCACGTGGCCGCTCGGGAGCTCGACCCCGAGTCTGCCGCGGCAGACTCGGCATCGGCCGAGGAGTCAGCGGCGGGAGGGGCGGAGGCCTTCTCCGCGGTGGTGGAGCTTGCGCTCGCCGGTGCGCAGAAGGACTCGACGCCGCCCCCGCCCGATGTGGTGGTCACCGTCGCGGTCGATGATCTCACCGCCGGGCCGGGCGACGACGCTACTGGTAGTCGGCGCATCGATCCGGAGTTGGCCCGCCGACTCTGCTGCGATGCGACGACCGCCACGCTGGTGCACGGCTCGCGGGGCACCCCGTTGGACCTCGGCCGCCGACAACGCACCGTCAACCACGCCCTTCGTCTCGCCTTGTGGCGGCGCGACGGAGGGTGCCGGTTCCCCGGCTGCAGTCACACCCGGTTCACCCACGCCCACCACATCGTCCACTGGGCCCGAGGCGGACCCACATCGCTGTCGAACCTCGTCACCCTGTGCACGTACCACCACAGACTGCTCCACGAGGGTGGCTACACGATCGAGCTCGGTCCCGACGGTGCGACGCAGTTCTTCCGGCCGGATCGATCTCTCGTGCCCGACCTTTCTGCTGCCTTGTCCGGCACCGTCGCCACCATCGGGCGAACGACAACCGCAGGCCTCTCACCGACGTGGGCCGGCGAACGCCTCGACCTCGGCCACACGATCGACTCACTGGTCCACGCGCGTGCCATCGCCGAGAACCGACGGCGACTCCGGGAGGAGTCTGCCGCGGCATAGCGGACGGGGTTCGAGGACGGGTCGGCTCAGTGGTCGGCTTTGCGGGACGTGAACGCCAGCTGGAGGCCCACCGCCGCCAACAAGAGCGCGAACAGTCCCGCCGCGATCGCTGTGTCGAGAACCAGGGCGATCTGGGTGCCGAGGTAGGCAGAGACGATCCCCGTCACCCCCACGATCATCCCGGCGCTCACCGCAGTCGTTCCAAGCTGACGATTGCGCAGGGTTGCCACGATCGAGGTGGGCACGATCACCGCCAGCGACGTGCCCTTGGCGAGCACCAGTGGGAAACCAGCGACGAAGGTGAGGATCGGAACCATGATGATCCCGCCGCCCACGCCCATGACGCCGGCCAACACCCCCGAGGCAACCCCGAGAGCCAGATACGCAAACACGTCGACGAGCTCGACGGCGCCGGGCCCGGTCCCCTCGGGCACCGCGACGACCATCCGGATCGCGCTGACCAACATGACCGCCGCGAACCCGAGACGCAGCGACCGCAACGGCAACCGGGCCAGGAGCTGGGACCCGACGAGCGCGCCGGCCACCGCGCCGATGGCGATCGGTATGGCGGGACCCCACGCCACCTCACCCGCCAGGCCGTATCCGAGGGTGCCCGACAGCGAGATGGGAAGAATGGCGGTGAGCGAGGTCCCGTGGGCGAGACGCTGGTCGAATCGGGCGAGCGCGACCAGGGCCGGCACGATCACGACACCACCACCGACTCCGAACAGCCCCGAGGTGAGCCCCGCGACGATGCCCACTGCGATGAGCGGTCCCAT
>SKKL01000226.1 GCA_007121465.1 Acidimicrobiales bacterium | reverse complement strand
TCGGTGTCACACCCCGGCGGGATGATGTCGTCGCATGCGGCTCGCGACCTCCGCGGCGGAATCCCAGGTCGCCTCCCTCCATCGTCTCGATCCGGGAGGCCCTCGTGAGCCACCACACTCCACCCACCGCATCCGTTCCCGACCCCCCGGCTCCGCCGGTCCCACCCAAGCAGCTCGCTCATCTCGTCGAGGTCCTCGAGCTTTCACGCCGCTCGGTGCAGGTGCCCGCCCTGGTGGTCCAGGCCCGCCCCGTCGCCACCCCGTGCATCGCGGGCCCGTCGCTCGATCTGGCGGTCACCCCCGTCCCGGGCGACCCATGTGCCTGGCTGGGGGGATTCGTCGTCGAGTCCCGGTGGTCGGTGGTCGGCCTGGTGGCCACGGGATCGACGATCCCGACGGGCATCGACGGGGGAGTCGATGCGGGTGAGCCCGTCTCGGTCGCGTTCGCCTGTGGCCGGGATCGCACCAGCGCGATGTGCGTTCGGATCGGCGACGGCGAGCCGGCGGTCGAGGTGGTCGGCCCGGGCCCCCGGATGCCGTCGGGCCGGCTGGTCGACCTGATGTGGAGGACCCTCGGTCTTCCCACCGCCCCGCCCCGCGGTCGGCCCGCCGACCTGGTGCCGGACCTCTGGCTGCATCGGGTCCTCACCGATGCCACCGACGTCGGTCCGGGTCGGTCCGGCCTCGGACCCCGCGATGTCGACCGGTGCGAACCGCATCTCCCCGACTCCTGGGAGACGTTGCGGCGTGAGCGCGTGGCCGGTGGATGGCCCGAGCTCGGGATCCACCCGGACCTCGCCGCGTGGATGGACGCCGGAGCGTTCGCTCGTGCATGCGGCGAGGGGTTCGCCGAGCGCCACGAGGTCCTCCTCGCCCTCGGCGACGTGCTCGATCCGTCGGTGTGGCGCCACGTCGTCTCTCGGGTCGGTGATCGCCACCCCTCACCTCATTGACACCTCGTCCAGTGAGCTACCATCGCCCCCCGTGACACCCGATCGCCCCTCGGTCGCCCGCCACGCCGACCGCTTCGAACCGCTTGCACCCGAACGGCTCGAACCGTGGGCCAACTTCGGTAGCTGGCCGGGTCGGACGTTCTTCCCGAGCTTCATCGGAATCGAGCTCGAGGAGATCCGAGCCGACTACTGCCGGCTGCGCCTCGCCTATCGGCCCGAGCTGAACCAGCCCGCGGGTGTGGTCCACGGGGGAGCCCTGGCCACCCTGGTCGACACCGTCGTGGTTCCGGCAGTCGGGGCGGTCTATGAGACCCGACCGGTGATGCTCACCATCTCGATGAACCTGCACTACCTCGCTGCGGTCCACGAACAGGACGCCGTGGCCGAAGGTTGGGTCGAAAAGAGAGGTCGCTCGACGGTGTTCTGCCGGGCCGAGGTCCGCGGCGCGACCGACGGCGAGTTGGCGGTCACCGGCTCGCTCGTGTACGCCGTACGTTTTCCGGGGGCGTGAGCACCGCTGTGCTCGTTCACGGCTCCCGGCTGTCTCGCCGCCGAGATTCTCGACGTCGACATCACCGATCCCATCCCGTCGCCCGAAGGACCTGAGCCGTGCCACCGAGCCGACCCATCCCCAAACCGACTCCCGAGACCCAGCACTTCTGGGACGGCACCCGAGCCGGGGAACTACGCCTGCAACGCTGCTCGGACTGCGACCAGACGTACTTCCCGCCGCGACCGTTCTGCCCGGAGTGCTCCAGTCGCTCGGTGGAGATCATCGTCGCCAGCGGCCGGGCCACGCTCTACAGCTACGTCATCCACGAGCGTGAGGTGCCCGGGTTCACGCCCCCCTACGCCATCGCGGTGGTCGAGCTCGCCGAAGGGCCCCGGATGATGAGCAACATCGTCGACTGCGACCAGACCCCCGAGGCACTCCAGCTCGACATGGAGCTCGAGGTCACCTTCGAGGAGGTCTCCGAGGAGATCTCCCTTCCCCAGTTCCGCCCCGTGGAGGTGTCGGCATGAAGCCCAAGACCGTCGCGGTGGTCGGCGCCGCCGAGACCACCGAGCTCGGAAAGATCCCCGAGCTCTCCCAGCTGGGCCTGCATGCCGATGCCGCGCTGAACGCCCTCGCCGACGCCGGCCTCACCGCCGCCGACGTCGACGGCATCTCCACCGCGGGCGAATCGCCGGCGAACCTGGCCAACTACCTCGGCATCACCCCCCGGTGGGTCGACGGCACCACCGTCGGCGGCTGCTCGTTCATGCTCCACGTCCGCCACGCCGCCGCCGCGATCAACGAGGGTCTCGCCACCACCGTGCTCATCACCCACGGTGAGAGCGGCCGGTCGCGGGTCGGGGTCGGAGGCTTCGGCATGTCGCCGTCGAGTCTCAACGGACAGTTCGAGATGCCCTACGGTCCGATGGGCCCGCCCACTCTCTTCACCTTGCCCTGGCTGCGCTACGCCAAGACCTACGGCGCCACCGAGGAGGACCTCGCCAACGTCGCGGTCATCCAGCGCGAGTGGGCCGGGCTCAACCCTCGGGCCTCCTACCGTGACCCCATCACCGTCGACGACGTCCTCGGCGCCCGCATGATCGCCTGGCCCTTCACCAAGCTGATGTGCTGCCTGGTCACCGATGGCGGTGGTGCGTTGGTGCTCACCTCGGCCGATCGGGCGAAGGACTTCCCCCACAAGCCGGTCTATGTGATCGGCACCGGCGAGAGCGTCGAGACCCAGATGGTCTCTCAGATGGCCGACTTCACCACGTCCCGGGCGTTCAGCGTGGCCGGTCCATCGGCCATCGCCGAGGCGGGAATCTCCCACGACGACGTCGATCACCTGATGATCTACGACGCCTTCGCCCACCTCCCGCTCTATGGTCTCGAGGACCTGGGCTTCGTGGGCCGGGGCGAAGCGGCGGCCTTCATCGCCGAGCGCAACACCGCCATCGGTGGGCGTCTTCCCCTCAACACCAACGGGGGTGGGCTCTC